>DATEHP010000393.1:0-16287 GCA_035279505.1 Candidatus Sulfotelmatobacter sp. | reverse complement strand
GGATTGCGGCGCTTGCGTCTGCGCAGATTGAGGTTTGTGCGGGAACAGTTCTACCTGGCAGCAGTAGCACAGAACCTCAAGCGGCTGGTGCGCTTCCTCAGTCAGCCTAAAACACCGGTTCTAGCGGCCACAACTTAGTCGGACGGCGACAAAACAAACCAGTCCACCGCAGGCTCGCAGATCAAAAGGGTAATCGCTTGAGCTACTTTTTCAACACCCACTCCTGATTACGCTCAGAATCCCTCGGCGAGCACTATCGCCGGTTTTCGCCAACGGTCCTGCATTTAGGTAACCTTTGTTGCCTTAGAAACAGCGATACACTGGCACCCGAATGACCGACCAATCGCTAATCACGCTTTCTTCTCACCCTCGAACATCGAACTTGGCGAAAGCTGAGGTCGCTTCGCCCGCAACCCAGTTCAGAAGCTTCTCGCGATTTCTGAGTCGTGTGCTCGTTTTTCTCGCGCTCCTCTGTTTCACTTTGAGCGGGTACTTGGGGTTTGTGCATTATTGGTTTCTCACCCACTGGACGAAAGCGGAAGCGATCGTGCTCAACGGCGAAATCCGGCAAACCTCATCGGGGCCAAGCGGCACAGGGCGTAGTCTGGGGAGCAGTTCCAAATCTTTTTTCTTCCACTGCACGGTCTCGTACACGGAGGCAGGGAAAACTCTGCAATCACAGCTTGACTCACCGTACTCTCCTTACAGACTTGATGCGGAGGCGTCGTTGTCGCCTGGCGAAACAGTCGAGATTCTGTATGAATCTGCCAATCCGAGCCGCATTCGGCTGGCCAGCAATCCGGCCGAGATCACAGTAACAGGGTCGATAAGAGCAGCCTTGCTGTTTCTTGTTCCGGGGTTGTTGCTCTCTTTCGCATCGCGGCCAAGGTACGATTCATACCGTTTCTGAGCCAAGCTCCTGTGCAGGCAACTGTTGCAAAATCCTGATCTCTAACAATGTCGGCGGTGTCAAGCACGTTTTGAGCAACACTTGTGTAAGCACTCATAGAAGAGCGCCATTTCGCTCGCGTAGATGGTTTGCGCGTTTCCAACCTGGGCCGGTGCCCCATCCTTGCCGCGCTTTTTGCGGCAAGGGTGGGAACCACGCGCACAAAACTAGAAAGGTAGATTCTAGCCAAGGCGAAAGCGGTGCAGGCAGGAGTCGACCGATAAGGACTTAAGTCCCTGCGGCTCAAAATTTTGCCCCTAAGCTATTGCAGCCCATAGATTACTTCGAGATTTTCCTCCAAATCCATGATTCCATTAGACCGGGAGGGGGGAGGGGTGCTCCTGACCCCCACCGTTTCCCAAAATGAAACTGCTCCGCTGTGTCCCTCGGCGATCCTGTCTACACGAATATTCCAGGTGCAATTTCCACAACGAAATGACGTCTGCTGCGCGGCAAACTCGCCGCTAAAAGCTGCGGTACATCATCTGGCCGACACCGCCTTGCTGCGTGAGAGTGATCATCAGCACCACGAGCAACGCCAGCGCGTAGACGGCGGGAAGCCAGAACCAGCGCGAACGAGACATCAGCGACAACATCCCCGACTGCTGTCGGGACGCGTCTTTTGGAATTGTGGCCCGGTTGAGAGCGTCACTGATCAGGAACACAACCGCATACCCTGCGGAAAGAATCGCAATCAGAACGTAAAGACTGGAACTGAGGTAGTGAGAGGCATAACCTTCGGGGGACACGACCGCTGCCAGCATCGCGCGCGCCTGTGCCAGGGAATTCGCGCGGAAGAAAATCCACCCCAGGCTGATGAGCGCGGCCGTCGCGAGCCAGGAGAGCGGAGTCCAGAGTTTCGGTGGTTGCCAATTGAACCTGCGCTCGGCCTGCTGCAACAGGCGTTGCGAGACGAGCAGCACTCCGTGATAGCAGCCCCAGATCAGAAACAACAGCGTGACCTTGTGCCAGAGGCCGAACACGACCATCGATAACGCCAGCGCAAGATTGCGCCACAACATCTCGCGGCGGAGAGGCGCGAGCGGAAAAAAGACATAGTCGCGGATCCAGAACGACAACGACATGTGCCAGCGTGTCCAGAAAACTGAGGGGTTCGTGGAGGTAAACGGTCGGTCGAAGTTTTCCGGCACCGTGATGCCCAATGCCTTGGCCGCGCCGATCGCGATGTGGCTATAGCCTGCGAAATCGAAGAAGAGTTGCAATCCATAGCCGAAGGCGAGACACCAGACGTCAGTCCCGGACCACTGCGTGGCGCGGTCGAATCCGCTGACGATGCCATCTCCTGCGAGAATTCCCTGGCCGAGCAGTTTGCCCAGTTGCATCATGAACACGCCAATCGCGATCCTTCGCAGTCCCAGCCCGATGTCACTCCACGCGGTTGATTCTTCGGAGCGGAATTGCCGGAGCATGTCGGGCATGCGGCAGACTGGGCCCGAAATGGTGACCGGGAAGAACGCCATGTAGAGGGCGAACTCAGCAAACGTGGGGTCAAGTTCCTCCCCGCGGTAAAGGTCGAAAAGATAACTGAGGGCTTGAAAGGTCCAGAAAGAGATCCCTAACGGCAGTGCGAGGCGAGTCACTTCCAGCAGTGACGACGGCAAAATGTGGAATGTGAGCTGAGGGACATACTTAAAGGCGGCGAGCAAAGCGAGATTGAAAAAGATCCCTCCCGAGAGCGGCAGCCAGCGCGCCTTTGCGCGCAGCCACTTGCCAAAAAGGAAGTTGCCGACGATCGAAGTGAGCAGGACGGCAGCGAACCAGGGCTGCCAGGTCAGATAGAGCGCGACACTGGAAGCCAGAAGAACCGCTTGTCGCACGATTCGCGATCGAACTTTCGCAAACACCGCGATGCACACCAGAGAGAGCAGTACGTAGCAGGCAGCTTGAAACAACATGCCCCCGATCTCCACTCAGTACACGCCCCCTGTTCTGTGGATGATCTGCGCCCGCAACTGCAGCGCTGCCGAGTTTGACGGATCGATGTTGAGAGCTTTTGCTACCGAACTTTCGGCGGCGAGGTAGTCCCCGACCTGCAACTGTGCCTCCGCTTCTTCGGTGAGGCAAAGCACGGCCATTTCACGGTTGGCAGTGTACCGCAGCGCAAGATCGTATTCGCGGATGGCATCACGGAACTGACCGCGTCCTGAGAAAATGTGGGCAATATTGTAGTGGCAATATTCCGTCCGCGGCTGAATCGCGCACGAGGCCTGGTAGTGCCCGAGGGCTTCATCGATACGTCCGGCGGAGAACAACGCGTTGCCATAAAGCTGCTCGAGCCACATGTCAGGCTGACCCCACGCCGCTCGCGCATGGGCGAACAATGTCACCGGGTTTTGCCAGGCAGGGAGATAGCGTGCTGTGGTAACACTCAACGCCATCGCGATGCAAAGACCCACCACGGACAGGGAAGCGCGCGCGACTGGGACCATCTGGACGGCGTCGGCTACACCCCAGACCACAGCGATCATCAGGCCGATTGCGGGGACATACGTGTAACGATCGGCTATTCCCTGAAAGCCAACCTGAACAATTCCGATCACCGGAATCATCGCGATGACGAAGAAAAACCATCCCACGGCGATGTAGCGCGATCGGCGCAAGTACAGCGCCAGGGCACTGATGACGATCAATATGGCTGCTGATGCGATCGCATCACCGACGGGTGGAGAAAATCGTAGCGGGTAGTACGCCGCAAGTTTCGCAGGCCAGACGATCTTGCCGATGTAAGCAACGTAAGAAATCGCGGCGTTCTCGATGCGCGTGGATACCGGTAAAAGCGACACGCCCATCACCGAGCCTCCTGCGCGTTGTGCCATCTCGGTGAGTACGGAACTCGCGGCGCTCATCGCGAACAATGGGAGTTTCTCCAGAGTTAGCCTGACCCAGCGCCGGGCCGCGGCCAATTCCTCGTAGCGACGTAACGGCCAGTAGTCGAACAGGAGCAGCAGCAAAGGTAAGCTAACCGCCATTGGCTTTGCCATCAGAGACAATGCAAAGAGGAACACGAGCAGGAGATATCGAGTCCATCCACCGCATCGGACGTACCAACCATAAGCGGCCACTGTAAGCAGGGAGAAAAATGCGCTGAGCAGACTTTTTCTCTGCGCGATCCATGCGACGGTCTCTACGTTCAGCGGATGTACGGCGAACAGCAGAGCCACGAAAAAGCTGCGTCCCACTGGGCCGGTCGCCTTCTGCAAGATCCAGAACAGGAGCAAGACATTCGCCGCGTGCAGCAGCATATTCACCCCATGCTGAGCTCCCGGGTTCAGCCCGAACAACTGGCAGTCGAGCATGTGCGAGAGCCACGTCACCGGATGCCAGTTCGACTGCTCGAAACTGGTAAACGCCCAGCGCATATTGGCGAGCGTCAATCCGGTGCGCACGTGAGGATTGTCGGTGACGTAGGCATCGTCATCCCAGAGACTGAGGAAATCGTGTTGCAGGGCGGGACGGTACAGCAGCAGCGGGATGATGAGGAGCACTGCGCCGAGCAGCAACTGGAGCCGTCGTTGGTCGTTCGTCGTTAGTCGTTGGCCAAGACCAGACACTTCCATGAGGGAACGCCCTTGAAAATGAAGCTACGAGTATAACGGGCTGGAAGGCGCCATCAGTCAACGAAGCCCGCTGACTTGGTCGTCTACAATGTCGTTTGCTTCCATATGCCAATCTGATTGAAGCGCTTGAGGCGGCGCCGGTGGATCGTCCGTTCATCACGGTGTGGATTGACGAGGACGATCACGAGACAGTTACGTTCGGTGAATTTGGCCGTCGCGCGCGTGCTGAGGCTGCCGCACTCGCTCACGAAGACGTCAAGCCGGGCGATCGCGTGGTTCTCATCATGCCGCAGGGAATTCTCGCCATGACGACTTTCGTCGGGGCCATGATGCTGGGGGCAGTGCCGGCATTCCTCGCCTATCCCAATTTCAAAGTTGAGCCGTCGAAGTATCGGTCAGGATTGACGGGTGTCACTGCCAACCTCAGCGCCAAGGCGGTCGTGATCGATAAGAATTTTCCCGACGAAATGCTGCCGTGCGTATCTCTCGGACCGGAGACGAAGCTGCTTCGCGCGGGACAGAACAAAGGCCACGTTAAGAAGTCGCACGACGGTGCACACTCCGGGCAGATCCATCCCGGCACCCTGGCCTTCATCCAACACTCTGCCGGCACCACGGGGCTGCAAAAGGGAGTGGCACTCACCCATGCCGCGGTAATCCGGCAACTGGGGCACCTCGCCACCGCTTTGAAAATCGACAGTGCCAGCGATCGTGTTTACAACTGGCTGCCGCTATATCACGACATGGGGCTGGTCGCAGCCTTCATGCTGCCGATGGTCTGCCATGTTCCGGTCGTGATGCAATCGCCGCTCGACTGGGTGATGCAGCCGGAATCGATGTTGCAAGTTGTGAGTGAATACAAATGCACGCTGGCGTGGATGCCGAACTTTGCGTTTCAGTTCGTTCCCCGCCGCACGCCGCAGAGTCGGTGGGCAGATTACGACCTCTCGTCACTGCGTCTGCTCATCAACTGTTCGGAGCCGGTGCGCGTCAGCAGTATGGGCGAGTTTCGAAAGGCGTTCCGTGTCAAGGAAGGCGCGGTGCAGTCCTCGTATGCAATGGCCGAAAATGTTTTCGCCGTAACGCAATCCAACATCGAACGAGGTCCCGTGACGATCTGGGCGGATGGGCAGCAGTTTCGCGCCGCCCACCGAATTGTCAGCGTGACGTCGGAGACTCCCGGCGCGATCTCGTTTTTGTCGTCCGGTCGCGTGTTGCCGAACCATCGCGTTAAAATTATCGCGGATTCGGGCGAAGCATTGAGTGATGGCTGCGTCGGCGAGATTGCCATCCAAAGCGAGTGCTTGTTTGAGGGCTACTACAATCGCCCGGATCTAACGACGCATGCGATCGTCGATGGCTGGTACCACAGCGGAGATCTCGGATTCCTGCTCAATGGCGAGATGTTCATTGTTGGGCGCAAGAAAGATCTGCTGATCATCGGCGGCGAGAACATTTATCCCCAGGACATCGAGGAGATCGTGACTGCGCATCCCGCGATCCACGACGGCCGCGTGATCGCGATGGGTGTGTACAATCCGGGCCTTGGCACGGAAGACGTCGTGATAGTGGCCGAGGTGGAGACGGAAGAGCTCTTGTCGGATGCATCGAAAATCGAAGTGGAGATTCGCAGCCGCGTGGTCGCAGGACTGGGGATTGCGGTGCGTACGATTGTCCTCAAACCTCCGAAGTGGATTGTGAAGAGCACAGCCGGAAAGGCGGCACGGGCCGCAACCCGCGAAAAGCTGCTGCTGGAACATCCGGACTTGAACATTGAGGCATAGGCAACATCAGCATTCAGGGGAAGCGAAACCATGACTCCCGAAGTGCAGCAAATGGTCGCGTACATCATTGAGTTGATCCGCAAGCCGGAGGTGAAGATCGATGAGAACACTCCGCTGGTTTCATCGGGCCTCATCGATTCCATGTCGCTGGTCGACCTGCTGCTGAAGCTGGAAGATCTCACGCACAAACGAATTCCGGCCGGGAAAGTGCTGCCGAAAGATCTGGACACGGTAGCGAAGATGTTTGCCACCGCCGAGCGGGTAGGGAAGCCGCGAAAGTGATTCCAGGCCTTGTAGTGCCGTTTCGCAGATTGTACAGTTAATGTTCGAGTCAGCCGCGGTTCGTCCCAGTGTCATGCCGCAATTGTTGCCAACTGATTCCTGCGACACGAAAGCTGCCTTGCCAGGGGCATTCGAGCTTACCGTGGTCTTGCCATGTCTGAACGAGCGGGAAACGGTAGGCACCTGCGTACAGAAGGCAGTCGCAGCTCTCCAGAAGGCAGGGATTCACGGCGAAGTCGTCGTTGCCGACAACGGATCAACCGATGGCTCGGTGGAACTGGCCGAAACCGAGGGCGCGCGCGTGGTGCATGTTGACCAGCGCGGATATGGGAATGCCCTCCGGGGCGGCATTCACGCCGCGCGCGGCACTTACGTGCTGATGGCGGATTCCGACGACAGCTACGATTTCACCCACATTCCTCGCTTTATCGAGCAGTTGAGGAATGGCTCCGACCTGGTCATGGGCAACCGCTTTCTCGGGGGTATCCGCGATGGGGCTATGCCGCCGCTCCATCGCTATCTCGGCAATCCCGTGCTCACCGCCATCGGACGTCTTTTCTTTCGTTCTCCGTCGCGTGACTTTCACTGCGGCATTCGCGCCTTCCGCAAAGACAGCTACGAGCGCATGGACATCCGCTCGACCGGCATGGAATTCGCTAGCGAGATGGTGGTCAAGGCCAGCCTGCTGCGGATGAAAGTGAGCGAAGTCCCGACGACTCTTTCTCCCGACGGCCGCAGTCATCCGCCGCACTTACGCACCTGGCATGACGGATGGCGGCATCTGCGCTTCCTGTTGATGTACAGTCCGCGCTGGCTATTCCTTTATCCGGGGATCGCGTCGATTGTGGTTGGCCTGGCCACCTGCATTTGGCTCATGCCCGGTCCGCAGAGAGTCGGCGGAATTGTGTTCGATTTTCATACTCTTGCCTACGGATTCGGCGCAATCGTGGTCGGATTCCAGTTGCTGGCCTTCGCCGTGTTTACCAAGGTGTTCGCCATCACCGAGGGGTTGCTTCCCGAAGATCCCCGCCTGAATCGCATGTTCAAGTACATCAAGCTTGAAACGGGATTGCTCGCGGGTGCGCTCTGCGTAGCGCTCGGAGTGGCGGGCTCGCTGCTGGCGCTCTCCACCTGGGCGCGAAGCAGTTTCGGCCCGATCACATCCGACAATCTTCTACGGCTCGTCATGCTTTCCGTATTCGCCTTGATTCTCGGTCCGCAGATTCTCTTCAGCAGTTTCTTCCTGAGCATCCTGGGGCTACGCCGGCGCTGATATGAGCCCAGCTGAATTCGATCGCTTCGCCCACAGCTACGATCAGGATCTGGCGAAATCGCTGGCGGTCACGGGCGAGGGCCGGGAATTCTACGCGCAGAAAAGAATCGACTGGACCGCCCAATGCGTCGCGCAGCTGGGCCAACCCGTGCGACGTATGCTGGACTACGGCTGTGGCGATGGCGCCAATGTGCCGATGCTGGCCGCGCGGTTTAACGCCGAGCATGTGCTGGGCGTGGACGTGTCGTCCGAATCGATCGCGGTCGCCCGCCAGACGAATCCCGCACCGGGATTGGAGTTTCTCTCTACCGAAGAGTGGACGCCCGACGGCACCATCGATCTCGCATTTACCAACGGCGTATTTCACCACATCCCGCCGCCGGAGAGGCCGGCGTGCCTGCAGGCAATCCGCCGCGCTCTGAAGCCGGGAGGTTTTTTCGCGTTCTGGGAGAACAATCCCTGGAACCCCGGGACGCAGTTCGTGATGTCGCGCTGCGCCTTCGACGAACATGCGATCAAAATCAGCCCACGCCACGCGAAAAAACTTCTCTCCAGCGCCGGCTTCAAGATCGTGCGGACGGATTCGCTCTTCTACTTTCCCCGCCGGTTAAGCTTTCTGCGCCCAGCGGAAGCATGGCTCCGCCCCTTACCGCTAGGCGGGCAGTACGTGGTGCTCTGTGAGAAACCTCACGAGAGTTGATTGCGAAATGTCGTGGCTCCTGCCTTGAAAGGGTACGGCATCTGGGGACAGCCGCCATCGGCTGTCCGTCGCCCCATGGGCGACTGTTTTTGCCCGTAGTGCTACGATGCGAGGCGTTCCTTCCCCGCTCGAGCCCGGTCATCCCAGCCTTGAGTTCCCGGTGAAGACACAAGGACGGCCGCTCGCGCGGCCGGACAGCCGAAGGCGGCTGTCTCCACAAAATGCCTCAACTCTCCTTAGAGCTACTCGCGAGTTCGCAAGGCAACGTTCGTATCCGCCCGAGACGGGTTGGTCATCTGGTCGGTGATGTGTTTCTGGATAAGCTCCCAGTCCGCGCGGAGAATCATCTCCTTGATGTTGAACTTGCTCTCGCGCCGTGCATCGTCGATGCGCATGGCCAACTCGTTCTTATTAAATCGAAAATCAACGACGTCGGCCAATGGAATGAGCTGATCGGAAGACTTCCCCACGATCACGAATACTACCTTGTCGGAGATGAGCGTGTATTCGGGGCATACCTCAGAGCTGATCTGAGTTGGAGCGCCGCCCATCGCGACCATGAAGCCGTGATGTACGGGCAGGCAATCGACCATGCGCATTCTTACTACGGTTCCGTGCTGATAAACTCCGGCCCACGCGGCCTGGCAAGTGCACACAGCCAGCGCGATCCCCAGCATAAGCTGGGCGTATCTCATATTAACGACCTTCTTAACGACCTTCGTCATAGAAGTATCCTCTCCGGCAGTGAAAGCGCAGATTCAGATTGTGTTTGGGAAGAATACGGAGCGAGTGAAACCCACCCGTGCGGCTGGGTAGTGAATAGGTGACAACGTACGACGCCCGCAGATCGGCCAGCGCGGCCTCGAGGACGCCGGCGGAGTCGTCCTGCCCGGAAAAGCTCCTGCCGCCGGTAGCCTCGGCCATTTCCTGCAGTGCGAGGCTGCCCTTGAGGTCGCGAGCCGTTTTGTTCGGGTTGACGGTATAGAGTAATGCCCCAGTTCCAATGACCGCATCGACCGCCTGACGAGCGGAACGTCCACTAATGGTGTCGTTGCCGTCGGAAAGCAGGATCAACACTTGGCGAACGCCAGGTGTATGCCGCTCTGCGATGTAACGCGCGCCGAAGACCAGTGAGTCGAACAGTGGCGTGGCTCCGGCGGGGGTGAGAGAGCGAACCTTGTTCTCAAAGGCGGCACCGCCACAGTCGGCCGCACAGAGAACTGCAGGCCTCAATCCCGAGAACGTAATAATCGAGAGATCATCGCCGGAGTGATTGCGCGAGATCAGCCGCAGCACCTGGTCTTCGATCGCGTGAAAGCGTGGAGCGACTGATTCGCTGACATCGACCAGCACGACAACGTCAAGCTTGGTTTCGTCGGATCGCGTGAGGCTCCGGAAATCACGGATAACAATATCGCCGTCGACGACTGCGAAGTCATTGCGATCGATGGACGCGATGAGGCGATTGTTTTCGTCGGTTGCAAAGAACGTAACCCGCACCTCGGAAGTTCCGGTGCGGTAGCTCATTATGGGTGCTTCGTTGTCTGCACGAGCACACAAAAGACAGGGGAAAACGGTGAGCAGAACTGCCAATGACCAACCCTGCCGATGAGACAGCGATGCCATTGCAGTGTACTTCGACAGACGGGCGCAGCACTCAAGCAGGCAAAGGTATATCGGCATAACGGACGTCACATGAAATTTCTTAGAATTGCCGGTTCCCGAATACCCTGCGAAAATCCGGGATTGGACGCAGGCTTCTTCTGCCGGGTTGCTTGCTTCTTTGAGAGGGAATCCCTCGCACTGCGGTTGCGGACAATCACATCGAGTCGTGAGCCGACTCACAGCGCCTGAAAACCACTCCGGGTACTCTTGTTGAGCCTTCCCCCGGTGTTCTCTACGCCCCAGACTCGATCTGGCGACGTTCGTTTCCCCCATTTTGAGTGAGGCTTATGCTGAGCCTCTGGTCGGTACCGACTCGCGTGTTCCGACGGAAGGTGAGTTTCCGCCCGCTTCCCCAGGCCAACTCCCTGCGCAGACCGATCCCTAACTCTGCGGCCGCCTCGATCGCGTTGCTCAGCGGTAAGCTCCCGGCTCTACCTGTTGTGCGGACTTCTTGAGTCCGAAGAGGAGCGCTATGAAACGATGCCATCTGTCGTTCGTGGTGATCTTGCTGGCAAGCACTCCGGCGTGGGCCGCCGGTAATCCGAAAACGAATCCCAATCAGAACCTCGACCGCATCATCGCCAATGAGCGCGCGCTGGCCGACACCATGCGCAGCTACAGTCCGATGGTCGAGACCTACCTGCAGCGCATGCAGCCCGATACGGCTCTGGGCTTTGTTCCCAGCGAAGACCATTACTTCCTCGGCCGAGTCCAGTTCCAGCAGTCGAAGGAGGAGTTCTACCTCGACAAACGGCTGGTGGAGCGGATGGCGGGCGCATTCTCGAAGCTATATTCGCTGAGTCCGGTGGGCTTCTCCAGCATGATCTTTGTCGATCGCACCGGATTCGACCGCAAGAACTATCGCTTCCGTTCGATGCACAGTGAGTTTCTCGGGGAGGTGAAATGCCTGGTTTTCGAGGTGAGTCCCAGCAAGGACCAGGCGGGACGCTTTCGTGGCGCCATCTGGGTGGAAGACGAGGGATACAACATTGTCCGCTTCAACGGGAGTTACGGCACGTTCCACATCGACAGCTGGCGCATGAACCTGCGGCCCGGCGTGTGGCTACCGGCGGTGGTGTATTCCGAAGAATTCGATTCCAACAAGCCGCAGACGGACAGCCCCCGACTGAAAGCGCAAACGCGGTTGTGGGGCTACAACCTGGCGCCGGCGGGGCGCGAATCGGAATTCACGGAGATTACCGTGGACCCCGAGGCAGCCAAGGATCTCTCGCAGACTCCCGACAAAAGCCCGCTCGACATCCAACGCTCGTGGCAGCGGCGCGCCGAGGATAACGTCCTCATCAAGCTCGAAGAGCTGGGACTGATCGTTCCCGAAGGCGAAGTCGATAAGGTTTTGCAGACTGTCGTCAACAATCTGGAAGTGACGAACAAGATCGTGCTCGATCCCGAGGTGCGCTGCCGGATCATCCCGACGACGCCGATTGAAGTAGCGACCATTGGCCACACGATTTTTGTGAGCCGCGGATTGCTGGATGCGTTGCCCAACGAAGCCGCACTGGCGGCGATCTTGTCGCATGCCCTGGCGCATGCAGCCTTGGGCCACGATCTCGACAGCAGTTTCGCTTTCAATGATCGCCTGGTCGTGCCCAGCCTGAAGCAACTGCCGCTCTTCGATTTCAAACACAACGCGGAGCAGGAAGCGGCTGCCGACGCGCTCGGGATGAAGATTCTTGCCAACTCTCCTTACAAAGACAGCCTGGCCGAGGCTGGGCTCTTTCTGAAAGCCCTGGCAAAGTACGGACGCCGGGTGCCGAATCTGGTCAAGGCAAACCTGGGCGAGAGCCTGGTGGCCGACAATCGAATTTCCTTTATGATCGCCGTGGCCGACGGAGCGCCGCCGCTGGAACTCGAAAACCCTCAGCAGATCGTTGCACTGCCGCTGGGCAGCCGCGTGAAGCTCGATCCGTGGGCAGGGCAACTGAAGTTCGTCAAGGCAAGTCCGCCGCATATTTACTCGGCCAAAGACAAGCTGGCGCTTGAGGTTACGCCGTTTTCGCCATACCTGGTGCGGCTGAACACTGCTGCGAAGGGTGATCCCCCGGCGCTTGACTCAAGTCAGAACCGCTGATCGGGAGGATGATGCGACGCGCGGGAACTCTCATCGTTGTTGCAGGAATGGTTGTTGCGGGAATCATCGGCGTTCCATGTTGCTACGCGGGTGCGCATCCAACTCGCGTAGATGAGCACTCGAAGTGCCTCGAGTGCCACGCCGACCACGGTAGTGGAGATTACGTACATCCTGCTTTGAAGGGCGGATGCATCTCCTGTCACAAGGTCGAAAACCACAATGACGCGAGCTATGTCGCGGTGCAGCCGAGAGAGTCGGACGGCTGCCGGGCGTGTCATGTATCCGCGCCCGTGCTGCACCCGCATCTTCCCTATGCGTCCGGGATGTGCACCCGCTGTCACGATCCCCATGCTTCGAAGTATCCCGGGTTGCTGCGGGCAAGGGTGAACGATGTCTGCCTGGACTGCCACCTGCAGGGCCGGGTAAAACACCCTTCACGATATCTGCCGACCATCGAGCTTACCTCAGACTACCGCTTCGGACACCCGTATGCCCGGCATCCGGTCAACGGATCGCCGGACCCGATCACTGGCGGGGAGATGTCATGCCTCAGTTGCCACCTGCCGCATGGAGGAAACAAGCTGCACCAATTGAAGATGGGAGCGGAGATTCCGGAGGATGCGTTGAATCAGAACACCGAGACCCGCGACATGTGCGAGAAGTGTCATAGGAAGTTGTGGGGGATGGAAGGAGCAAACCAGACCGCCCACAAGAAAAAGAAAGGTGGCAACGCGACGCGCTCCGACGAATAAACAAACAATGACGCAAGGGAACCGGTCGCATCGCGGCGAATGCGAATCGCAACCGGGAGGGGCACGACTTCAGTCGTGCCATTCGATGCCCCGGAGTAGTTGCAGCTTCAGCCGCTGGGGGCCACTAGCCAGGGAAAGGCCATGAACCAACTATGTGATGCTGACTTCCGTATACGTGCCGTATACCTGCCGTAAGGCTTCGCAGATTTCGCCGACTGTCGCATACGCGCGAACCGCATCTACAATGTAGGGCATGGTATTGGCGGACGAGACCGTGCCGTTGGCAGCGGCCGTCGGTTCCTGGGCGGCAGCTTTCTTCAGGGCATCGAGGGTGCGGTGCACCTGTTCATTCGACCGGCGCGTGCGCAAGTTCTTCAGCTTGTCCGATTGCTGGCGGGCGACCGTCTCGTCGATGTAGAGCGTGTGCGGCGGTTCCTCTTCGATCGCGAATTCGTTCACTCCGACGATGATCTTCTCTTTGGCCTCGACCGCGCGCTGGTACTGGTAGGACGATTCGGCGATCTCTTTCTGCGGATATCCGCGCTCGATCGCCTTCACCATCCCCCCCATGGCGTCCATCTTGCCGAAGTAGTCGAAGGCGCCGTTTTCCATCTGCACTGTGAGGTTCTCTAAGAAGTAAGACCCGCCCAGCGGATCGACCGTCTGCGCCACGCCCGACTCGTAAGCAATGATCTGCTGCGTGCGAAGCGCGATGCGCGCCGCTTCCTCGGTAGGAAGGGCGAGCGCTTCGTCGTAGGAGTCGGTGTGCAGCGACTGCGTGCCGCCCAGTACCGCAGCCAGCGCCTGGACCGCGACCCGCGCGATGTTGTTCATCGGTTGTTGCGCGGGAAGCGAAACTCCCGCGGTCTGCGTGTGGAAGCGCATCAACCAGGTGCGCTGGTTCTTCGCGGCGAAGCGGTCTTTCATCACGCGGTACCAGATCTTGCGGGCGGCACGGTACTTCGCGATCTCTTCGAAGAAGTCGTTGTGTGCGTTGAAGAAGAAACTGAGCCTCGGGCCGAACTCATCGACGTCCAGGCCTCGACGGCGAGCCCACTCTACATATTCGACCCCGTCGTACAACGTGAATGCGAGTTCCTGCAGCGCGGTCGAGCCCGCCTCGCGAATGTGATATCCGCTGATCGAAATCGTGTTAAAGCGCGGCGTGAACTTCGAGCCGAACTCAAAGGTGTCGATCACCAGCCTCATGGACGGCGCCGGTGGATAGATGTACTCCTTCTGCGCGATGTATTCCTTCAGGATGTCGTTCTGAATGGTGCCCGAGATTTTCTTCCAGTCCGCGCCTTGCTTCTCGGCGACGACGAGATACATTGCCCACAGTACCGATGCCGGTGAATTGATGGTCATCGATACAGTTGTTTTCTCCAAATCGATACCGTTGAAGAGAATCTCCATGTCTTGGAGGGAGTCAATCGCCACGCCGCATTTGCCAACCTCGCCTTCGCTCGCCGGATGATCGGAGTCGTAGCCCATGAGCGTAGGCAGATCAAAGGCGACGGAGAGCCCGCTGCCGCCGTGCTCAAGCAGATACTTGTAGCGCTGGTTGGTCTCTTCCGGTGAAGCGAAGCCCGAAAACTGGCGCATGGTGTAAAGCTTGCCGCGATATCCGGTGGCATGAATGCCGCGCGTGAAGGGCGGCTGGCCGGGATAGCCGAGATATTGCTCTTCACTCCAATCGGCAGGCAGGTCGGCTTCCGTGTAGAGCCGTCGAATAGGCACGCCGGAGATTGTCGTGAAGCGTGCATTGCCGTGCTCGTCGACATTCACACCGCTGGCCGCGCCGATCGGCCGCTCGGGAGCCTTCTCCATCGTGGGCGCCAGCGTTTTTTCCGCCCAGCGCTTCTCGGCCTCGGAAGGGTGGCGGTTCTCAAAAACGTCAGCGACAGGACTATCGGCCACTTGCGGCTTCGACGGCTTCTTCTGCATGCAATCCCCAGTTCTTCTTTGATGATAGGGAAGGGGAGCCATTGGAGCAAGACGGGCTGGCGCGATCAGAACGACCGGTCGGTCTGGCCTCGGCCTGACCTATCTGCGAAGTTTGTCATCCTGAACCCGGCGTGAAGCCGGGTGAAGGACCGTACGACGGTTTCCGCCGCGATGAAAGCTGCGAAGTTTCTTGTCGCTGCGTCCCGAGTGCGGAGTCCTGTTTACTGCATCGAAGGATGCCACTGACGTAGGGTCCCTCGCGTCGGCTTCGCCGGCACTCAGGATGACAACGTGGTTTTCTGGCGGGAAAGTTCCCACGCCTTCGCGTACTTCCATGAGACGTACGCCGCATGGTACAGGTGCAGCAGCAGTCCTTCGCGGCCGTCAAGAAATCCAAGACGGAAGAAATAGTTGTAGATGAAGGTGAACATGGGCCGCAGCAAGATGTTGATGAAGCTGAATCGAACCTTGCCCTTGGCTACAACCATCTCCGCGCCGAGCGACGAGTAACGGTTCATGTGGTCGATGTAGTCGGAGAGAGTGGGGTAGGAGTGGTGGATGAGAGCGGACTTCAATCGTCCAGATATGCCCTCGACGAGCTTGACGTCCTCGTGTACCAGTCGGTCTTCGAATCGAGCCATCCCCTTCTTGAAAAAACGAAGCTTCGGGTCTGGCCAGAAACCACCGTACTGTATCCAGCGGCCGAGGAACTGGTTCTTTCGCGGAATCCAGAATCCAGTGATCATCGCGAATTGTCCATCTTCGGTCATGGCCTTTTGCTTACCCAGTTTCTTGAATTCTCGGACACTCTTACGCGTTATCAGATATCGGGATTGTTTTGCGCGTTCGAGAAGCTCCGCTTCGCCGGGTCGAGTGGACGGAAATCGAGCTGCGATCTCGTCTGCCAGTGCTGGCTCGACTTCCTCGTCCGCATCAAGGCTTAGAATCCAATCTCCGCTCGCCTTATCAATCGCCGAGTTCTTCTGCGCCGCGAATCCCTCCCACGCCTCAACGAACACCTTCGCGCCGAAGGATTTTGCGATCTCCACCGTGCGATCGGTCGAGCCGGAGTCGACGACAACGATTTCTCCTTTTCCATCGGCGACCAGCGGTTGCACGCTCTCAAGCGTGCGGCCGATGTTGGCTTCCTCGTTAAAGGTGATGATGACGACGGATAGTTGCATGTGCGTCCGGGAACTCGGAATTGTCTCACAGCCCGGTTGGCATCGTGTGAAGCTGAAGCAACAGTGGAAGAGCGGCGCTTCAGC
>DATEHP010000392.1:0-3331 GCA_035279505.1 Candidatus Sulfotelmatobacter sp. | reverse complement strand
GCACCATTGCTCCCGCTATCCTGTAATTTCACCCGGTAAGGCATGGACGGCGGTGTATTCACGCCGTACTTGGCATTGATCACCATGTACGGGGCAACATCAGCGCGGTAAACGCGCAGGTGCTTAGATCCATTCGAGGACCCAGTTCCACCACCAGAACTCCAGCAGGGGGGAGTGTTCGGCCCCTCAGGACTGTTCTGCGAGGCAGGGACCGGTACGCCGACGATCGGATATCCCTGGAAATATCCGTTCATCGTGGAAGGCTGGTCGGTCGACTCAATCGCTTCCCAGTAGAGAAAGGCGGCTACGACGACAGCATCGTTGGGAGCCTGGTTCTGATGGGCGGCGTCGAAGTAAATGTTCCCGGTCGCCCAGCCGTTCACGCCAGTTCCGCGAAGACCCACTCCGCCCACGGTGTAATCTCCGGTGACGAAATAGTTCTTGAAGAAATCCATGGCATCCGGATAACTGCTTTGTGCGCTAGCCAGCGGAGCAAAGCACAGCAGGACGATCGAAACTACGGTCGCGAACAACGCCAACGAGCAGCGTACCTTCTCACGAACAGGGTGCATTCCCAGCTCTCTTTCAATAACCAAATGATAGCGATGGGACGGCAGAGCAATATTGCGCAGCGTCAAACCGCTGAATTCAAAATGGGCCCACTGATTTGGAACAATGCGAAGACAAACCTGGCGAACCGGAGGCACGGCCCCGGTAAACCACGTTTCACTGGGGGAATGGATCGATGGAGAGGCATTGTGCAACAGCAGCCCCGGACTGTCAATGCTTTCGCCAAACGAATGTCGTTAGCACATGATATGTCCGGTTGATTTAGCAAGTGATGTGTCCGCTTTGCAGGCGGCGAGAGTAGCAGACCATAGAGGACATGGACTGTTACTCGAGGGCCGCGGTGGAGCGGGCGATGAAGATACAAGATGTGATTTTGCGGGCGATAGCGAAGAAGATCACCTGGTGGGCGGCGGCCGAGATTATCGGCATCAGCGACCGCTCGATGCGACGGTGGCATCAGCGCTATGAGGAGTTTGGCTACGACGGACTGTTCGACCGGCGGCGAAGTAAGCCCAGCGAGAAGCGGATACCGCTGGCGACGGTGGAGCAGGTACTGGGGTTATATCGAGACCGGTACTTCGATCTCAACGTACGGCATTTCCACGAGAAGCTGCGGGAGAAGCACGATATCCAGCTCAGCTACACGTGGGTGAAGGCAGCGCTGCAAGGGGCGGGACTGGTGAAGCGGGGACGCAAGCGCGGGGTGCATCGCAAGCGCCGGGAGAGGCGGCCGCTGCCGGGCATGCTGCTGCACATCGACGGCAGCCGGCATCACTGGTTCCAGGACGAGCGCTGGTACGACCTGCTGGCGATTCTGGATGATGCGAACAGCGATATCTACTACGCGCAACTGGTGGAGGAAGAATCGACGGTGACGGTGATGGCGGCGCTGCGGGAGGTGATCGAGCGCAAGGGCCTGTTCTGCGCCTTGTACAGCGATCGCGGCAGTCATTTCTGGCAGACGCCGAAGGCGGGCGGCAAGGTCGATCCGCACCGCCTAACCCAAGTGGGGCGGGCGCTGCGCGAGCTGGGCATCCAGATGATTCCGGCCTACTCGCCGCAGGCACGCGGCCGATCGGAGCGCAACTTCGGCACCTGGCAGGGACGTCTGCCGCAAGAGTTGCGTCTGCACTCGATCACCACCGTCGAAGAGGCTAATCGTTTTCTGCGCGAGCACTATATTGCCGAGTTCAACCGGCGTTTTCAGTCGCCGGCGGCCCAGCGCGGCAGCGCCTTTACCGCTTGCCGGCGTCGCGATCTGGACCTGGTGTTCTCGCTGCAGTTCGAGCGCGCAGTGAACCGCGACAACACCGTCAGCTTTCAGAACCTGACACTGCAGATCGAACGAACCAGCTGGCGAGCGACGCTGGCGGGCTGCAACGTCACGGTGCATCAGCACCTGGATGGCACCCTCAGCCTCACCTACGGGCCCCATCGGCTGGGACGATACACCGCCCAGGGAGCCCCACGGGAGCAAACAAAAATCGCGGCGCGACCAGCTGTGGAAAAGACGGCGGCTGCGCCGCCTTGGAAAACGCTTCGCGTTTCCCACTTTCCCACAGCTTCGGCGGCTACGGGAGATTAACCAGAACCGGACATTTCACTTGCTACAAAAAGCGGACATTTTGACTTGCTAAGAACATGCTTTCGCCAAACGAAGGCCCGGCGTCCTGGGGCATAGCAGGAACGAACCGGACCGGAGGCCGGCGACAAGGCGCTGAACCGGCGGCGAGGTGACCGGGGGCCGATCCATACCTGAGGCGATTCCAAGCGCGAGGTTTGGATCTCCTCGTTCAGCACAATGTCGCCGTTGCAAGGGATGGTTGGATGCCTGTGCCTTATGGTTTGGAGCCGAATTTCGCGGTTACCAAGACCGAATGATGGGACCGGTGACAAGCTAACCACGAAGCATTCCACTTGCGGATGCCAGCAGGATGAGTCTGGGCAATTCACACCAACAAACAACTATGGCGCATTTCAATAGAGAGGTGATCTTGTAAAAGTTGTGGCTAAACGGAAACATTTTGTCAGCTCCGGCGTCTCTGCAACCAAAAACTCGCAGCAGACGAGTTGCAATTCGCATTCCACCTCTGGCGACTTAACGGCGTGGTACGCCGGATGGTTGCCTTTGGCCAAAGGAAGAGGCCAGAGTTGAAAAGACCCTGGCCCAAAAAGAGATCCATTAGAAGCGGAGAACGACACCCGCCGAGGGTTCAGCAGTGTGTGTTACCGCATTGGGATTGATTCCGCGGATATCGAAATCTGGCGAGCTGTAAACGAGGCCACGGTATTCCGCGCGCAATCCAATCCATTTAAAGAGCGCATAATCGATGCCACCCCCATAGGCGAAAGTTCCCACGGACTGGCGATGAGCGCCTGCAATGCTGGTACCGGCGGAGCCGGTCGGGTTGAATTCCAACGCTCCTCCCTCGGCTAGTAAATATGGGGTGATTCTCCCGGACAGGGGCACGTTAAACACGAAGCCACCCGTGACCTGGTGTACGGTTGACTGAATTGTCGAAAACTCGGCAGTGGAGTACCTGTTGGTAACGCGGTTACGGCCGTAGGCAACATCCGCCGATAACCAACGAGTCAGTGAATAGCGGGCGTCGATCAGAAATCCGCCATTCTTCGAAACGGTTTGCTGAACATCTCCGTCGCCTGAACTCCTGGTGAAAAAGCCGTTTCCTTGCAGACCGATTTCAAAACGCGGGGTGCTGTCTTGCGCCAAAGCCGACAAACTCAACGCAAGAGAGATGCA
>DATEHP010000391.1:0-4251 GCA_035279505.1 Candidatus Sulfotelmatobacter sp. | reverse complement strand
ACGATTCCGATCGCCGCGTAGATGATGGCATTTGCGACGTTGGTAACCTGGATGCCCATTTACTTGCCTCCTGTGTAATGGTGATAGACGGCATAAACGGAACGGTACGAACCGGGGTTGTCGCGCACGGAGCGAGGAACGTTCTTGACTTCGTTGACGGAGGCGAGGCTCCAGCCGCGGTATTCAGCCATGCCGAGAAGTCCAAGAACAATCACCCCGTAAATCAAGTAAAGGTTCCTCATCAGTCGTCATCTCCGCCGCTATCGCCCCCAGAGATGCTTTCCATGGGGGCATGGTCGCTCTCTGCCCAACGCAAATGCTCGAAGTTGATCGAGCGCCAGGTGATCAGTGCGGCTGGCACTAACAGCGCCAACAGCGCGATTCCGAAAAAACTGAACTGCGGAACATCTCGTTTAGCCGTGATCTCGTAGTGGATCTGCCCATGGCCGGCATCAGATTCCGGTTCGACGCGGAGGAAGTACTTTCCCGGGGGTACGCTGGGAATCGCGACGCTGTCGTTGCGGCTGCCTTCAGTCCACGTACCGTCCTCATCGTAGCCGTGGTAATAGCTGAGTTCGCGGCCAAAATCGTAAGCCTGTCCCGTGTCCTGATCAATTAGCGCGTAGCTCAGATAGAGCCAGTTGTTGTCGACATTCGTGGTAGTTGACAGTTCCAGAGTCGATGTACGTCCTTTCAACTCGAACGGGTCGGTAACGAACGAGGCCTCGCCGCGAGCGTTCGTATCGAAGATGTAGGCCCCTTGAAAGGCCTGCTCGTTGCGTGCGAAGGAGGAGAATCCAAGCATCATTAACAGGAGAAAAATGGCAAATGCGCCAAAGATCGTCCATATCGTTTTCGTGTCGGTGCTGAAGGGAAAAGGCTGATTTTCGTAGACACCGATGGGTGCTGGTGGATCGCCGGACAACGCAAAGGCCTTCCAGACGTCGCGTCCGGAAATGTACTCACCCATCGACCACGTAATTTCCTCGCCCGAGCGCTCGCTCGAAAGCACGCGGGGCGGAGAAACATAATCGGTCACCTCGTTGGCTTCGCCCACGCGTACCTGCCACGGGAATTCCCCCAGTACATAAGTCGTCGACGCTTGTGCTGTTTGAAAGTGCCGATAGGTTTCGCCCAGGTAGCTCACAATGACGCCGCCGGCGTAAGAGTTCAATGTAGGCAGAGCTCGTAGGGTGGAGGTATCGTTCCAGTGGCCGTTGTACTCGGTGAGATACCGGAACCCTTTGTATGGGTTGAAAAGTACATACTCATGCCAACTGTATGGGACGCCCTCGACGTGAATCGTACGCCGCTGGAATCCGACGACTTCGTACGACGTTCCGCGAATCTTGCCACGAGTTCCCAGCGGGATAAGCGGAGGATCTTCTCGCGTTGCTTTCTTGAATTGTTGAAGAATTTTCAGTCGAGGATCTTGTGCATCAAGGATGGAATGGCAGGAATCGCAAACCACCGTGACTGCCTGAGTAAACGAACGCAGGCTGAGCGCAGCGCCGCAGCCCGGGCAGTTCATCGCCTTTACGTGCGGCGTGGACGGCGGATTGGGGCCTCCGGTGCTCACTACCATCCCTCGAAACTGCGCAGATTCTTAAGCTTCAAGTCATCAAACTCGACGGACTCACCGAGGTACAGAACCGGAGCTTCGTCGCTGTAGTCGAGGCTCGCGAACTTCCCGTGTTCCGACATCAGGTCAATGAACACGACATCCACTTTGTCCCAGTACTGAAAGGGCAGTTCGCCTTCGACGCCGCGGTAGTGCGCCTTGGTGACGGTGCTGACGGTGTAGGCTTCGTTGTCCCATACATATCGGTGGCCGACCTCGGCCGATGGCGGCAGCTTGCGGCCAGGCGCGGCGAAGGTGACGACGTAGTTGTCCTGCGCATCGGATAGCCAGGCGCTACTGTTGTTCATCACCAGGTGCCATTCATTCCATGTGCCCTGGTCGTACTCGTAAATGATCCGTCCGACAGCCACAAAAGGATGATGGTTGTACACGCCCTCGGTGCCGATCTGAATAGGAGAACCCTTCGGTGGAAGGTCGGCGACCTGGCCGACTTTTTTCAAGTCAATGTCAGTGCGAACCAGGATGGACTTGCAATATTCGCAGACGGTCTGAACACTGCTCGACCAGCGGAAGGCGATTTTGGCCCCACAGTTGGGGCAATTCGCGGCCGGCTGAGTCATCCGAGATTCACCACCGGCAAGATTTCTCTGGATCCCGCGAGGTTCGTGCCGTCTTCCGCGCCATACGATCTCGTTATGCTGCGCATGCTGACCGATGTGGCGCCGAACATGGCTTTCAGAGCGATTTCGAAGTCCCAGGCTTCGCGCGGTACACAGCAAAAGATGTTGAGGCAGAGGGATCCGAACTCGGGGAACGTATGGCACGCGAGATGAGACTCGGCGAGCAAACAGAGCCCAGTAATGCCGCCGGTGTTCGGAAACCGATGCCACTGTGTCGAACCGACGGGGCGCAGGTGCATCGCGGAAATAATCCGCTGGAACAACTCGTCGAGAAGCGCGGAACTGCTCAAGGCCTCCGGGGAGCACCCGTGCGCATCAATGACCCATTCGATTCCGCTCATGGTGTCTGGGACTATTGCTGAGCCTGTCCGCACGCAGGACAGAACTTCGCGATCTTAGGAATCGGCTTGCCGCAATTAAAGCAGAACTTTGTTTCCGTGCCCACGGCGGCCGCTCCGGTAGCCGTCCCGCCGGAAGCAGGTGCCGCTTCTGCGCTCGGGACAGAAGCCTTTTTCATCGCATCCATCATGGCCTGACCCATCGCGACGCCTGCTCCCAGGCCCGCGCCGATCCCGGCGACTCCTCCACCTTCATTGGCGGCGGCAATCGGAATGGATTGGGCGACCTGGTACTGCGTGTACCGCCCCATGTCGCCGACCATGTTCATGCTGATGCGCTGATCCAGTACCTTTTGCAACTCATCGGGAAGCGACAGGTTCTCCACGACGAAGCTGTCAAGGGCGAGGCCGAGATCGGTGAACGCCGGCTTCATTTGAGCGGCAATCTTCTCCGAGAGCGCGACCTCATTCGCGGCCATATCGAGGAACGGGACATTGCTGCTCGCGAATGTGTCAGTGATTCGGCCCACGATGGTGTTGCGCAGTTGTCCTTCAAGATCTTCGACGCGGTAGACGTCGCGCGTGCCGCTCACCTTACTGTAGAAGTCCTTTGGGTTCATCAGGTGGTAGCTGTAGATGCCGAATGCCCGCAGCCGTACCGCGCCGAATTCCTTGTCGCGAATGGTAATCGGGTTTTGCGTCCCCCAATGCTGGTTCGTCTGCAGCCGCGTCGAGAAAAAATAGACATCCGACTTGAAGGGTGACTTGAATGCCTTATCCCAGTTTTGCAGATAGGTCAGAATGGGCAGCGTCTGCGTGGTCAGGGTATACAACCCCGGCATGAAGGCGTCTGCGACTTTGCCTTCATTCACAAATACCGCGGCCTGCGATTCTCGCACGGTGAGCTTACCGCCGTTCTGGATCTCACGGTCTTGCATCGGGTACTGATAGGCAAGGATCCCGTCCTCCGGTTCAACCCACTCAATGACATCGATGAACTGCTTCGACAGGAAATCTCGTAGACTCATTGGTTGACTCGCTTCCCCAGCCTTACGGAATCGGCGACAAACAGTCGAGAAAGGGATGCTAAGGTCTACATCCGCCTGTGTCAACACAGCTGGTTTGCAGCCCGCGTTCGCAATATTGCAGATCGGAAGTCCGGTTGGAGAACCCTCGAAAGTTGTTGCATCTTGTGACGGCAGTCATGGGAATCTGGTGTTGGCGCCGATATGTTGTCGGTCGAAGGCGTCGTCAAAGCCGATGACTGTTCCATGCTTTTGCGGTACCGTACTTGACTGCCACAAAGTTCGCTCAAGGAGAAGCCTATGGCTGAACTCGCGTTGTTCGGCGGTAGCAAGACGAAACAGAAGCCGTTTCCCCTGTGGCCGCAGTATGACGACAGTGAGCGCCGAGCTCTTACCGAAGTTCTCGAAAGCCGCGTGTGGTGGCGCACGCCAGGCACCAAAACACTGGAGTTTGAAGCGGCGTTTGCCGAATACCACGGGGCGCGTCACGGAATTGCTGTCACGAACGGCACGGCTGCGCTGGAAGTCACGATGGCTGCGCTGGACATCGGGCCGGGCGATGAGGTCATCGTGCCCGATTTCACGTTTATCGCGACCGCCAGCGCTGTTCTCTTTGCCAATGCTTT
>DATEHP010000390.1:0-23391 GCA_035279505.1 Candidatus Sulfotelmatobacter sp. | reverse complement strand
AAAGGTGCGTGTGAAGTTACCTTCTGTGTCGAATGCATCGACGATTCCCAGCCCTGCCCCGATCACTGGATCGTGTTTGGCGGTATCCTGCATGGCGTAAGCAATGAGAATGACATTGGCGATGACCTTGATTCCGTGAGGCGCGTAACCGGCCGGAAGATGGGGATCGGTGAAATTGCCAGCAAGATGTGTCGAGCTGAAGTTGTGGTCGAACACATCGATGTTGCCGCTGTTAAAGTTGGCAGCAAGAAGGAACGCACCCTCGTTGTTGTTTAGGACAGCGAGGCCCTTGTAGACAGCGCCCGCCGCAGAGTTGTCTACTACGGTCAAGGCGTTGCCCTGCCCGGTCCAGTTGGCGATGATGCCGTCCTCAGTATCAAACAGGAACGCTCCGTTACCGAAAATTCCGGCCTGGGAGTTGGCAACAGTCCCCGTGGGGCAGCCTTGGGGGCAGGGATTGTGCGCAGCCACCGGGATTACCACGGTCGGCTGTGTCTTGTTTCCCTGCGCGTCATACAGTGTGGAAGTGCCGCCGTTGTTGTTGGCGATCCAGAAGGGTTGTCCCGGAATAAAGGAGATTCCCCATGGGTTCGAAAGCTGCGCATCAGTGTGGTTGGCCACACCGGCGGTGTTAGCGACCAGATTGGTTTGCGAGTAGCCACTCTGCTGAGCGCAAACTGAAGAAGCGCCCGCGATTGTGAGCAACCCGAGTATCACTGTCCGAAAGGTCAGTGTTTTGATTTGCATTGTGTTTCCTCCTTTCGCGAATTACCCGGATCGGCTCCAGAACTGGTGGTTCGTGGTGCTGCTTTCAACGTTTCCGTCAGCTTGCGTCCGTTCTGCAATCCGCTTACAGGATCGAGGGTACGGACCGCATGAAAGCCGGGTGTCACCTGTGCGTCTTGACCTTGTAAAAAGCGCGTAGGGATGTCCGCGGACAGTCTGCAGTTTGTAAAGAGCTGTGCAAGGGCCGAGATATCAGCGTTTCCGTGGGCTGGAACGGCGTTGTCATGAGTTCGGAGTAAGCACGCGGGCTCGGAAATCTGCTATGTTGATTGTCTTTATCTTTATCGAGAATTTTCAGGCGAGAACGTGATCCGGTCTTACAAGGGAGTGAAGCCGACGATTCCGGCCAGTTGCTACGTCGATGAATCGGCGCAGATTATCGGCGACGTAGTGCTTGGCGAGCATGCGTCTGTCTGGATGAACGCCGTGGTGCGCGGCGACGTGCATGAGATCAGGATCGGCGCGTACTCCAACGTGCAGGACAACAGCGTGCTTCACGGCATGAAGCAGCAATGGGGCGTGTATCTCGGAGAATACGTGACAGTCGGGCATTCGGTGACGTTGCACGGGTGCGTGATTGAGGACCGGTGCCTGATCGGAATGGGATCGATCATCCTGAATGGCGCGCGGATCGGTGCGGGATCGATCGTCGCGGCAGGGACTCTGATTCCAGAGAAGACGATCGTGGAATCCGGATCGTTGTGGATGGGATCGCCGGGGAAGTTCCGGCGGAAACTTGGCCCGGAAGACGACGAGATCATTCTGCGGTACGCGAGGAATTATCTTGGATATAAGGATGAGTATCTGAAAGGCAGTTGCCAGTAGGCAGTTGCCAGTACCAAGTGTGAATTAACGGAAATGTCATCCTG
The DNA here is from genome assembly GCA_035279505.1 of Candidatus Sulfotelmatobacter sp. GTDB lineage: Bacteria > Acidobacteriota > Terriglobia > Terriglobales > Acidobacteriaceae > Sulfotelmatobacter. The sequence goes on along the minus strand of DATEHP010000390.1, from coordinate 21,736 downwards.
AGCGCAGCCGTGACGCAGCGAAGCGAAGTCGCGGCGCAGTCGAAGGATCCCTATGAGCTTGGCCTGTCGCGGTTGGAAGGGGTTCTTAAACGGCGGGTGCGGAAACTCCTTGACGAGCCGCGGGTGCCTCGGAGTTGAAAGGGATCCTTCGACTGCGCGAGCTCGTTCGAGCTCGCTACGCTCAGGATGACAGACCGTTGGGATGATGGAAGACAACGAAAGATGATCAAGGCTGTTCGAGGAACGCGGGACCTTCTGCCGCCGGATACGGCGCTCTGGAACTTCGTGGAAGCTGCAGCGCGTGACATTTTCCGCGCGTACAATTTCCAGGAGATTCGCACGCCGATTTTCGAGGCCACGGAGTTGTTTGCGCGCGGTGTGGGGGAAGAGACTGACATTGTCGCGAAAGAGATGTACACGTGGGAGGATCGAGGGCGAGCGGAGAGCGATAAAGGACAATCACTGACACTCCGCCCAGAGGCCACTGCCGGCATCGTCCGAGCCTACATCGAGCACAAACTCGGCGACCGTGGACTGAACAAGCTTTATTGTATCGGCCCGATGTTCCGGCGCGAGCGCCCGCAAAAGGGCCGCTATCGGCAGTTCTATCAGATCGATGCCGAAATCATCGGGCCGCCGTCGGCCGGGAGCGAATCTCCGGCGCGAGATGCAGAAATTCTGGAAATGCTAGCCACTCTCCTCGACCGCCTCGGGATTACAAACTGGAATCTCCAATTGAACTCGGTGGGCACGCCTGCCGATCGTGTCCGCTTCAATGAGGCATTACGGACGGCATTGGAGCCTGTAGTCGGAGGGATGTGCGAGGACTGTCAGCGGCGTGCGGTGACCAATCCTCTGCGGGTGTTCGACTGCAAGGTGCCTGGGGATCAGCCGATCATCGAAACACTGCCGCGCATCACCCAGTTTCTCAACGAAGATTCGCGTAAGCACTTCGAAGCGGTGCAGGCGATCCTGACGAAAGTAAGCGTTCCGTTTTCTTTGAACGATAGGCTGGTGCGCGGCCTGGACTATTACACGCGAACCGCATTCGAATTTACGCACGGGGCTTTGGGCGCACAGAACGCAATTCTCGGGGGCGGGCGATACGACGGGTTGTCGGAGGCGCTGGGCGGTCCCGCGGCTCCGGGCATTGGATTCGCGATTGGTGAAGACCGGCTGGTGATGTCATTACAGGAAAAAGCCACTGCCGAGAGTATTCAGCGCAAGCCTGATGCGTATATTGCGCCCATGGCCGGCATGAACGGCGATGCGGCGCGGCTCGCGCGTGAATTGCGACGGCAAGATCTGGTCGTCGAGCTAGGCGACGATACCTTCCGTTTCCCCAAGAAATCGTTTGAGGCCGCGACGAAAGTGGGCGCGAAGTATATCCTCATCGTCGGTGAGAACGAAGTGAAGGCGGATGCCTTCACTTTGAAGAATCTGGCCACCGGTGAGCAGGTATCAGTGCCGCGTCCTGAGCTCGCTGCCAAGATTCGCGGTTGACGCAGGCTCAGCGGGACTTGTGGCGACGGAATTCCCACTTCTGGCAACACCAGCCAGAAGTGGGGCACCCATCGCAGGGCTGGAGAACACGATTGGGTAAGATTCACACCGAAATCGACGACAAGTTGAAGGAGATGATCCTTGCGCAGCGCGTCTTCTTCGTAGGGACCGCGCCACTGGCTTCGGAGGGCAATCTCAATCTCTCCCCAAAAGGGTTGGATTCATTCCGCATCCTGGGGCCGCGGACCGTCGCCTATCTGGATGTGATCGGAAGCGGAGTGGAGACCATTGCTCACCTGAAGGAGAACGGCCGGATCGTCTTGATGTTCTGCGCCTTCGGCGGCCCGCCAAATATAGTCAGGCTGAACGGGCTGGGCCGGGTGGTCGAGCCGCACGCGCCGGAGTTTCCCAGCCTCGCGGCGCAATTCCACAAGTATGAGAGCGCAAGGTCCATCATCGTAGTGGAAGTGATGCGGATTTCCGACTCGTGCGGGTTCGGAGTCCCGTTGATGAAGTATGAAGGCGAACGACATCAACATTTCTCCTGGGCGCAGAAGAAGGGGCCCGAAGGACTGAAGGAATACAAGCAGCAGAAGAACCGGCGCAGTATCGACGGATTACCAGGGCTAGGTGAATAGGGATTCCAGTACTAGGGGGGGCGAATATGAAATGCGTATGTCGAGTACTGCTTTTGCTTCTTTGCAGCGCCATCGGTTTCGCGAAAGCGGGACAGGCCAAGACCGATAAGGTACCCAGCGAATTTGAGCAGACTCTGAGGACGGCGGAGAAGGGATTCATCGACGCCGCCAAGAAGGGTGATGCGACCTTCTTCAAGCGCACCTTGACGGACGACTTTTCCTTCGTCTCCTTCGATGGCCAACTTTACGAGCGGCAGGACATGCTCGACCAGTTCGCTCAGGGTGGCACAGACCTGATGCCCTATGAAATGAAAGTGGTGTCTGCGGGAGAGGGTGTTGCGATTGTGACCTACAACGTGGTGTTGAGAGTGCCTCCAGCGGAGGATCAAGGACCGCCACCGCGCTATCAGCACTTCACCACGGTCTGGGTGAAGCAGGGTGACGTTTGGAAGATGAAGTTCCAGCAAATGACCGCAGCGCATTGGGGAGACTGGTAGGAATTGTCAATTGTTGAGTGATGTTTGTCGATTAGGACAACTCAAGACCTCGAAACCTGAACGTTGACTGTTTTCGCCATTCCATCTACCATCGCGCCGCAGTGCCCGGTCCATTCAACAATCAACGCATTGGAGGTGCGCAAATGAAGACTCTGCAATTTTCCTGTGTGGTCGCGCTGATGCTGGCGGCGTCTGCTGTTGCCCAGATGCCGATGCCCAAACCTGGTCCTGAGCATAAGAAACTCGACATCTTTGCGGGATCATGGACGCTGGACGGTGATTTGAAACCGGGTCCAATGGGGCCGGGGGGTAAGGTCACCGAAAACGAGACCTGCGAGTGGATGGAAGGCGGATTCTTTCTCGCCTGCCATGTGAAGTTCACGAGCGCGGCGATGGGGAACGGATCCGGCGCGTCGTTTTTGGGCTATTCAGAAAATGATAAGACCTACACCTACCGCGCATTCAATAGCTGGGGCGAGTTTGAAGAGGCTAAAGGTTCTTGGGACAACGATACTCTGACCTGGTCGAGCGACAACGACATGGGCGGCATGAAGATGAAGGGACGCTTCACGATGAAGGTCACCTCCCCCTCGTCGTATAACTTCTCGTACGAAGTTTCTCAGGACGGCACCAAGTGGACCACCGCGATGGATGGCAAGGCTACCAAGAACAAGTGAGAATCAGCTGACAAATGTCATAGGTCTGGGTTGACGAATCGCACTAGCGAGTGCATTTTGCGCACGCTAGGCTTTCAGAGACGTCTTACATCCCCAGCCCCGAAGGAGCAAACGTGAATCGACGAAATGCCTTGATACCGTTTCTGATTGTGATTGCAGTATCAGCGTGGGCCCAGATGGGAGGTCCGCCGGGACCGGAGGTGAAGAAACTCGAGTACTTCGTTGGAACATGGACGACCGAAGGCACCATCGCACAGGGCCCGTGGGGCGCGGGTGGCAAGTTTACGGCGAGCGGCACGAGTGAGTGGATGCCGGGCAACTTCTTCCTGCAGTCGCATTCGGAAGCGAAAATGCCCGCTGAGATCGGCGGCGACACCAAAGACCTCGCTGTCATGGGGTACGACACCCAGGCGAATTCCTATACCTACGACTCCTTTAACAGCCAGGGAAGACACGAGTCATCCAAGGGAACGCTTAGTGGCGATACCTGGACCTGGACCAGTTCATCGAATTATGGAGGAATGCAGATCCAGGGGAAGATGACGATCAAGACCGTGTCGCCGACCAGTTACACGATGAAGTATGAAGTTTCGATGGATGGTAAAAACTGGATGCCGTTCATGGACGTAAAGGCCACAAAGAAATAAATGGGTTGGTTGGAAGCATGGCCTCAGTCCGAGTGACTGAGGCTTTTTTTTAAAGTTCAGAGCGCGATCATGCGATCAGAGGTCAGCCCCGATGCTAGCCGATTTGCTCTTGTAGAACTTGGTCGAGCGTTCGCCGCGGGAGTACGATGTGGGCGGGGCGTAATTCATTATGAAAACAGTGGCATTTTCTATGATCTGCGGGTTGCTGGGGTTCGGCATGTTGTGTGCGCCTGCGGATCTCCGCGCACAAGATGCCAAGACCTCCGGTGAGGGACAGACAGATAAGTCGCAGCCCTCGTCGGCCGATGCGAAGGAAGTACAAGCATGCTCTGGCATGTACAGCTTCCTGAAAGACGGAGAGTTTCTACAGTTGACGGTGGAAGACGGCGGCAGGCTCACCGGGTTTATCTCACGATTCGGCGACGGCGAGAGTGATAAAGGAGCCTTTCTCGATCAGTTCTTCAAGACCGGAAAGCTCGACGGAAGCAAGCTGAGCTTCACCACCGAGGTCGTTCACGGCGTCGCGTTCGACTTCCAGGGTTCCGTGGAGCGCGGTGAAGGTAAGAGTCCGGGCGATGAAGCATACTTCGTCCTGAGAGGAACCTTGACCGACAACGTCAGTGATGCGAACAAGAAAGTCACGTCTCGCCAGCGGCCGGTGGTCTTGAAGATGTTCCCGCAGGAAGCTGCGCCTGCCCCAGTCGTTAGAAGGTGAGACGCAAGAACCGAGACAGAACCGGACTGACATTTCTGCCAGAAAAATTCTGAAAATTGAGTCGGAAAACGAAGGCGTCGAGGCTTGCCAGGTACTCGCAACTCGGGGCTGCTTTACTGTCCTGCGCGGGCCGGTAACAGGTTGAGACTCCCGCGGGACTTCTTTGGGGAGGGTTCGCCGCCATACACGAGATCAGCGCTGCCGTCTGAGTCAGAGGCCGCGGCCAGAGTCGCCGCAAGCGCACGGTACGAGCGGCTGATCTCAGGGCCCTCCTGCAAAACAATGGGAGTCCCGTTATCGATGGACGGTGAAATCACCTGGTAGGCATTGGGAACCTTCCATAGGACCTTGCAGTTCGTGACCTGCTGAACATCCTCATCTGTAAATCCGGGAATCTTCTTATACCGGTTCAGAACGACCCGCAGGCGGTCCCGCCCGGTTCCTTCCTCGAGGAATGTATGAATGCGCCCAGCGCTCCAGAGGGAGACGACATCGGTTTGCGCGACGACCAGCACTGCGTTCGACAGATCGGAAAGCAACCTTGTAGTGGGATCAAGACGGCTGGAAGCGTCGACGACTACGAAGCGATAGTGGTTCACAACCAGATCAAAAAGCCGCGCCAGTTCGCCAGGTGTGGGCTCGGTCGGATAAGGCTGCTGAGGTCCCGCCAGAAGGTGCAATCCTTCTTTCGTAGTGGTCATCAGGCCGTCGAGAAGCGAAACATCCATGCGATGCAGGTTCTGCAGCGCGTCGAGCACGCCAAATTGCGGCTTGAGATTCAAGTGCAGGGCGGCATGTCCGATGGGAGCAAAATCGAGGAGAACAACGTCGCCGTGAGACTGCTGCAGGGCGAGCGCAGTATTGACCGCGGCGGTCGTGCAGCCGGCGCCGCCCTTGGCGCTGAGGAACGTGAAAACCCGCGCCCTGCCTGCGGCTCCGAAAGAACGCGAGCGCGAAGAACTGTAGCGCGTGAGTGCTTCCAGCAGAGCGTCGGATCCGGCGGACTGATCGATATACTCCCCGGCGCCAGCACGCATGCTGGCAACAATGCTGGCCGGTTGCGTCATTTCGCCGTTGGCAAAGATGCCGATCTGAAGGGTGGTCGCTTTAATCAATTCGATAGCACGTATGGCGCGCTGAGCGTCGCGTGGAGAAATGTCAACGATGACGACTTCGGCGCGCGAGTCCTGGATTTCGCGGAGAATCGAATCGGTAGGTCCGGAGGGGAATCCAACATGGCTGAACACCGTGCGCCCCAGCCGGGTCGCGTCCAGACGGCTCTGGAGTGCAGATAGTTGCTCCCGGTCCTCTGTCAGGAGGGCGACTGCGATGCCATGCATAGCGCGGTGCTCGCTTAATTCTCTCGGTGTCTGCATGTTAGAAAGAGAACCTTGCTTTCGCCAAGTGACCTAGGTAATGGAAGAAGCGAGTAACTGTCCGCAATCTGCGCGACACACCGCAGCCAGACAATACCGTGAAGAATGGCTGGGAGGAGGAGCACAATGCCGGAAGCATCAGGATCTCTGTGATCGTTGTAGGCTATTGTAAGCCCGCCGCGACCGATTGAAAAGAGCACTTCTGCGTCATGGCTTTGAAACAGTCGTGCCATTACTTCCAGGGATCGGGTACAGGGCGCTCCCCCGGAAGCCTAGCAGCGGTCTGATCCGTTTTACGAGCGAGCCGAAGAATGGGACGGAAGCTGATCGTCCTCGTGCTGGGAGTGCAGTGAGGCGACTCGCGAGAGATCCGCCGACGGATTTGGCAGATATTCGTAACATTCCAGTCGAACGGCGACGCCGATCTTGGTCTCCGCACCGTCCGGGTTGAGATTGTAGGAAGTAGATGGTCTCACCACCCGCAGTATCCGCCCGCGGCAGCGCACCGGCATACTATCGCCCAACGTGATCTCAGAGGGCATACGCAGAGTGAGTTCGATTTCGGCGCCCTCGGTCAAAGGCGCATCGGTGAAGAAGAAAACTCCGCGGGAACTGAGATCTTGGGTGAAGCCGACGCCTTCCACGGACCCGACTGGTTGGCGCAGAGAAAGGGCCAGCAAATACGGGAATCGCTGTCCGACGCGTCGTTCAACCCGGATTGGAGAAGTGGTCATGGCGTCACTTCCTTTGGCGAGGCGCCGAAAAACGCAAGCGCACTACTCTAGCGCAGGTTGCCCGGTAAAAGAAGTTGAAAGTTAATTGCAGGTCCGCTCCCGGCGCAAACCGAGCATTTGCCGGTATTTGGAGTCGAAGGCTGGGGTCGCTGTCTACCCTTAAGTTAAGTTATCGCTGTGGAAAAGTCGACAATCAGAACCGGTTTGGGTTCAGAATATTCGTGAAGTGTAAAGCCGAGAGGTGTCATCTAAGAAGCGAGTGGCTGATTCAAGATCTTCCATTCAAAATTCGTCTTCGCCCGACAACGGGCAGACTGCCGAACGCAAGCTAAATTGGCAGGCCGCGGGCAGGGCGTTGCGGCATCGCAATTTTCAGCTGTTCTTCAGTGGACAACTCATTTCCCTGGTGGGCACGTGGATGCAAACGGTAGCCCAGTCGTGGCTCGTCTATAAACTCACGGGATCCGGGCTATTGCTGGGTTCCGTCGGGTTCGCCAGCCAGATCCCGGTCTTTCTCTTCGCACCCCTCGGGGGAATTACGGCCGATCGGTCCAATCGGCAGCGGGTGGTCATTGCCACGCAGGCAGCCTCGATGATCCTCGCCTTGGTACTGGCCGCTCTGACTCTCACGCACCGAGTGACCGTACGGGAGATTTTCGTTCTGGCCGCGCTGCTTGGTGTCGTGAACGCGTTCGACATCCCTGGCCGGCAGGCCTTTCTCGTGGACATGGTGGGCAAGGAAGACCTGATGAACGCCATAGCACTGAATTCGTCGATGTTCAATGGTGCGCGTGTGATAGGCCCGGCGGTCGCTGGGGTTCTAGTGGCAAAACTGGGCGAGGGATGGTGCTTCTTTGCGAATGGGGTGAGTTACATCGCCGTCATTGTGGGTTTACTGATGATGAATGTGCATGCTCCGGCCCGGGCGTCGATGGACACTTCGCCCTTCGATCACATCATCGAAGGATTCCGTTTTGTCGGCAAGACCGCGCCGATTCGCGCTCTTCTTATCCTGCTCGGGGTGGTGAGCATGACGGGCATGCCCTATGTCGTGCTCATGCCGATTTTCGCAGATAAGATCCTTCACCGGGGCGGGCAGGAACTGGCGTCGTTGATCGGGTCACACGATCTGGGAGCGGTGCGGCTGGGGATCCTGATGGGCGCGGCCGGCGTGGGCGCGCTGCTCGGGGCGCTGACTCTCGCCATGCGCTCTGGGGTGAAAGGGCTCGGGACCTGGGTTTCGGTGTGCTGCGCTGCCTTCGGAGTGAGTCTTATCCTGTTCGCGTTTTCCACGTCCTTCTGGTTGTCGGTTCTGTTGCTGCTCCCCGTGGGCTACTTCATCATGCTCCAGATGGCCTCATCGAACACACTGATTCAGGCCATGGTGCCGGACGCGCTGCGAGGCAGGACGATGGCGGTGTATTCCATGATGTTTATGGGGCTAGCGCCGGTTGGAGCACTGCTGGGTGGCGCCCTGTCCGATCGCTTGGGCGCGCCGTGGACTGTGGCCATCGGTGGCTTGGCCTCGGTTTTTGGGGCGTGGTGGTTCAGCCTGCAGTTGCCAAAGGTCCGCGCGGAAGCTCGCCAATTGATCTCGGCCCAAGCCATGATCCCGGGCGAACCGGCGGAAGAGGTGACTACCCAGGTGGTTGAGGTAGAGGAGGACTAGCGGCGTGATGAATCTGTTTTGCGCAACCCACTGCGCCCTAGAGCGATTAGAAAGATCGCGCTTTTTCCGCGCGCATGAGGCGAGAAGAAACTGACCACGTCGTCATCGTAGAAGGTGAGTCCGCTGCAGCCCAGTTTCTGGGCATAGGCGGCGAGATACAGTTTCCCGCCGAGAATTCCTGCTTCCAGTTGCGCGGCGCGGTAGCCGCGGTTCCCGTAGCGCTCCAGAATCTTCTTCAGATCCGCCAGGAAGAAAATATCCACCGCCGCATCTGCCGGAATTTGTTGCTCGAGCCCGAGGTATCCCGCTTTGTCGCGGAACTCCCCGCGCTTCAGCGGTTCCAGGAATTTTTCTTCCCAGTGATAAACGTAAGCCCCGGCGGGTAGTCCGACCACATTGTTCACGATCAGATAGAGATCATTGAGATGGCTCCCGGGTGGATCGATGAAGTCCGCAGGGATGCCGCGAGTGGCGCGGTCGAGCATGGTCGAGAGCTCCGCCAGCGTGATGGGATCGCGCGAGAATTGCCGGGTCGATCCCCTGCGCGAGATCACCTGTTCGATGGTGTCGGGAGCAATGCGCGAATCGCTGAGCGACAGCAATGCAGAGGTAGTTTCTTTAGCGGGGGGCATTTCATTACTGGGTGTTTTGCCCCGCCACGCGATCACCTCCGCTCTCGAATCGAGAGAAGAAGCCTCGTGCACCTTGCGCATGGAGGCGTAATCGACTTCCTTCGCAGAGTAAGGGACCACAGGAAGGCCAAGCGGATCGATGGCGGGCGGTGGAGATGGCGCCGACTGCGTCCAGCCAACCGGAACCAGTGAGAATGCGACTTCGCGTTTGGTGTCCAGATCCAGCAGGGTGTTGACTTGTGAGTCAATAAATCCGGTCACAACACGTGTGGCCAGACCCATCGCAGCCGAGATCGCGAGAGCATTGGCGAGAATCGTTCCATTGTCCCAGCCGAAATGACGATAAGTGCGGGACCGATATTTCCACGCGTTACGCCAATACGTCCCTGTGCAGATGATGATGACAGGGGCGTGCGCTACGGCCGGATCATCGCCCGTGGCCGCGACGAGAGTCTGTCGATAGTCTCCCGCTCGGAGCTGGCGCAGGCCAAACTCGGCGGCCCCGAAGTGATAAACTCCGGCGGGTAGCGCCGGAGGACTCCCGGAAAGCTGAATCTTCGATCGGAGATCGGTGCAGACCACGTAGAGTTCAATTTCGTAAAGCGCACCTGTGCATGCAGCGGCGCGAAAAAACGTTTCTCCTTCGGCATGCTTCCTGCTCTTTGTGACCCCGGCAGAGAAAAACAGCAATTGTGCAAGGGTTTCGAGGTCCGGGACGGCTTCGCCCTTCGACTCAACGCTGGTTGCTGGGATCGCTGACAACGCAGGCTTGCCCGTATCCTGAAAGTCGCGAGGCAAACGCGTGACTTCCAGCGTCGGATAGATCTTGAACAGAAGCGGTTTGTTCTCCCAATCGAGCGCGTGGGGATGCAGTCGAACGCTGAGATGCGAGTGCTTGGTCCCGCTGTGATACTGGCGCGCAGCATCGATCAGGTTGTTTTCACTCAACTGAAAGGCTCCTCGAAGCGGTCAGCGATAAGCTAAAGGGGGCAGACCTGTGATGCGGATTCCGGTATGTCCTTTGTGGCGGATGTTCAGACCGATCAATAACGCCGTGATTTGTTCGACGATGCGCGCGTTTTCCAACTTGCCGCCATCCACAGCACGCACTCCCGGAATCTTCGCTGCCAGTTCGCGGGTGAGTTGTGCTGCGTCGGGATCATCGCTGCAAACAACGACATCACAATCGAGAGGATCGTCACCGTTAAGCAGGTCCGCCGACAGGTTGTGAAACGCGCCGACGACGCTCACTCCTTTGGGGACCAGTTCCGCCGCTTGCTGCGCGGCCGAACCTTGCCAGACTCCCAGCGGGCGCGAGGCTCTGCCTCCGACCGCAGATGCCAAGGGGACGGTGGCGTCGATCAGGATGCTGCCCTCCGTGATCGAGTTTTTAAGTTGCTTGAGCAGTGTCGCTTGACCCTCGAAAGGAACCGTCAACATCAGGATGTCAGCCGCAGCGCAAGCTAAGGTATTTTCCATGCCCGCAACGTTGGCCTGACTTCCTGCTTTGAGTTGAATGGCAGCGGCCGTTACTCGAGCGCGCTGCTCGTCGCGCGAACCGATGATGATGGTCTCTCCAGCGCGCGCCCAGCGCAGCGCCATACCCATGCCCGCCGGCCCCGTCCCGCCGATGATTGCAATTGGGCGAACAGGAGTTCCACACTGAGGACTCATGCGAACTCGGCCTCGAGCGCCTGTTCTGCTGTGAATTCATCGAGCGGCAGTTTGATACTGATGCGCGAGTAAGTGGTGTTTCGTTCGGCAGGGATTCGTCCGATCTCAAGAATCAGGCTCTGGAAATCTTCCGGGCTGGTGTATTGACCGGCGGTGGCTCCCGCTTCGCGGGAGATGTTCTCTTCCATCAGCGTGCCGCCGTAGTCATTCGCGCCCGCATGCAGACAGAGTTGCGAAAGCTGTCGATTCAGCTTCACCCAGGAAACCTGAAGATTGTTGATCGATCCGGCAAGCAGCACACGCGCCAAAGCATGAACTTTCAGATGCTCCGCCAGAGTCGGCCCGGTGCGCGCCAGTCCTTGATGAAAGAGAATCGTGTTCTGATGAACGAATCCAAGCGGCACGAATTCAGTGAAGCCTCCGGTTTCCGATTGAATCTCGCGCAACAGGCGCATCTGGCGCACCCAGTGCGCGGGAGTTTCGGTGTGTCCATACATCATCGTGGAAGTCGTGCGGATCCCACAGCGGTGGGCCGCACGGATGACTTCGACCCATTGCGCGGTTGACAGTTTGTTCGCCGAGAGGATGTGGCGAATCTCGTCATCGAGGATTTCGGCCGCCGTGCCTGGCAGCGTGCCGAGACCATTGTCACGCAGCATCGAAAGATAGTCTGCCAGTGACATGCCGGTGAGTTCGACGCCGTAGACGATCTCCATGGGAGAGAACGCATGAATATGCATCCGCGGCACCGCGCTCTTCACGGCGCGCAGAATATCGCGGTAATAGAACTTGGGAAGATTGCGCGGGAGTCCACCCTGTATGCAGACCTCAGTGGCACCGAGCTGCCACGCCTCAACTGCCTTTCGCGCCATGTCTTCCAGACTATGAAAGTAAGTATCGGCCTCGCGCGGGCCGCGGCTGAACGCGCAGAATTTGCATCCCACGAAACAGATGTTCGTAAAGTTCATGTTGCGGTTCACGACGTAGGTCACGATGTTGCCCGCAAGCTCCGCACGTAGCATATTCGCCGCGACCAGCAAGCCAAGCAGATCGTCGGCTTTGGAGTTCGCCAAGGCGTACGACTCTTCCAGGGAAAGATCGTTGCCATTGCGTGTTTCCAAAACTCTTTCAAGGGAGCGGCGGTTTTGCGAATTCAGACGGAACGAGATGTCGGACCACTCGAGCGACGGGAAGGATTCAAGTTCAGAGTGCGTCAGTTCGCGGAGCATGCGTTCCTCCGTAGAGACGTGGCTTGCTACGGCTCTCTCGCCGCAGTTTAGTTGCATCCGCCGGAGAGACGTTGCCAGCCAATCGTCTTCCCACAGTGTAACGGATGTCTCAGCGGAAGAGGTCTGTCGCCGGAGGCCGCAGTAAATCCCCGATCCGGCCCGAGCCCGATTGATAAGAAAATCCCCGCACGATGCAGGCCGGAGCTCGGTTCAACTTCCCACAAACCAGGCCGGCAGTGCAGGCCAATTCATCGGCCACCGCCTCGACACTTGCCTTCAGCTTATATCCATGGGGATCGCGGCGGCCACGATCGTCCCGCAGGGGCTTCATCCCCGCGATCCCGATGGCGAATTCGGTTAACCCCTCGCGCCAAGGGCGGCCGAAACTGTCGGCAATGATCACTGGAACCGAAACGCCGGTCTTCTTCTTCAGAGCGCGTCGGAGGTTCGCAGCGGAACGGTCGGGATCCTCAGGCAGCAGCAGGGCGGTATTTCCACCGTCCACGTTCGAGACATCGATGCCGCTATTGGCGCAAAGAAATCCATGCTGCGTTTCGGTAATGAGCACTCCGTTCTTTCGTCTAAGGACCGACCGGCTCTCCCGGAGTGCTAATTCAATCACTCGCGCGTCGAGCTCGTATTGTTCCGCCCATGCAACCGACTCAGCTGACGGTTGGATTGTCGCAAGATCGACAAGCCGACCCTCGGCTTTGGAAACGATCTTATGTTTGACGACGAGTATGTCCCCGGCCACGAGCCGCTGCTGATTCTTACGCAACGCTTCGACCAGTTTGACAGCAATCGGAGCGCCCGGGACGATTTCTTCACCCATAGTGATGGGGATGAGTCGGACCTCGCCGGCTTTCTTTGTGTGAGGCATCGGTTTGCGCGCCGGAAAATCCCACGTCTCGCAAAAGCGAGACGTGGGGCACCCAGTGCCTTTGTTTATACCGCATCGGCTGCGAGCAGGTCCGAGGGCAAGTTCCAACTCCGTGCCAGTCGTTGCGCGCGGGTTTCGCCGGGAAGAGACAGCAGGTGCCGCAGGTCCGGAGGATTGTCAACGTCCACGGCGATCCCCGGCAACTTCAAAACCGCACAGGGTTTGCCAGTCGCTTGTGCGGCGGCGTGATGCGGCCTGAAGCTGTCGTTCCCGAAGCGAAGAGGAAACAGATTCGCGGGACGGCGGAAGGCGGCATTGGTTCCGCGGCCGTCCGCTGCGGGCACGAGTACACTTCCCTCGGCTGGCGCGTGTTTGTAAATTTCCTCAAGTTCCCAGGATTCAATCAAGGGAATGTCAGCCGGGATGACGAGAGTGCTGTCTTCTCCGCGCTCCATACATACGCGAGTTGCCATTTCAATCGCGCCGGTTTCCCCATGGTTGTCGGGATCGGGGATCACCTCAAACCGATACTCGGCTGCCAGCTTCATCGTGTAAGGATCGCTGGTGACAACGCCGACCTTGGGACAGTTGTTCCAATCACGGAGCATGGTCAGGACGTCGGTCAGCATGGCTTGTGCCAGCTGGGTTCGTGCGTGCTGATCGAGCACGGAAGCCAGTCGCTGCTTTGCCGAGGCGGTGTTCTTGATCGGAACCAGGATCACGGCTGGCGATCCAGCCGGCGAAAAGCGGTATCCGAGGCCGGCTCTTCCCGAACGAGACTCCCGGCCACCAACGAAAGGGTCTCGCGCGCCAACGCGGCTTTATCTTCAGCGCTACGCATGATCGTCTGCGTGCACTGCACCCGCAATCCAGTTTGGCGAAGAACCTCGGCGGCACGGGAATCGCGCGTGTCGCAGATCAGGACATCTAGAAAGTCCTCGTACGCGTGCGCCACACCGGCGATGGAGCAGGGCAATCCGTGCGCCTCCATGAGAATACCGGCCGGGCCAGCGACCGGAGCGTTCCCAACAATAGGACTGACGGCAGCGATCTTCCCGCGGGCGCGCAGCAATGCGTCATGAATTCCCGGCACCGCGAGGATGGGACCGATGCTGGTGACGGGATTACTCGGGGCGATCAATACCGCGTCAGCGTTGGTGATCGCGTCGATAACCCCGGGGGCGGGCTCCGCATCGGAAGCCCCAGCGAAGCGCACGGACTTAACCGGATCCTGATACCAGCGCTGCACGAAATATTCTTCGAAGCTCAGTTCCCCGATCGGGGTATCGACCCGAGTCTCGACCCGCGAGTTACTCATCGGCAAGACCCGCGCCTTCACGCCGAGTTTCTGAGAGATGACCGCTGTTGCTTCGAGAAGCGTCTTGCCTTCGGCGAGCAGGCGGGAACGCAGCAAATGCATGGCCAGATCACGATCACCGGTATGGAACCAGGTGGGCTCGCCGAGCTGACCCATCGCCTGCAGGCAGAGGAAAGTGTCCCCCTTCACGCCCCATCCGCGCTCGCGGCTCAGCATGCCTGAGAGTACGTAGGTGATCGAATCGATGTCGGGTGAGACGTAGAGACCCCACCAGAGCAAATCATCGCCGGTGTTGACCACGAGCGTGATTTCTTCGGCAGGCATGACTTGGCGCAGTCCATCGACAAATTTCGCGCCCCCAGTCCCGCCGCTGAGGACGCAGATCATGCCGCCCTCCGCGCGAGGCCATCGTCCCCGATCGCCATTCTTAGTTTTTCCGAAAGCAATCCGGGCTTGGCCAATAGCGGCTCGACAAATTCCGGATATACCGGGAGACGCTGGCGCAATGCGCTACCCTTGGCCTCAGTGCGCAGCCGCAACTGTTCAAGGTGCGGCCACGGCTTCTCCGGGTTGATGAAATCGGGGGTCAGCGGCGAAATTCCTCCCCAGTCGTTGATGCCTGCGTCGATCAACTCTTCATAGTACGGCGCGGAGAGATTGGGAGGAGCCTGAATATTGACCTCGGGGAGTAACAAGCGAGCTACCGCTACCGTGCGCAGCATCTCACCCTGGCTCGGCTCGGGCCAGTTCGCCATCGGAATCGTCGGCTTGACGCGAAAATTCTGGACGATGATTTCCTGGATGTGTCCGTAGCGCTCATGCAGGTCGCGGATGGCCAGCAGCGTATCCACGCGGTCTTCCAGTGATTCTCCGATCCCAATCAGCAGGCCTGTGGTGAAGGGCACCCTCTGTTTGCCGGCTTCCTCGATCGTGCGTAGCCGCTTCGCCGGGACCTTGTCGGGAGCATTGTCATGAGCCCGTCCCGCAGCTAACAGGTCTGAGTTTGTGGTCTCAAGCATCAGGCCCATGCTGGGGGAAACGGCCGCGAGCCGGGCGACCCACTCCGTACTGAGCAGCCCGGGATTCGGATGCGGCAGCAGGCTCGTCTCGCGAAGCACAAGCTCGCACATGGCTTCCAGATAATGCAGCGTCGACCTGTAGCCGAGATGCCGAAGCGTATCGCGCATCTCCGGAAAGAGGAGTTCGGGCTTGTCCCCGAGGCTGAACAGAGCCTCCGTGCAGCCGAGTTTCTGTCCGGCGCGAGCTAACTGCAGCACCTCATCGGGCGTCATCGTATGCGCCCCTGGGTCCCCCGGATCGCGGCGGAAGGTGCAGTACCCGCAGTAGTCCCGGCAAAGATTCGTCAGAGGGATGAATACCTTGCGCGAACAGGTGATGACACTGGGCTTGAAGCGCTCCTTTGCAGCACGGGCGGCCGCCAGCAGGTCCGGCAGGTCGCTGTCCGGACAGCGGATCAGTTGCAGCGCGACCCCTCGAGATATGCCTTGGCGGGCGCAGACTTCGACCGGCGCCGCGCTGTCAATCTTCCGTCCTGAACGCATGATTTCCGAAACCGCCACGTTGCCTCGAATGATACACGTGGCGGGCGTGGTAATGTATGCGGTTGCGCTGTAGAGACGTAGCTTGCTACGTCCCTGCTGGCGGCGCTCGGGATCGTGGTGAGAGAGACGTTGCAAGCAACATCTCTACGACAATGACTTTAAATCCAGCAGAGTTCCGCAAGGCGATGGGAGCGTTCGCCACCGGGGTGACGATCATCACCGTAGACCTCGACGGCGAGGTGCACGGCATGACGGCCAATGCTTTTACCTCCGTTTCGCTGGATCCCATGCTGGTGCTGGTTTGCGTGGATCACAGCACGCGTACCCATGCCCATCTACATGAGAAGAAGCGCTTTGGGATCAACGTGCTCTGTGAAGACCAGAAAGCAATTTCGGAGTACTATGCGCGACCGGAGCGTACTCATGAGCATGCCGAGGAGGAGGTGGGCGCTCGGTTTGATCGCACGAGGCATGGAACCCCAACGCTGCGAGGAGCGCTGGCTTACCTGGAGTGTCGCCTTCAATCGGCCCAGGAAGCTGGGGACCATACCATTTTCATCGCAGAAGTCGAGGATGTCGTTTTGCTCGAAGGGGATCCACTGCTGTTCTTTCGCGGGCGGTATCGCACGGTAGGGGAAGAAGTCGGCAAGTAGGCGATGCCACTTTTGGCGCGCTCGAACATCCAATTTAGGACACAGATAGACTTTTGAAATGGGGTTCATCTATGGAAAAGACTGAAGAAAAGGTGGTCAAGTCGGAAGCCGAATGGCGCAAGCAACTGTCCGACGAGCAATACCACGTAACCCGCGAAGCCGGCACGGAGTGCGCCTTTACCGGGGCTTACTGGAATAACAAGGAGCCGGGCGTCTATCACTGCGTGTGTTGCGGGGCTGCACTGTTTGATTCCCAGACGAAATTCAACTCGGGCACAGGTTGGCCGAGTTTCTATAAGCCGACTACCGAGGGTGGAGTCATCGAGCACCGCGACACGCAATACGGCATGGTGCGAACCGAAGTCCGCTGTGCCAAGTGCGATGCGCATCTGGGGCACGTGTTCGAGGACGGTCCGGCGCCCACAGGCCTGCGCTATTGCATGAATTCGGCGGCGCTGGACTTCAAGCCTGCGGAGAAGAAGTGAGCAGTCTAATCGGCGGCCGAATTCTTGTTCCGTCGCAAATAATGCTCGTAGAGGCGCAGCCCGTAAAACAGTCCCAGCGTCAGCGCGAAGAACGTGACTAAGAACATACCGGCGCCTGTGATTATTTCCAGCGTCTGCGGAACGAGAACTCCGTCCGAGAACCGGAGCGGCTTGCGAGGTATCACCCGAATCCCTTGCTGGTAGTACGCGTCTTTGCCGTAGGCCCACCAGACGAGAAGCACCCTCTGGATGGGGAAGGTCACAAAGGTCACGAGCACTGCCAGGAAGATGAGCCAGCCAAGCTCGAAGGCCTTGTTGGAAAAGACCCGTGACGCCAGGTCGGTGCGGTTAGCGGTCTTATCGTCCTTCGACGGGTGCATCGGAACTTTAAATCACAGGGGCACGCCTCGGCGTGCCCCTGATCTTGTACCCGACAAATTCTGTTACGCGCTGGCGGTCGCGGCTAAAGCCTTTGTCTCGGGCTTGGCTTGGTTCTGGGACTGCTGATTTCCTTTGCCTTCCGCGCGGACCTGGATTCCGCCTTTTAGCGCGGCGCCATCTTCCACTGTGATGCGGACGGTCGAAATGTCTCCGCTAACCGAGCCTTCGGCGCGGATGTCGACGCGGTCACTGCAGTCGATGTTGCCGGTCACCTTGCCCATGATGACGACTTCGCGGGCTTGGATGCTGGCATCGACCTTGCCATTGCGGCCAATGGTAACGCGGCTCTCCGGCATAATGATTTTGCCTTCAATGCGACCGTCGATGTAGAGCGCTTCGGAGCCGCTGATTTCACCCTTGATAACCAGGGTGCGGCCGATGGTCGCCTGATCCACGGGAGCGGTCACGGTCTTGACGGGGTTAAACGTGTTGGGGTTGGAAGCCGGCGAGCCGGACTTCAGGAATGAGTTCTCCGACGACTGAAGCATGTGACCTTCCTTGGGTTCCCGCCTGGCGCCCTGCTCGCGCCTGATAATCATTCCAGCGGTTGGTCTTGAAATTTGTGGCCTGCGGAGGTGCGTGGCCACTTGGCCAATCTGACTATCGCACAGCGGTAAGAGCGCAGGAGAGATTACGGAAGGCGCTGTACGGGTGCGGAAGGTTCTACAGCCTAAAATCAAGCCTCATCGAGCCTTGTTATCCTTAGGCACGCGCCACGTGCGGGCCGAAGGATATATGGCTTTCGCTCGGCGGAATCACGCTACTCCGAAACTTCCAGTTCCTGCGACAATGCTTCCCATTCTGTAACCAGCGCTGTATGGGAAGATTTGCTTTGAACCAGTTCCAGCGACTGACGCTGCGTCTCTTCGGCACTGACAAAGCTCTGCAGTGCCGTTTCGAGGCGCGCGATCTCGTCCTCAGTCCGACTGATCTCCTCTTCCAATTCTTGGACCCGGTCTTCCATCTGCTTGCGCTTGATGGGATTCAGGCGCTTCTTGGCCTGTTCCGAGTTCGCTGCCATGCCGTTTCCGCCATTGGAAGACGGCGGCGTCGTACCCCCACCTCTCCCGAAATCAGGGAGGAGTGGGGCACCCACATTTGTATCCCCCGAGGTGGGGTGCGCCAGAGCCTGCCCTGAGTCTGTCGAAGGGTCTCGCTGCTTTCGCGAGGCCCGGGAAATTGGAACATCATGGAGCGTCGGCGCCACGTGCTGACCTCCCTCTTTGCGCCACATGTAGTCCTCATAATTACCCGGAAAGATCTCCACCTGTCCGCCACCAACTTCGAAGACACGCGTGGCCAGCTTGTCGATGAAATACCGATCATGCGAGACGAACACCACCGTGCCGGTGTACTCCACCAGCGCGTTCAGCAGCACGTCTTTAGCGCGCAAGTCGAGATGGTTCGTGGGTTCGTCGAGGAGCAGAAAGTTCGCCGGATGCAACAGCAAGCGAAGCAGGGCATAGCGCCCGCGCTCGCCGCCCGAGAGCACGCCGATCTTTTTAAAGACATCGTCTTCGGAGAAGAGGAAGCAGCCGAGAAGACCGCGCAACTCGGTCTCCGTCGAGCGCGGAGAAAGCGCGCCCAGATCATCGATCATGCGCGCGTCCGGATCGAGTTCTTTGTACTGATCCTGAGCGAAATAGTCAGACTGCACGTTGTGCCCAAGGCGGAACTCGCCATTGGACAGAGGTTCCGTGCCGGCAAGCAATTTGATCAACGTGGATTTGCCTGCGCCATTGACTCCCACCAGCGAGATCCGGTCGCCGCGCTCGATCATGAAACTGACGTCGCGGAAAACTTCCTTTTGGCCGGCCCCATTCCTGCCGGGATACATCTTCGCCACCCCTTCGAACTCGGCCACAATCCGCCCGCTGGCCTTCGGTTGCGGGAACGAAAAATGGATGGTCTTCTCCTCCGGTGGAACCTCGATTCGCTCCATCCGTTCGAGTTCCTTGATCCGGCTTTGCACCTGCTTCGCCTTGGTTGCCGTGTAGCGGAAGCGGTTGATGAAGACTTCCAGTTGCTCGATCCGATCGCGCTGGTTCTTGTAGGCGGCCTGCAGTTGCTCGTTGCGTTGCGTTTTCTGCGCGAGGAACTTGTCGTAGTTGCCCGTGTAGAACCAGAACTTCTTGTTCCAGATCTCGGCGATCTTGTCGACGGTGACGTCAAGGAAGTACCGGTCGTGCGAGATCAATAGAAACGCGTGCGGATAGTTCTGCAGATATTCCTCGAGCCAGTTGCGCGCCTCGAGATCAAGGTGGTTCGTCGGCTCGTCGAGCAGCAGCAGGTTCGGCTTCTGTAGAAGCAGCTTGGCGAGCGCCAGGCGCATCTGCCATCCCCCGGAGAACTCGTCGGTCATCCGCTGCCAGTCTTCTTTTCCAAAGCCCAGGCCCATGAGCACGCGGCCCACTTCGGCCTCAATCGAGTACCCATCGCGGGCACGAAATTCGTGCTCGACCCGCTGGTAGCGGTCCGCCACTGCGTCATACTCCCGGCTCGTGTGATCGAGTTCCGCCATGCTATGCATCAGCGACTCCAGTTCCTGCTCCATCGCCCGCACGTCGTCGAATACTGACATGCATTCGGCGAAGACTGTTCGTCCGGAAAGCGTCAATCCATCTTGCGGGAGGTAGCCGGCGGAAGTCCCCTTGGCAATGATCAATGAGCCGTAGTCAAACGTGTCCATCCCGCCGAGAACCTTCATCAGCGTGGACTTGCCCGTGCCATTGCCGCCGACCACGCCGATGTGGTCGTGGTTGGTGATCAGCCAATCGACGTTTTCAAATAGAAGTTTGTGGCCGAAGCGTTTTCCGGCGCCGGAAAGCTGAATCATGGGGCTGGGATTATCGTCTCACAAAACCAGAGATGTTCTACCGATAGCTTCGTCATTTCGAGACGACGTCAGCCGTCGGAGGAATCTGACTGCCGCAGGCCGCGGCTCCGCCGCCGGCAAAAAGCAGATTCCTCGCTACTGGTCGGAATGACAAAGCATGGCCAAAAGGGCCACGGCGGAGGGAATACCTTACGGCCAGACTGCGCTGGCGATAGGATCCTTAGCTAGCGATCGTCGCGCCCCGGGATATGCTCCCCAGAGTTCGCTGTGGAACCGGATGCGCTCGAGGGCGCGGTCGATCACAGCTTCGAGCTCGTGCAAGTATTTCACTTCGCGGCCCTTGGCCAGACGGCGCTTCGCATCTTCCGGACTGAACCAAGTCGGCTTCCGATTGGACTCATCTGGCTTGCGCATCTGGTGAACTTCCATCAGGAAAGCCTTGACTACGAATTCCTGCACGCCGCCAGGCTGCCAGAAAACGCCCTTGGAGTGAATGTAGAGATGGAAGTGACGGGGTTCGATCGTACCGATTGCACCGGCTTCTTCCGCCGCTTCGCGTTCAGCAGCCTGACTGTGGGAGAGCCGTGGTTCCGTAGATCCCTTGGGAAAGGTCCACTTGTTGCCGCCGTTGGTATTGACCAGCAGGAACTCGATCGCCGTGCCTCGGCGCCGATAGCATACGGCGGCTACCTGCAGCGGCAACGCCTTCGCCATCCGGGCTGATCCCATGAGCCTCTCCTGAAGTCTAGGTTATATGGAAGATATTTCAAGAATGTTAACGTGCAACAAAAATTGTGCAGTCCGGAGGGTTACGAAAGGGTTACCACCGGCTATGACATGTGTTGAATTGGGATCTCCGATCATTGGGGTGTCGTCCCGAAGCCCCGCGCTTTCACAAGCGGGGCGAGGGATCTCCCGGTGAATCGAAGCTTTGGGCGTGGAGATCCTTCGCTCCGCCGAAAGAACGGCTCCGCTCAGGATGATGCCGACGAGATCAGTTTCGTCGAGACTGGAGAGCTACTACAACCCGCGGCCGTAAACGGGAATCGCCGCACCAGTAACATCCTTTCCGCCGTCGCCGGCGAGCCAGACGATCAGGCTCGCGACCGACGCCGGCTGCACCCACTGCGATGTCTCCGCGCCGGGCATGTCTTTACGATTGGCCGGAGTGTCCATCGTTCCCGGAAGGATCACGTTTGCAGTAATACCGGCATCTTTGTTCTCAATGGCGACAGTGCGGATCAGCGACACCAAGGCTGCTTTCGACGCACTATATGCGCCCACCATAGCTCCGGGACTCTCCGCAGCACGGCTGCCGATCGCGATGATTCTCCCCGAGCCTGCCTGGCGCATCGGGGGCAGCACCGCACGCAACATGTGGAACGCGCTCGTGAGATTCATGTTCAGCATCCGCTGGAAGGTGGCATCGTCGGTATCGGCAACCGTTTGTCCTCCCGCAAAC
The DNA here is from genome assembly GCA_035279505.1 of Candidatus Sulfotelmatobacter sp. Taxonomy (GTDB): domain Bacteria; phylum Acidobacteriota; class Terriglobia; order Terriglobales; family Acidobacteriaceae; genus Sulfotelmatobacter. Next base: position 108 of record DATEHP010000390.1, on the reverse strand, counting down.
CCGCCGACCAGATGGGCGAGCACATCGACCTTCCCGAAGTGCGCCAGGATCGTATCGACCGCCTGTTTGGCTGCGATGACACTGTCGAGAGTAGCCGGAAGCGCTGTG
>DATEHP010000389.1:0-10763 GCA_035279505.1 Candidatus Sulfotelmatobacter sp. | reverse complement strand
TGCTTGCCAGAGCGTAGTCATAGGCTCCCCACAGCGCCCAGATAAATCCATTGAGAATGTGCGTGGGCGGAGAGACGATGTATTCCTCAAACCAGAGATCGCCGGATTTGTCGGTGAAGGCGATGCCTCCTTGTTCGATGGAGCGCTGGAAACTTATGAAGGCGGCGCGGGCGGCGTCGAGGTAACGAGGGTCGCTGGATTCTTTATGGGCGCGCACCAGGACTGAGATTCCCTGCCCTTGCGCCAGCCCTGAGTACCAGGGTGCTTTCAGCGTGTCGCGATATTCCCAGTTGAAGTGATGGTTCCAGACAGATAATCCCTTTGCATTCGTTTCGAGGTTCGCAACCAGCCAGTCGGCGATCAGGAAGAACTTCTTCTTTCTCTCCGGATCGGCTGTGCGGCACCATGCGTTGTAGTTGCCTAATCCGTATTGCGCGATGGCGATGGGGTTGTACTGCAGACCGATATGACCGTGATAGTTGAGTTGGGGAACGCCGGCAGCGTCGTAGTGTCCCGAGTAGTCCGCCTTTTCGGCGAAGAGCATGTAGTACTCGCCGAGTTCCCTTGGATTGGCGTTTGGATTTTCGGCCGGAGTCTCGTGCCAGAAGGTGAGATGGCTTTTGCCGCCGAGCAGATAGGCGCTGAAGATGCGGCGATAGTAGGCTAGGCTCGGCACGGGCTTGATCCGTCGTTCATATTACGGCAGGCGGGATTTCAGTGATTTGCCAACGGCAAAAACATGAACCACTAAGGGCATGAAGGTACACGAAGGAATGCTTCAGGTTTCATTCAGTTTGTAGAGCGACGTTGCCATGTCGTTGGATTGGACTGCGACCGTGGAGTCTGCCAGAAACGGCGTTGAGTTTTCGCCATCCGGCAGAAAGGCGTTGCCGTATTGGAAAAAGCGCATTGGCAGGGAATCCTTTTTCCATTCCAGAAGCGGCTGCCATGAGCCGGGGGATTTGAGTTCAGCGCCGTAGACTCGGACGATGCGATCTCGATTCACCTCGCTTGGCTCAATCATTGTTGAGAAGAAGATGCGGCCGCCGACGCGGCATCCGTAGATAGAGGAACTGCTGATCTGGGCTAGTCGCGTGAGCTTTTGTCGGCGGTCCAGACGATAGATGTGGTTTGCCTCCAACGGCGTATCGGAAGAAAAGTAGAGGGCGTCTTCGGTGGGAACTGCGGCCACCGCCCGAGCTTGTTGGTTGCCTTGCATGACGGTCTCAACGCGGGAGAAATCGCAGGAGGCACGAAGGATGCGGCATTCATCGCCATAATCGCCGGACAGAATCCAAAGGCAATCGGCCCATGGATCGTGAACGATGTTGTGCACGTGGCGAACCGCGCCCTTGGGAAACGTGTAAGCAATACTCCAAGTTGAGCCAGCGTCGGCGGAGGCGTAGATGTGGACTTCGTCGCGCTGCGGGTTGTCGAAATATTCTCCCCAGTAGACGGCGCCGCCGGGAGCTGGGGTGATGTGAAGAGGCCGAGTACCGCGGGTGATCGCGTGCGTCTGGCGGAATTGGGATTCGCCGGTGCGCAGAGCGACGATCGAACCGGAAACGGCTCCGATGATTGCGCCGGATGGAAGAATGGCGAGCGCGTGGAATCCGTCACGAAACAGGCGCGCTGTAAAGCGATTAGTTGCCGAAAGGCGGCGCCGCAGCGAGGGTCGGTAGTGTGCGACGGGCTGCCATGGAATATCGCGAGCATCTTTAATGCTGGCGCGGAGCAACTCATATCCGCGCGAGGCGTAGAGATGGTGTCCTGACCAAGCGAGGGCGCGCAGTCCGGGAAAGCGGGCGGCGAGAGTCAGGGACGCTGGAGGAGAGTTCATTCCTGGACGAATCGCGAGGACTTTTTGCGCGGAAGCATCTCGAGTCGCTGACTATCTTATTGGGCGGGATGCGGACGGGCAATGTGAAAACAATGGTGGCTGGAACTCGCACACGTAGCGTTACGGCAGGAATGTCTTCATGCAAAAGCAACTGCCGCCTGCCTTTTCGAATTCGGACGTCTCGACGATGACGGGAATCAGCGCTTCGTCTTGAAGGATCCTTTCCAACTGCGGAGTCGTGTAAGGGGTAATGTAGCGGCCGTTGACGACAATGCCATTTCCCATGAAGTGGTGCGCTTCGTTGGAGTCGAGGAGATGAACACGGGTCCAATTCTTGTGAATGGCAGCGAGCGCATCGGCGGAGAAAGCCCCGGCGAAGATCAGAGCAGCTTCGTTATTCAATGGGCAGAGGCAAGTGTCGAGGTGATAACAATAGGGGTCGGTCAGCTCGATGGGCACGACGGGAATTCCCATTTCAGACATTGCGGAGGCGAATTTTTCGATGCCGCCACGAGTGCTACGGAACCCGTAAGCGCCATAGATACGGGATCCATCAGGATGCCATAGCAGATCTCCGTGGCCCTCGAGATAGTCGTCACCGAAATCAATTTCGATGACGCGATAGCCGTGGGAGCGGCACCACTCAGCGTAGAAGGGGACCTCGCGCTGGCGGGAAGAGTAAACCATGTGACTGGGGACAACGAATTTTCCGTATCCGGCTTTCTCTCCGACAAAAAGCTGGTTGGCGGCGAAGACCATGTCCTCAAGTCCTTCGACGGGATCGATCGATTCGACGTCGCATCCGCTCTGTTGCAAAACGCTACAGAGATTCTCCCACTGGGTGCGCGCTTTGACTCTGTCGACTGCGTGATCTGGAAACATGTACGGGTTTTTCTGGTCGACGACATCGAAATAATTTGGAGGACAGACGAGCACCTTCGGCATACAAAATAATGGTAGCTGCCATGTTTTAGTGGATGCAAGGCACGAGGGACGCGGGATCGGCAGTGAATGCCGAACAGTCGGCAGAAGAAGTTGTTGCTTGCTGCATCGGCGGTGCGACTACCCAAAAGAACGCGTTAGTGCAACCCCGAGACGCTGTGGCACATGACGTGCACTTAGATTCCAATTTGAGAGCTGCCCGAAGTGTTTTCGAGAGAGCGGAAGGAATCATAGTCATGCTCAGCCATTGCGCCAATGCAGAGTGCCACAAACCCTTTCTCCGGTTGCGCGAAGGCAAGTTGTTCCTGGTGGAGACAGATCGTCTGATGAAGCCGGGAACGCCCTCGGTACCACCGTTTGTGCGCGCCCGGCAACAGCAACGGCAGGTGGAACACTATTGGCTGTGCGATGAGTGTGCGATCCAGTGGACACTGATCTACGATCGTGAGCGTGGGGTTGCACTGGCGCCGCTGAAGCGAGCGGTCACGAGCGTTGCGGCGGCTGTCGCTCAGAGCGGCGTGGCGTGAGTTTTCATTATTGGTAGCCTTGTTTTTTCCACATCTTCCAATCGTCGCGCACAACCTTCAACATCGCGGCACTCGCCTCGTGCAGCCACCTACCCTTTTGCTTGTTCAGGTGACGCAGAATGGGGTTGGTTGCGTTCCTGGTTTCCAGGTGGATGTTGGCCGTCTCCCATCCCATGGAATGAAGTAAGCGGATCTCCTTTCCCTGGGCTTTCATTTGGGTGAGTTCGATGCGCGAACAGTGCGGACTGAGGCGACGTACGATCCAGCGTCCGCGGAGTTGCACAAAGGGATCAGGGCAACGGATGGCGCGGCTGATAATCGTCTGATACAAAATCTCGGAGGAGCCTTTTTGGCCGTCCGCCCAGTAGCATGCAGACGCAACCAACGCCTTCGCCTCGCGGGCGATCTTGCCGCCGTTCCAGTCGGCGAGGGCGACGTAGCGAGCACGTCCCAGGCTACCCAATCCGGCCACTCGATGAGCTAACCGGTACTTCAGGGCGCGGACCGGCATGAGGTGCTCAAGAGCATCGATTGCGCTCAGCGGGACGTCTCCCTTGTAAGTGGGCAAGGCATCCATTTTTTCCCAAAAGCGGACGGGGTCTCGCAATTCTCCCTCAGCGATCTGTCGCAGCCAGACATGTCTCTCTCCCAGGACGAAGGGCAGACCGCCTTGCCGCAATCCATCGCGATAGCCTTCGAGGATGGCTTCGCAAGTCTCCTCCCGTTGCAAGGGCAGGTGACCGGCTTCGGCGGCAAGATGAATGCTGACGGCGAGGCGAACAAGGTCGTTGGTGTAGGCGAGAGGGTAGGCCTCGTCGAAGTCGTTCACACCCCAGATCAGGCGACCCTCAATGTCGCGCCAGGTTCCGAAATTCTCCACATGCAGATCGCCGACCGCGAGCACGCGAGGAGCCTTCGCGATATCGGGACAGATATCGTGCCAGAGCTGGGCCCAGCGATAGTAGGTCGCGCGGAGGAAGGGGAAGACGGCCGCCTTCATGGCGGAGTGCTTCAGGCGGAGATCTTTTTTGACAATCGACGTGCGTTCGGCGAGCCACTCTTCATAGCGGCGCGTGGCCTTAACGAAATTCATAGCGACGAACGATAGTCGGGGAAAAGACGGGAAGTCAACCGCCGGGGAATAAATTCCTTGTGGAGGCGACCCGCCCCAAGCTGCGCGCGAGCGCCATGAGCGCTAACCACGTGCCGACTGGTAACTGTCGAGTTGCCAACCAGCCGACAAGTGTCGCGGTCGATTTTGGGACCCAAACTTATCCTGTCATCCACTTAATTGTCGACCTAGGGGCACACCTGCACGGCCCGCCCAGCGCGCGATATATGCTTGCAGGAAATCAGCGAAGTCGGAACGCGATATTGCTTCTTCGAGGTCATGCGTCACGAATACAATCGTCGTCTTGGAAACGGACGACAACCTAAGGATCTTCCCCTCCATGCGCAATCGGGTGTGTACATCCAGAGCGCTGAAAGGCTCGTCCATAAGCACCAAGTCCGGCTCAACAATCCAGCACTGCGCCGGATGGCATCATCGCCCACATCCGATCACGAATCTGAGGTACATGAAGCGCGCCAGACAGTGGAGGGGCAACCCTTGCATAATCGGATAAGAGAAGGGTGATCGAGGCCGCCAGCAATTGGTCGCGGCGCTTACGGTGCCCTGGGGCCTCTCGTGAACTTGAACAGTCGCGCTAATTCTCGAGCGGCAGAAACAGCCGGTCCAAACGCTGACCGCCGTGTGGTGGTCTTCGACAGTCCTTTTACTGAACGCTGATGGGAATCGACTACGGTGGGTTCGGCATGTTCTCGGCTCTTTTCTTGATACCCTGGAGCCACTGAAGCCGGAGCAGCCCGCTTCCGGGCACAATCAATCTCCAGTAACAACCCATGCCGCGTCTGGTAGAGTCGTCAAGCGCGAGGACACGCGTTTCGGTGTTGATTATGGACCATCCGCCACTCGCATCTTTCACGTTGAAGTCATAGGCCATTTTGACCGCACCCTGATCCCGATAATCAGCGAACTCCTGCAGAGTACGAACCCCAAGGCTGCGTTTCGCCCGCATGTTCGCGCCTCCGCACATCACGATTTCATGGTCGCTGCCGCCAGAAACATAACCAGACGCCGAAAATGCATCGAGAACGCGCTTATCCTTCAAAAAGTCGCCTCTCTCATGAATGCGCAAGACCGCTCCGCGAATTTTCAGGAGCCTGGCCAAGGATTTCATGTCGCCGAATGTTGACTCGCGAACGGCCTGCATCACCTGCTCGGGCCCAGCGTGGATGTGGGTCGAGTGCCTCTCGAAAAACTGGTACTCCGGCATGACGTCGTCAAGAACAGTTTTATGTTGCGCGACGTGGATCATCGGGGCTGGCCAGAGTAGAGTTGCAGTAGCGAGGATCACACCAGCCGCAAGGATAAGAGCCCCGACGGCTCGTTTTCGGACTCCAAGAAATCGAAACGGAACCGCCAGGTCGCCATCCCACTCAGCGCCAGCACGAATCCCGAATAGGCCAGCGTACTTAGAGGCTGATATGCAGCCCAAAAATTGAAGAGAACAACAGCCGCGAACGCCATTGCGGCCAGCAGCGTCCAAGCCACAGCCTTAAATGACATTGGCTCATCTCCTTGCGGTCGAGCTTGACCAAGGGAAAGTCACGATCGGTTAAGAACTACGGGATGGATGGCGGCCTGCGTTCCGCTGTGCAGCGTTGTTGCGGTTTACGCAAAATCCGTCAAGTCAGCGCGCCGTTCCAGCGATTTGAGGCCGACGACCGGTGGCACCAGGTAAAACAGTCACCGGGCTTCGCAGAGGGCTGGTTTTCACCTCTAGGTCCGAAGCCCGGCAACTGCAAATGGACGATCGCTACTGCTTGTAATAGGCAGCGTTTTTCTCGATGAATTCCTTCTTGTCTTCCGGGACATCTTCCAGCGCATGGATCGAGTCGGAGGTGCAAACGGGAATGCATGCGCCGCAGTCGATGCAGCCCTCGGGATCGACATACATCTGGGTCGCGGCCTCGAAGCCGGGCTCGTCCTGCTTGGGATGAATGCAATCGGTCGGGCAAACCTCGACACAGAGGGAGTCTTTAATGCACGTATCGGTAATTACGTAGGCCATGATGAAATCAGTCTCCTGGGATGAGCACTTCCGGCTCGCTCAGAAACAAGAGTAAGAGGAGTGGACGGAACTGGGCGGTGATTTTGATCACACGTTATTGTGCTTGGGCAAGGAACCGGATGAACTGCGGAGCTGACCCCGAGGGAGAATGCCGAGCGCAGACTCATGATGATAGAAATCACGAAGAACTGTGACGGCGGTCACAGAAATGCGCAGTCGACAGGGCTACATTAAGCACAATTGAACTAGGCCTTCTAGTCATAGGATCGCCCGGCTCCACCCACAGAACCCCACAAGCCGTTACCCCAGACGGCGGGAGCCGGGCGTTAAGGCTTAAAGAAAGCGGCAACCTCCCCCTCCCCCTCTCAGTTCTCAGTTCTCGGTTTTTGACTCCCAGTTCTCGGTTCTTAGTTGGGGTCGTGTGTGCATACAGACACGCGTGGCTTCGCGCCCACGAAAATCCGGCGCCTAAACATCCTAAGTTATTGATTCCACACAGCATCAGCCATGGAAATCAGTCTGCTTTCTGAGATAGCGCTGGCTATTGCAGAAGGGGGCGGAGATGAACCGAGTGGCTCGATGGGCTGAGAACACTGCAAGCAAACACTTTCTGGCACTACTCGCTTTGGCTGGGGCAATTCCTTGCTGGGCGCAGACTCCTGTTTCGTCTGACGGCGGCCAGCAGAGTCGAGTTGTTCTGGTCAGCCTCGTGGACCGCAAGCTGGCCGTCATCGACAACGGCGTCGTGATCGCTACGTTTCAGGTTGCAGTCGGAGCTAAGGTCACTCCCAGCCCCACCGGTGGGTTCACCATCGTAAGCCGAGTTATCAATCCCACCTACTATCACCGCGGAACAGTGATACCCACCGGTAAGGACAATCCTGTCGGAACTCGATGGGTCGGTCTCACTCTGAAGGGTTACGGCATTCATGGCACGAACGCTCCAGGATCGATTGGGCGCGCGGCTTCGCACGGATGCATTCGCCTGCGCAATCGCGACATGGAGCGACTGTTCACGATGCTGCGGATTGGGGACACGGTTCAGATCCACGGCGAGCGCGATGAACAGGTCGCACGGGTATTCGGCGGGCAGACAGATCAGACAGTCGTGGCCAGCGCGCAGGACGCTGGGCAGAGCGGCGGGCAGCAGGAAGAAACGCAGAACGCGGTTGGAATGGGCAACTAAGAAACGGAAACTCAGGAGGACGTTATGCAAATGGCGATCACATTCATGGCAGTTGTTGCGGGAATGATCTTCTCCCTGTCGGTGGCTCTGTTGGCGGAGGAACTGATCTTCGGGCAATTGTTCCGGCTGTTCTTTGCCCGGCAGACGGCGGCAATGAAACCAGGGCAGAAGCGCCAGAGAGCCGGATGAAGTCTATCCCTCAGGGGCTAAAGCTCACCTCTTTTCTGGCTCGGACGGCGCGGCTAGAAAGCCACGCCCTTTCAAAACCATTCCCAAGGGGCACGGCTGGAAGGGGTGTCCTTTTGAAATAGCGATTGTGCGGCTGTTCCAGCGTAAGGAGACGACAATGCTGACATTGAAGTACTTGCTGATGAGCGGTGGCTTCGGGATGATTCTCGTGGCTGTAGGGATTTTGGGCTATGACTTGTACGAGGAAGCATTGTATCGAAGGTCGCTGGGTATCCCGGGAGCGACGGTGCCTGCGGTCCCGAAGTGGCGGTGGCGGACGTCTCTGGCCTTGGTCCTTCTGGCGTGGGGGCCGATTCTGCTGGCGTTCAGCATCGTAGTGGTTCCGACCGGCATGGCTGGCGTTCGCGTGAGTGAGACGAGCGGCACGGTTCCGGGAACACTCTATCCGGGCGTCCATCTGGTGATGCCACTGATGGAGGATGTGGCATTGTTTGATACGCGCGATCAGGTGTTTACGACGGGAGTGGCGGAAGATGGAAAGAATGCGGCGGAAAACGTTGCGGGCAAATCGCAACTGCTCAACGTTCAGGCGAAAGAGGGACTCAACCTGGGGCTGGCGATTACGGTTCGGTACCATCTCGATCCCAAGCGACTGGACTACATTCAGGGGAACCTGCCGCATCCCGTAGAGAAGGAAATTGTCCCCCCGGTAGTGGCGAGCGTATGGCGCGAGTTGATTCCGAACTACACCGTGAGGGATGTATTTTCCGCCAAGCGCGAGGAAGTGCGGCAACGGGCGGCGGGGATGATCACGCAAAAACTCGCTGCGGACGGAATCATTGTGAAAGAAGTGATGCTGCGCGACATTCATCTGCCCGAGGAGTACGCCAAAGGGCTGGAGACCCTGCTGCTGAAAGAGCAGGAAAACGACCGCATGAGCGTGGAGACCGAACTCAAGCAGAAGCAGGTCAAAATCGCGGAACTGGAGGCGGAAGCCACCAAGGCGCAGCAGATCAAACAGGCGGAGGGAGAGGCGCAAGTCCACGTAATGCAGGCGAAGGGTGAAGCCGATGCGATGCAGTACACGTTGCCGTTGAAAGAAAAGCAGATTCAGCAGAGCAAACTCGAAGCCGAGGCGCGCAAGGAAGCGACCATTCAGAATGCAGAGGCGTCGGCTCAGGCCAAGATCATCGACAGCAAGGCTGAGACGGAGCGGCGGAAACTGCTGGCGCAGGCGGAGGCTGATCGGATTCGGCTGACAGCTGCGGCCGATGCCGAGCGAATGCAGAGCGAGGCGGCGGTTCTGAAACAGAATCCGTTGCTGATTAACAAGATTGTTGCCGAGAAATTGTCAGACAAACTGCAGATCATGATGGTGCCGGCCGATGGAAAGTTTTTCATGAATGATGTGCTGAGAAATATGACGGCGACAAATGCCGCCGGCCAATCGGGGGGAACGGAAACAGCAGAAGCACAACAGAGATAGTACGGGCAGCAAGCAGTTCGGAGAAGGTCAGAATCCCCACCCTGTCTCGCAAAATCCGCGAGACAAGCGTGGGCATCCTGATGGTTGTGGGTTACGGCGGTGTCCAAACAATACAGGGGATAGTGCTGTCGTATGCGCAAAGCGATTTATAATTCGGCCATCCCAAAGGCCAATTTGAAATCGGTGATCCAGTCTTCTTGTTCGGCGTCCCGCCTCTGCCTTGCCTTGCTTGTGTTGCTTCTGTCAACGACGGCTGCTTTCGCAGCAGACTGGGGCACGGCGGAAGAGCAACTGGCGAAAAAGATTGTCGCTGTCACGGGGCCGGGCACTTTGAGTTTGACGGTGGAGAATCGCTCGTCGCTGGGAAGGCGCGACAGCGACCTCGTGCAAAACGGGCTTCGGAGCGCGCTGGAACAATCGGGAATCCACTTCGGAAAAAGCGATCAGGCGGCAGCCTCTGTTGCTTTGACTCTGTCCGAAAATGAAACCGCTTATGTTTGGGTCGCGGAGGTTCAGCAGGGCGCCGGTGAATCTGCGGTGGTGATGGTTTCGGTGCCGCGTTCAGGACGTTCGGGCACAACTTACGAATCGATGCCGATCACGTTGCGGAAGGTTCCGCTTTGGGCACAGGACGAGCGCATTCTCGATGTCGCGGTTCTGGAGGAGAACGGCACACCGTCGCGCATCGCGGTGCTAGGTGCGGAAGAGGTGTCTATAGTCCGTCTCCAGAATGGAAAGTGGCAGATGGAACAGACGCTACAGCTCGGCCACACCAGGCCATGGCCGCTGGATCTGCGGGGCAGGCTTGTACCGGCGGTCGACCACATGCTAAACGCATACCTGCCGGGCGTAATTTGCCGCGTCACTGTCACCGGGGCGCCTTCGGCCATCACGTGCCATGGTAGCGACGATCCGTGGCCGATCGTGTCAGGAATGATGAATCTGAACTCACCGGTCTTCCCCACTGCAGGGTCGAGCACAACAACTTCGGTGGCGGTTCCTCCACTGGCTGGCTTCTTCGCTTCGACGCGGAACTATTTCACCGGAGTGCTAAGTCCGGGGATCGGAAAGTTCAGCACAGTGGCGAAGTTTTACACGGCGGCCTTCGTCCCGCGAGAGAAGTACACGCTCTGGCTGTTCGCGGCGGCCGATGGAAAAGTACATCTGGTGGACGGCATGAACGATCAGCGTTCTTCGTTCGAGTGGGGCAGTGACATTGCAGCGGTGAAGACTGGATGTGGAGCCGGGTCCCAGGTGCTTGCGACAGCGTCCGGAGATCAGGCGCAAGATTCGATTCGGGCGTTTGAGTTTCCCGATCGTGATCCAGTCGCGGTGAGTGCAGCAGTGGAATTTCCGGGGCCAGTGTCTGCATTGTGGACTGAGGCCAGGGGCGACAGCGCAGTCGCCATCGCGAGAAATCGGGACACGGGGAGTTATGAAGCTTTTCACCTGTCATTGG
>DATEHP010000388.1:0-17657 GCA_035279505.1 Candidatus Sulfotelmatobacter sp. | reverse complement strand
CAGATTTCCGCGCAGAGTCCCTCCTGTGAAAATGGGCTGGGCGACCTGTGCACCATAGGACCAGATTCCGATTTGGGTGGGAAACAGGGTGGTAAAGGCAGAGCTTCGTCCGAAAGAGCCTCCTCCCGATCCGGTCAGCGCCACCTGCGGAAAGAACTGCGCCTTGGCGACCCCGATTTCAGCGTTGGCTGCAATCAGGATCTGCTCCGCTTCACGAATGTCCGGACGACGCTCCAGGAGTGACGATGTCAAACCAGGAGGCACTTCCGGCGGAAGCTCTTGATCGACCAAGCTGAGCCCACGCGGCACACCGTTCGGGTAATTCCCAAGGAGAATATTGATGGCATCTTCCTCCTGGCCGATTTCGCGCTCCAAATTTGGGATGGCAGCGTTCGCAGTGTCCAGGACCTGCTGCGCCTGCAAGACATCAAGCTTCGTGGCGACGCCGTGCTCAAGGCGGAGCTTCGTCAGCTTGACCGAATCCGTTTGTGTGGTGACTGTTTCGTGCGTTATCAGCAGCTGCTGGTCCAGCTGTAGAAGGGTGAAATAGTGGTTCGCGACATCGCTGACCAGTGTCAAGACAACCGTCTGTCTCGCATCGTCGGTAGCCAACAGCTCAGCGCGGGCAGCCTCGGTGGCGCGCCGTAAGCGGCCGAAGAAATCCAGCTGAAACGCAGCATCTCCGACAATAGTAAGAAGATTGTATTTCGACTGGAAGGTATTGTTCTTACCCCCGTTGAAATTGGCGCCAACCCCTACTTGGGGAAAGAGGCTGGAACGCGTGACCGCAACCTGAGCGCGCGCAGCGTTAATTCGTTCGGTAGCAATTTCCAGATCATAATTTTGCTTAAGCGCCGTCCGGATCAACTCCTGCAGTCTGGGATCCTTGAATACCTTCCACCAAGGCAAGTCGGCATAAGACGCTGACTGAGCCTTGATCTGCGGATTGTCCGCCAGATCACGAAATGTGTTTGGCATCTGTACAACTGGTCGATGATACTTCGGCCCCACCATGCAAGCGCTCAGAAAGGCTGAACACAACACGGCGGCAATCGAATGTTTGATTCTCGCGTTAGAGCGCATGTTCAATCTCCTGTAGCGGGTGAAGGAGCCGGCAGTGTCCCGGATGCGGGTTCCTTACCCGAGTTCGACCATTTCTCGACGGCGTAGAAGATCGCCGGTACGAAGAAAATGCCGATAACGCTGGCAGCCACCATCCCGCCGATAACCGTGGTTCCTAGAATCCGACGCGCCACCGCTCCCGCACCGGTCGCAGTCCATAGAGGAATACAACCGAAGACAAAGGCAAAGGACGTCATCAGGATTGGTCGCAGGCGGAGCCTCGCGCCTTCCAGCGCCGAGTCTATAAGCGGCTTGCCGTTATCAAATTCACTTTTCGCAAACTCCACAATCAGAATTGCGTTCTTGGCTGCCAATCCAATGAGCATGACCAACCCGATCTGCGAATAAACGTCGTTTTCAATTTGGACCAAATAAGGCGGCAAGAACCAACCAACTACCACACGACGTAACCATAAGACTGCAAAGGCTCCAAACACCGCTACAGGTGTGCTAAGCAAGACGCTGAAGGGCAGCGACCAGCTTTCGTAAAGTGCCGCCAGAATCAGGAACACAAACAGCAGGGATAGGCCAAAAATGACCGAAGGCGGCACGCCTTGCCTTGCCTGTTGTTCCTGGAAGGAGATCCCCGAGTAATCAAAACCCATTTCACGCGGCATGGTTTGCTTGAAAACGTCTTCAAGAGCGGCCGTCGCTTGATCCGCGCTGTATCCCGGTGCGGCACTCCCGTTGATTTGAGCCGAACGATATTCGTTGAAACGCTGAGTGAATTCCGGGCCGAGGCGTGACTTGATGTTGACTAGCGTAGACAGCGGGACACGCTCTCCTTTGTTGTTGAGAACATAAAATCGTCCGACGTTCTCGATGTCGGCACGGTCTTCACCTTCGGCCTCGATATACACCTGCCATTGGCGGCCGAATCGATTGAAATAGTTGATGAAATAACCGCCCATAAAGGCCTGGATCGTCCGATAGACGTCACTCAGGTTGACGCCTTGCTTCAGAACCTTGTCACGATCTACATCAACGAATTTCTGCGGAACACTCGGCAGGAAAGTCGTATTGATGCTGCCAATTTCGGGACGTTTGCGTGCAGCATCAAGAAACGTGTTGACGTTTGTCGCAAGGAATTGAACATCGCCGCCGGAACGATCTTCGAGCTGAAACGTGAATCCGCCGGCTGTGCCGACCCCCGGAATGGCCGGCGGAGAAAACCCGAATATGACCGCCTGTGGCACTCTGCTGAATTCACGATTCAAATTGACTTTCAGGGTTTGAAATTGTTCGGCCCGCGTCGTGCGATCGTCCCAAGGCTTGAAGGTAACGAAGAAGGTCGCGTTATACGTGGTACGCACGAAGCTCAATAGACTGAAGCCGATGAAGCATGTCGAGTTTTGAACTCCTGGCGTATTCATGATGATCTTATCTACGCTGTCCACGACCGCTGTCGTTCTTTCCAGTGAAGCTGCGTTGGGGAGTTGAACGGAAACATAGGCATAGCCCTGGTCTTCATCGGGAAGAAAGCTCGTCGGCACGCGGTGGGCGAAAAGTCCGGCAGCCACGCCGAAGGCGACAAGCAACACTGCCATAACAAGGGTTTTCTGAAGGAGTACTCCGCTCCAACGTACGTAACCGGAGTTTGCGAGCTCGAATACACGGTTAAACCAGTCAAAAAATCCGCGTAGCAACCCGTGGCTCTCCTCCCGCGGACGAAGCAGTAGCGCAGCCAGGGCTGGGCTGAGAGTAAGCGCATTGAACGCGGAGAAGAGAACCGAAATCGCGATCGTCACCGCAAACTGCTGGTAAAGGCGTCCAGTGATACCGGGAATGAATGCCGTGGGCACGAATACGGCGGACAGAACCAGCGCAATTCCAACGACCGGACCAGAGAGTTCCTCCATCGCCTTCAACGCCGCGAGTTTGGGCGAGAGTCCTTCCTCAATGTGGCGTTGGACGCCCTCAACAACAACGATCGCGTCGTCGATTACCAGACCGATCGCCAGGACCAGCCCGAACAGAGAAAGCGTATTGATTGAAAAACCGAATAACGGAAACAGAACAAATGTGCCTACAAGAGATACCGGCACCGCAAGCAGAGGAATCAAGGTGGCTCGCCACCCCTGGAGAAAAAGATAGACGACCAGGATCACTAGAATGAGAGCAATCACAAGCGTCTTGACAATTTCCTTAATTCCTTGCGTTACGGATAGGGTCGTGTCCAGGGAGATGTCGAAGTCGAGATCCTCCGGAAAGCGTTGCTTCATCTGAGCCATGAGCTTCTTGACACCGTTGCCTACATCCACCGCGTTCGATCCGGGCAGTTGATAAATTGCGATAACCGCTGCAGGTTTGCCGTTGAAGCGGCTGGCAGCGCTGTAATCCTGCGACCCTAGTTCAATGCGGGCGACATCACGGACACGGACGGTACCTCCATCGGGTGTTTCCCGCAGCACGATCTGACCGAATTGTTCAGGCGACACCAAACGGCCCTGGGCTAAAACGGTATAAGTCAGCTCCTGACCTTTGGGGACAGGTGGGCCTCCGGCCTTCCCTGCGGGATTCACGGTGTTCTGCGCTTGAACGGCGCTAATAATTTGAGGAACCGTGATCCCCAGCTTTGCCAGTTTGTCGGGGTTCACCCACATTCGCATCGCGTATTGCCCAGGGCCAAACACCTGGACATTGCCGACGCCGGGCGACCGAAGAATCGGATCAACGAGATTGATGTAGGCGTAATTCCCCAGAAAAGTCGCGTCATAAGTTCCGTGCGGCGAGTCAACGGCGATCAACATGAGGGGAGCAGTCACCGATTTTCGTACCGTGATCCCGAAGTTCGTCACATCCGACGGAAGCTGCGAAGCGGCCTGCGTTTCACGCGACTGGGCGAGGATGAAGTCGTTATTTGGATCGGTTTTTGGATCGAAATTCACGATCAAGCTCGTGGTCGAGTTTCCCGTGGCGTTCAGGGAGTACATGTAATTCATGTTGTCCACACCGTTCATCTGCTGTTCGAGAGGCGTGGCCACTGCTTGTTCCAGAGTTTGCGCGTCGGCGCCGACGTAAGTGGCGAGGATCTGGACTTCAGGTGGAGCGATTTTCGGGAACTGGGCAACCGGCAGTCTAAGGATGGTCAGTGCGCCGACCAGCACTAGCACGATCGAGATCACCATCGCGACGATGGGACGATTGATGAAGAACTTTGACATGACTCACCTATCCGTTGCGTTCGCGGTGAATGGCTTTGGATTAACGTGCATGCCGGGGCGAACCTTCTGGGTTCCTTCCACGACCACCAGATCCCCGGGCTTGAGCCCATCTGAGATGACCCAGCGGTTGGCAGTCTGCACCCCAACTGTGACTGGCCGAATTCCGATTTTGTTGTCGCTATTCACTACGGCTACCTGATAGCTCCCTTGCAACTCTGAAACTGCTCGTTGTGGCACAAGCAATGCGTCGTGTTGGACGTCGACGAATACCCGCATTTTGGCATAACCGCCAGGCCGCAAGATGTTGTTGGGGTTCGGGAACAGGGCGGCGATGCGGATTGTTCCAGTGCTCTCATTCACCTGGCGATCGGCAAAATCAAATGATCCCAGATGCGGATACGTAGAGCCGTCCGCCAGCACAAGCTCGATCCGCAAAGTCTTTTGATCCGCTCGCGTGCTTGCTTCCGTAGGAAATCGTTTTCTGAAAGCGAGATACTGAGGCTCTCCCACCGTGAAATAAACTTTGATTGGGTCGACAGTAGATACTGAAGTCACGGGTCCAGTGGCCGGATTGACGAGTGCGCCCACCTGGAGTTGCGCCTGGCCTGCAATGCCATCGATCGGCGCTACGAGTCTGGTGAAATCGAGGTTGATCCTCGCGGTTTCGACGGCAGCCTGAGAAATCTTAATCTGGGCTTTGGCAGTTTCCACGCTGGCTATGGCGGCGAGATTGTTTTGAACCGCGTTGTCGAGATCTTGTTGGGGAGCAGCCTGCTCTCTGGCCAGAGGAGTGTACCGCTTGACATCAAGCTCGGTGCGGCCTTGCACGGCTTCGGCGTTGGCAAGCTGGGCTTTGGCTTGCGCTAGCTGACCTTCGGCTTGGTCCAGTGCTGCCTGAAACGGCCGTGGGTCGATCTGGAAAAGGAGCTGTCCTTTCTTGACAAAGGCACCCTCCTGATAACCTTGCTTGAGCAGATACCCTGTCACCTGCGCCCTGACATCGGCATTGACTAATCCATCGAACGTGCCGATCCATTCGTGGATGATCGGAACATCCTGCTGCTGGACTTGCGCCACCTCGATGTCCGGAACGATTGTGGGTGCGGCCTGTGCCTGCTTGCTTGGGCGAATCGCTCCAACAATCAAGCCAATCACGATGATGATGACGACGAAGACTCCGCCGACTAACCGATAGCGTTTTGACGCATTCATATTCATCTCCGCCGGTGCCGCGATGAAGTGCTATGGAGACCTGCAGACGTCTGCAATTAGGCCAGAAGACCCAGGAGTCTAGTGCGAAGTTGAATACTGGGACTCCCGCATCGCCGAGACGATCCGCTATTGCCTGCCGAAGCAACCGGCCATTGGTGGCGATGTAAACCCAGAATCATTTGTTCGTTAGCCATTCTTGCCCGCCGAACGAGTTGCACGCACAGTGCCATGGCCAGGGGCAACGGCTTCCCTGTCAGACTCAGCCTTAGTCCGCGGCCTGTGAGGCACCTGTCAAAGGCCGATGTCAATTGAACGACTCAGTGACGGCATATAGACATGGCCTACTCTTGTTCCAAGACCGCGGTCAGTTTTCTGATTGGCCTGTTCTGAGATCTGGGTCGCGGCGACGCCCCCAACGGCTGCTCTTGACCATAAGTTGCTCACCGTTCACATGCTCGAACATCTGCTACTCATGACGCTTGTTCCTCCACTGATCTGGCTCGGTGCGCCTGTCCGTCCGCTTTTACATGGTTTGCCAGAACGATTTGTAGAAAGTCTGCTTGTTCCATAGGGGCAGTCCCGGGCGGCGAGGTGGTTTGTCGAGGCCTTGGGGAACCCGTGAATTCGCCTGGCTCGCAGCCTGCGCCTTTCTGGTCGGATTGCACGTTCTGCACCCTCTGCGTCAGCAAAATGATCATTTTGATATGGCACCTTGAACCCTTCTGCACCCTTTCGAACTCACACCAGCAGGATCATTTGTGAGTTGGTTTATTCCTAACCTTCAGGAAGGCATCGTCACGCGGACGACTCTGCGCGAAGTGCTGCAGGTGCGATCCTGACCATGCCAAATCGCCTGACTCGTGCCGCTGATGGCACGATCTGACCACGAGAGAGCAAATTTATGGATAAGCAAAAACTGTTAGAGCTGATCCCTGATTTCCTGGGTGAGAGTCGGCATGAGTTTGTAGCAAAACTCGCTCACCAGTATTGGGAGGAGAGAGGCCGCCCCTTCGGTTCCCCCGAGGCCGACTGGTTCCGAGCGGAACGAGCTGTGTACTCATCGTTGTTGACGTCAGGTTTGATTACTCAATCGGCGAATGACGTTCGGAACTTGGCCGAAAAACTTTACAGGTGATGCACTGTGGACACTTAGCGACAAGTCTATTCGGCTAGCTCAGCCGAACCAGGACCACCACGGATCTCGGCTGTACGAGGTAACTTAGCGTTCTTAGAGGATCGCTCGAGTTCGCGAAGTCGTTTGGGCTTGGCAATGCAGTGTCGACAATTCTAGTCCACTCGCTTGCGGTACCTTCCTGGATCTGAAACTCCAAGTTCTCCCAGTAGCCATTGATCATTACGTAGATATCCTGGTCATTTTGAGATGCACCGTGGAGGCAGAACGCCAGGCTGTGTGAATCAGGAGACAAGTCCGCGGCCGCGCCAGTGCCATACCAGGCTACGTCTTCACGCCAGAAGCGACTGCGACTTAGGGTGGGGTGAGTCTTGCGGAAAGCGATCATGCTCTTGAAGAAACGGAAAACATCTTGATTGGACTGGAGCTGCGACCAGTCAAGCCATCCCGTTATGTTGTCCTGGTTGAACGGATTGTTGTTGCCAAATTGCGTATTCAGGAATTCATCTCCGGCTCGAAACATCGGGGTTCCATTCGACAGCATAAGCACGCAGAAGAAATTCTTCACCTGTCTCCGGCGCAGCGCCAGCACCTCGGCAGGGGCGCCTTGATCGCCCTCATGTCCGCAGTTCCAGCTATAGTTCTCGTTCATCCCGTCTTGGTTATTATGTCCGTTAGCCCAATTATGCTTTTCGTTATAGGAGACCAGATCATACAGGGTGAAACCGTCGTGAGAGGTGACGTAGTTGACGCTCTGATAAGCGTGATACGCGTCGTTGCGGTTGTCGGGGAAAAAATCGTCGCTTCCGTAGATCCGCCGCATCAAGTCGGGGACCATAGCCGCATCACCCTTCAAGAACCGGCGCACGTCATCGCGGAATCTGCCGTTCCACTGGAGCCAGCTGATGCCGGGAAAGCCTCGTCCCAACTGGTACGCCCCCGCATCCCAGGGCTCAGCGATCAGGCGTAATGGACCCAACTCCGGATCGCCGGCAATCTCTGAAAAAATCGGCGCGCGCCCCCAATTCAGCGATCCATCAGCATTGCGGCTAAACACGGAGGCCAGATCGAAGCGAAAGCCGTCAATGTGCATCTCTTTTCTCCAATAACGCAAGCTGTCCATTACCATCTTGCGAACATGACTCCTGCCAAAATTCAAAGTGTTGCCTGTACCCGAGTAGTTCGCATACGGGTTGGCGGGATCCGAGGTCATCATGTAATAGCTTGCGCTGCCCAGGCCTTTATAACTGTAGATTGGGCCTCGGTGATCTCCTTCGCAGGTGTGGTTGTAGACAACATCCAGCACAATGGCGATCCCCGCCTCATGAAACGCCTTCACCATATTCTTGAATTCTAGCTGCTGTTGCCCATGATCACGGTCGCTCGAGTATTGCGCGTGGGGAGAAAAGAAGTTCAAAGGCATGTAGCCCCAGTAGTCTCCTTCCTGCGGATCGCGTTGGAATACTGGCATCAATTCGACCACCGTCACGCCGAGATCTTTCAGATAAGGGATCTTGTCGACTAGGCCGGCATATGTCCCTTGCCGCGACGGATCTACACCCGAGTTGGGGTTCTCGGTGAAACCTCGGAGGTGGAGCTCGTAAATGATCGCATCGGCCTCATGACGCGGCGGTTCGGAATCCTCCCAATCAAACTCCGCCCGATGGCTCATCAACACCCCGAGCGGCGCCCTTCCTGCATTCGATCCTTCCCGCATGGCCGCGGTACGGTCAAACTCGGGTGGAAAGAAAACAGCTTTTGCATACGGGTCGAGCAGGACCTTCTGCGGGTCGAAGCTGTGAATACCAAATAAATCCTCTCCCGCCACCGAGTACGCATAGTAGCGGCACTCGCCAATATCTGCGATCGGAATCCGGCAGTGCCAGACGTGTCCGGACTTGTTCCGCAAGAAGTCGAAGCGGTAGACGAATGCCGGAACCACCACTTCGGGCGGAGCGTAGAACAACAAGGTCACGCTTTCCGCGTGTTCTGCGCAGATGGCGAAATTGAAGGCCTGCTCCTCCTCCATCCAAGTAGACCCTAACGGCAAAGGGCTGCCCTCGACCTGCTCCCAGCTTCGGGCTCTCATCAGTTCGCGGTGGAAGATCGCGGGCGTGCCATCGAGCGTCGACCTTAGCTGTTGCATTGCAGTCTTCATACTGCCTCGCTTAACAAAGAGCGTTATTTACGATCTGCTCGGCCTCGCCGAGGATTTCATGGAGATGCGACGCGCTCTGGAAGCTCTCCGCGTAGATCTTGTAGATGTTTTCGGTCCCGGAGGGTCGGGCCGCGAACCAGCCGCTTTTCGTGACGACTTTCAGTCCGCCGATGGGAGCTTGATTGCCCGGTGCTCGGGTGAGCTTGGCGGTAATCGGCTCGCCTGCCAATCCCGACTCCTTGACTGAGTCCGGAGTGAGCGCGGACAATTTTCGCTTTTGCTCAGGAGTCGCGGGTGCGTCGATGCGCGTGTAATAGGGGGTGCCAAACTCCGCCGTGATTTCCTGGTAGTGCTGGCCAGGATCCTTGCCTGTTCGGGCCGCAATCTCGGCGGCCAGCAGGACCATGATCAGCCCATCCTTGTCAGTGGACCACACCGTGCCGTCTCGGCGAAGAAAGCTTGCTCCTGCGCTCTCTTCCCCTCCAAAGCAGCAGGAAGCGTCGATGAGGCCCGACACAAACCACTTGAACCCAACCGGGACTTCACGCAACTCACGGCCGAGTTTTTGTACCACACGGTCAATCATGCTGCTGCTCACCACGGTTTTTCCAACCGCAACCGTCGGACCCCATTCGGGCCGATGCGTCACGAGATAACGAATGGCCACGGCGAGGTAGTGGTTCGGGTTCATCAGGCCGGCCAGTGGAGTGACAATCCCGTGGCGGTCGGCGTCGGTGTCGTTGCCGAACGCAACCTGATACTGATCTTTCAAGCCCACCAGCCTCGCCATCGCATAAGGGCTGGAACAATCCATGCGGATTTTCCCGTCGTGGTCGACAGTCATGAATGAAAAAGTTGGGTCGATGGTTCGGTTGACGACCTGAACGTTCAGTCCATGAATCGAGTTAATCGGGTCCCAGTACGGAAGCGATGCCCCACCAAGAGGGTCTACGCCCAGCTTGAGATGGCCGCCGCGAATGGTGTCGATGTCGATGACGTTGCTGAGATCGCGAACATAGGGGAAAACAAAATCGTCCTGACGCGTGGTCGCCGCTCGAATCGCTTTTTCAAATGGCACGCGTTTGACTCCGGCATTTCTCGCGCGCAGCAGTTCGTTCGCACGATTCTGCACCCAGTCCGTGACTTCTGTATCGGCTGGACCACCGTTGGGAGGGTTGTACTTGAAACCACCGTCCTCGGGAGGGTTGTGCGATGGCGTGATGACGATACCGTCGGCGAAGTGATCCTTGCGATCACGGTTGTACGCAAGGATGGCGCGCGAAATGACAGGAGTCGGCGTTACCCCGTCGTTTTGCTGAATGATCGTTTCAACGCCGTTCGCCGCCAGCACTTCGAGCGCAGTGCGCTGGGCCGGCGCAGAAACGGCATGCGTATCCTTCCCCATGCAGAGAGGGCCGTCGATGGCTTGCCCTCCACGGTAATCGCAGATTGCCTGTGTGATCGCAAGAATGTGCGCTTCATTAAAGGTGCCATGGAGAGGAGATCCGCGGTGCCCGCTCGTCCCGAAGCTCACCAGTTGATTGGGGTCGCCTACATCGGGCTTCTTATCGAAGTACTCTTTTTCCATGCGCGCAACATCGATCAGCATCTCCCTGGGTGCAGGCTTGCCTGCGAGTGGCGAAACAGGTGCTTCTCGAGCCGTTGTCTCAGGCTGTGGTTCTAGGGTATGGGGCATGGTTCTACCTTCCAAATCTCGGTTGTGTATTCGTGAATCGTGCGGTCGGTGGAGAACTTTCCCGAACTCGCAACGTTCAGGATTGCCTTTTGCGCCCACGCTCCGGGATCGCGATACAGTGCGCCTAAACGTTCCTGTGCTTCGACGTAGGACTTTAGATCAGCCAGGTGCCTATAACGGTCGCCGGACAACAAAAGCGTCTCTCGCAACGGTTCGAAGGCGCCTGGCTCATAGCGGCTGAAGTAGTCGGAGGAAATAAGGTCGATGGCAGCGCGAGTCTCGGGCTCGTGTTCATAGTGCCACTCCGGACTGTACCAGGAGCGGCTATTTTCAACCTGTTCCACAGTGAGTCCGAAAAGGAAGAGGTTTTGTTCTCCGGCCTCTTCTGCCATTTCGATGGTCGCCCCGTCCCTTGTCCCGACAGTGAGCGCGCCGTTCATCATGAATTTCATGTTGCTGGTTCCACTGGCCTCATAGCCGGCGGTAGAAATTTGATTGGAAACATCACTGGCGGGAATGAGCCTCTCGGCCAGCGATACGTTGTACTCAGGCAGAAAGACGATTTTCATGCGGCCACGCACGACGGGATCATTGTCGATCGTGCCCGCCAGATTGTTGATGAACTTGATGATCGTTTTTGCCAGCCGGTAGGCTGGCGCCGCTTTTCCTGCGAAAAAGAACGTGCGCGGCACCATATCCAGATCTGGATTCTCACGCAGCCGGTTGTAAACCACAATGATGCGCAGCGCATTCAGCAGTTGCCGCTTATATTCGTGAATGCGCTTGATCTGGCTGTCGAAGATCGTATCGGGATCCACAATTTGGCCAGATGCCGCCTTGAGCCAGTCGGCGAAGCGCATCTTCGCTTCGCGCTTTGCGGCCAGGAACGCTTGCTGAAACGCAGAATCTCGGGCCAACGGTTTGAGATCGCGGAGTTGGTTCAAGTCGGTGATCCAGCTTTCGCCGATCGCAGCCGTAATCACTCGAGCCAGGCCGGGGTTCGACTGGAGTAGCCAGCGGCGTGGCGTGACGCCGTTGGTCTTATTGTTGAAACGCTCAGGAAATGTCTCCGCCAGTTCCTTCACGGTTGTCGTCCGCAACAATTTTGAATGGACGGCCGCGACGCCATTGGTGCTATGCGAACCGACAATGGCGAGATTGGCCATGCGAATCTTGCGTGCATTACCTTCTTCCACGAGGCTGACGCGTTCGACTCGCCCTTCATCGTTCGGAAAGCGCACCCGAACTTCATCGAGAAGGCGGCGGTTGACCTCGTAGATGATCTCAAGCTGGCGGGGGAGGAGCGTTTCAAACCATGCCACCGGCCACTTCTCGAGCGCCTCGGGCAGCAGCGTGTGGTTGGTGTAGGCCAACGTCTTGGTGGTCAGATCCCAAGCCTCATCCCAGCCCAGGTGCGCAACGTCCAGCAGAATGCGCATCAGTTCTGCAACTGCTATGGAAGGATGCGTATCATTGAGCTGAATGGCGGCTTTCTCCGGCAACTTTCCCCAATCGCTGTTGTAGCGGAGAAACC
Source organism: Candidatus Sulfotelmatobacter sp. (assembly GCA_035279505.1). Classification (GTDB taxonomy): domain Bacteria; phylum Acidobacteriota; class Terriglobia; order Terriglobales; family Acidobacteriaceae; genus Sulfotelmatobacter. The sequence continues at coordinate 5,639 of DATEHP010000388.1, read as the reverse complement.
GGCGGATCAAATCTGCGAGAGAACAAGCGACTAGAAAATATTCCTGCACAAAGCGCAACTGTTGCCCGGCGGTTGTCGAGTCATCGGGATAGAGCACTCGGGTCAGCGATTCGGCTTCGAGTGTCGCGCCCAGCGCCCCCACGAAATCTCCCGTGCCAAATTCCTGAAGATCAAAGAAGTCTGCCGCCGCCGCCGCCCACAGGCGGAGCGTGTTGATGGTTTTTCCTCCATAACCTACGACTGGCCGGTCAAAAGGAATACCGAACAGGGTCGATGGATGGCCCGGTATCACCTCGACTCGTCCATCCCGCAGTTTGAACGTGACGTTCAGCTTGATATCGACTTTCTCGTGATGGCGGCAGATCTCCCATGGATCGCCATCGCGCAGCCAGTTGTCGGGGTTCTCCTGCTGCCAGCCGTTCACAAACGACTGCCGAAAGATCCCATATTCGTAGCGCAGACCATAGCCCGTCGCAGGAAGTTCCATCGTGGCCATCGAGTCGAGGAAACACGCCGCAAGACGGCCCAGGCCTCCGTTTCCCAGTCCCGCATCCGGCTCCTGCTCGATCAACTCCAGCCAGTCGATATCTTTCTTTTCGATCACCTCCTTCACGACAGGATCAAGCAGAAGATTCCTAATGTTGTTGGTGAGCGAACGTCCCAGAAGGTATTCCATGGAAAGGTAGTAAATGCGCTTGGCATTTTGCTGCTCGTAGGTCGTCTTGGTTTTCACCCAGCGCTGGGCCAGAACGTCACGCACGGCATGGGAGATGGCTTCGAAGCGCTCGCGGGCGCTCGAGACCTTGGGGTCGATGGCACGGTCAAAAACTAGGTGCCGGTCGTAGAGCGCGTCTTGGGTTCCGGCGAATGCAATCTCCGCCGTTCCATATTGCTCTAGAAGTTTTGGAATTGTCGGTGCCTTCGGCGTCAACGGAAAAACCTTTGCGGAATGCGGGCGCGACATGCTTTTTGTGCTCATTCGGGGTCCTCATTGCACCGTCTTAGCTTGGCTGGCGTTCTATCAGACGAGATGCAAATTCCTGACAAACGATGACAACAGAAATCGGATGGGAAAAACAATTGATCGATGACATCGCCGATACTTTGGTATCGGTCCATCCGATCTGCAATCACTCCATTCCTCAACGAGACGACGCGGGGGCTGTCCGGCGGACTCAGGCAGCCCCGTTCCCATGCGTTTTTCTTCGATTACGTTCGTCATATTCTTCCGCCGTGCGCGCCACTTCATCTGTGGCGCGGTCACAACGCGACAATCCGGACTGCACGATGCGACCCATTTCTCGTTCGACGCAAATGAGAATGAGTGGCCCTCACGTGGAGCAGCCGCACCATTCTCACTCCTCCACGAGCAGGAGGCTAAACCCTGTAACCCCCATAACCTGGTCTTCGAACCATCGGGTTCAGTAACGTAGACTGTTCCAGAGTACTTGACCTAGCTAATGGGCCACAGACGTCTTCGCGTCGTTATGACGTCTCGAATGACCATACATTGACTGTGCTTGACCCGCTCGTGGTCTAGATCTCGATAATCTGCACATACCATCCAGCAAACTACCTTCCTTTCTTGCTGTCTCTGGGTTTGAATCGACAATTGGTATGGCGATGTTCGTGCAGTTACTCGGAGATGAAGCGATCTGCCGCGACACTCAGTGGGACCGAAGCCCAAGATGCCGGAACGATTCGCTCCATCAGGAGGAAGAATATGAAACAGACATGGCGCGGCTCTTCCGCATTTCGCATCGAGGCGGGCGAGGCCAAAATTTTGATCGATGCGTTTCTGTCCGATAACCCATCCAGGGACAACGGATGGAGCGGCTGCCTCACAGGCAAGAACTCGACACAGGGAGGTGACCGATGAAGGCGATTGTGGTGACAGATCAGGCCTCGGGAACGGCCGGGATGAAGTTAGTGGAGCGGCCCGAGCCGCAGGCGGCGATAAACGACGTCGTTGTTCAGATCCATGCGTCGGCACTCACTGGGGATGAGGTGTCGTGGCCTTCGACCTGGACCGATCGCGTCGGCCGTGACCGGGCGCCTTCCATCCCGGGACATGAACTCTCCGGAGTGGTCACAGCTCTGGGCTATGGCACGACGGGGCTGTCGATTGGACAGCGAGTTTTCGGCCTCACGGACTGGTATCGCGACGGCACGCTGGCGGAGTATGTGGCGGTCGAGGCACGCAACCTAGCGCCGTTGCCGGGTGACGTTGACTTCACCGTGGGCGCGGCCCTCGTGATGCCGGGCCTGACCGCGTGGCAGGGACTGTTCGAGCACGGCCGCCTTCGCGCCGGGCAGAGAGTCCTCGTGCACGGTGCGGCCGGCGTGGTTGGTTCGATGGCGAGCCAACTCGCACGCGAGGCCGGTGCCTACGTCATCGGCACCGGGCGCACTGACGGCCGTAAGACGGCTCTCGACTTTGGCGCTCAGGAGTTCGTCGATCTCGATAAGGACGCCCTGAAAGACGTCGGCCAAGTCGATCTGGTTTTCGATGTCCTCGGTGGCGACATCGCGAAGCAGTCTGCGGGCTTGATTCGCGCCGGAGGAACGCTGGTGACCGTCACCGGTCCGACCGAAGCGCGGCCCTCTGACGGACTGACTATCGACTTCGTCGTCGAGCCCAATCGCGCGCAACTCAGTGAACTCGTACAGCGGGTCCGGGATGGTCGGCTGCGGACACACATAGGCAAGGTGGCCGCCCTGGACGATGCCGTCGTCGCCTTCAACTCGACCGAGCGGGTCAAGGGAAAGACAATCATCCGCGCGCGGTCATCCGTGAGCGACACGCGCGAATTGATACACACGGCCGGCCAGCGCTGTCCGGATCGACCGGCTGCATGAAAAACGAAAAGCTATCGAACCATATTATTCAATGTGAGGATGCCTTAGGGCGCTGGTCTTGGCGTTAGGTTTAGAGCGCATGCCGCAGTCAGAATCCTCCGAAAAACAGGAGAACATATGCCGACATACAACAAGAATTCCGACGCCATATCTCGCCTCTCTCCCGAGCAATACCGCATTACTCAAACTAATGGGACTGAGCGCCCCTTTGACAACGCCTATTGGGACAACAAAGAGCCTGGCATTTATGTGGACGTGGTGTCTGGCGAACCACTGTTCGCTTCAATCAATAAATTTGACAGCCATACAGGCTGGCCGAGTTTCACTAAGCCGATCGAGCGCGACAATGTTGTAGAGAACACTGATATCAGCCACGGCATGACGCGGACAGAAGTTCGGTCAAGCCATGGCGACAGTCATCTTGGGCACTTGTTTCCCGATGGCCCACGCACGGAAGGTGGACTCCGCTATTGCATTAACTCAGCCTCGCTGCGGTTCATTCATTTCGATGCGCTCGAGAGCGAGGGCTACGGCACCTATCGCAAGCTATTCGAGACTGAAGAAAAGGAGAAATAACATGAGCACATCTACCGAACGCGCAATTCTTGCAGGCGGTTGCTTTTGGGGCATGCAGGACCTGCTGCGCCGCTACCCCGGGGTGATTTCGACACGGGTCGGCTATTCGGGTGGCGACGTACCCAATGCGACCTACCGCAGCCACGGTACTCATGCCGAGGCAATTGAAATCAGCTTCGATCCTGACAAACTCAGTTACAGGGCGCTGCTTGAGTTCTTCTTCCAGATTCATGACCCGACCACCCTGAATCGCCAGGGCAACGACAGGGGAACCAGCTATCGTTCGGCCATCTTCTACACAAGCGACGAACAGAAGCGAATTGCAAGTGACACCATCGCTGATGTCGACGCGTCGGGGATTTGGCCCGGCAAAGTGGTGACTGAAGTTGCGCCCGCCGGTGCTTTTTGGGAAGCCGAGCCGGAACATCAAGACTATTTGGAGCACTATCCTAACGGTTACACCTGCCATTTCATTCGGCCTAACTGGAGGCTTCCGCGCCGACATGAGAAGACTTCTTTGGCTTCCTAAATAAGGAAGCGATTCCAGGTCGAATTTGAGCGAGTGTTTCGATGCCTCGCGCAAGTCGGCCATATCCGCAACAGACTGTTGCGGACTGTCCCAAGGAGATATCTATGACGCCCGAGCGCAAATCTGTTACACCGACCGTTTTTTATCGCACGCTTAACGTGGAGGGCCTGGAAATCTTCTATCGCGAAGCCGGCCCCCGGGATGCTCCCACCGTTTTGCTCTTGCACGGCTTCCCGTCGTCTTCTCATATGTTCCGCAATCTGATTCCCATGCTTGCGGATGCATATCATGTCGTCGCCCCAGACTTCCCTGGATATGGCGAAAGCTCAGCACCACCGATCAAGGATTTCGACTATTCCTTCGAACGATTAGCGGCTGTGACCGAAACGTTCACCGAAAAGCTGAATCTTTCTTCCTATGCGTTATACGTCTCGGACATAGGTGCATCGGTTGGCTTCCGGTTAGCGGTCGCTCATCCCGAACGAGTGACCGCTCTGATTGTCCAAAACGGCGGCGCCCATGCTGAAGCCATAAACAAGGAGTTCCTGTCAGAAGGATTACTTGACTATTGGGAAGATCGGAGCGAGAAGCATGCTCAAGTTCTACGCGACTGGCTTCTGACGATTGAAGGCACCAAGTGGCACTATCTGCATGGCGCCAGCGATCCGTCGAAGATCAGCCCTGACAATTGGGTGATCGACCAGGCTTATCAGGACCGACGGGGAAACAAGGAAATCCAACTTTCAATCCTCTACAACGCAAAAAGGGATCTGGATGTCTTTGCCGACTGGCAGGAGTATTTCCGTAAACAACAGCCGCCCACGCTGATCACTTGGGGCAAAAACGATGGAATTTTTACGGTGGAGGGTGCTGAACTCTTTAAAAAAGATATTCCCAGCGCGGAGCTCTATCTTTTCGATACGGGCCATTTCGCGCTGGAAGAAGAAGTAGATCGGATTGGGTCGTTGATGCATGAGTTTCTCGACCGCACAATAGACACAAAAACGCGCAAAGCTGCATCCGCCTAACTTTGACGAGAGTTGCCACGGTTTCTGTTCCGATCGTGGCAGAGGCATGCGCACGCAGAGGAGCTGGGTTTTCGCGATTTCTCCAGCTTGTTCCTGGTGAAGGAGAATCGCAGACAACTGGGGAACTCTGCGTGTTGCATGTACGAAGATGCAAAACGGAAATAGAGGAGAAATGATGGCACGCATCGTTCGCTTCCGCGAATATGGTGATGCAAGCGTCCTGAAAATCGAGAGTCTGGATGTTCCGCCGCCAGCTGCCGACGAAGTTCAGATCGATGTAAAGAGCATCGGCTTGAATCGAGCGGAGGTCATGTTCCGCACGCACGCTTACATGCAAGAAGCTCAATTTCCCAGCCGCCTCGGGTTCGAAGCCGCGGGTATCGTTAAAACGGTCGGTACATCCATCACCACCTTCAAGAAAGGCGATGTTGTCAGTTTGATTCCGCCAACCGATGTAGCCCGGTGGGGCACATATGGAGAATTGGCCAATGTGCCCGCTCGCAACGTCGTCAAACATCCGCGGAATATCTCCTTTGAAGAGGCAGCAGCTTCGTGGATGCAATATGTCACTGCGTGGGGCGCCCTCATTGAGCAGGCCAAGCTCACCGCGGGAGATTTCGTCATCGTCACAGCGGCCTCAAGCAGTG
>DATEHP010000387.1:0-20776 GCA_035279505.1 Candidatus Sulfotelmatobacter sp. | reverse complement strand
GATGTAGGGAGGGATCTGAGATGGATCAAAAGCACCGTCCTTGGGTGCGCCCGAGAGGTAGATGATGCCACTGCCCTCTCGATGAACACGAATGAATCGTGAGTTTACCTCAGGAGCATAGGCCTCATTGATTTCTGTCTGGAGCCAGTCGGTACTCTTCCCATGCGCCTGGGGGAGCAATTCCGTACCGATCGTCCGGCACTCGGACGCGAGCGCCGCCTGAAGCGTCCAGTCCAGATACCGCTCCAACCCCAGATAAACTGAGACTCCAAACACCGACAGAGCCCCGGCCAGGAGGCCGGCATACCACGCCGTCATGCGAAAGCGGAGCGAGCGGAAGTTCACGGTTGGTTACCTTGAGTGACGGTGTAGCCCACGCCGCGCACTGTGCGGATCAACTTCTGCTCGAAAGGATCATCCACCTTGACACGCAAATGTCGGACATAGACATCAATAATGTTGGTGACGCCATCAAAGCTCTGGTCCCAAACGTGTTCGACAATCATGGTCCGCGATAGCACGCGTCCCGCATTCGACATGAGATATTCCAACAGGGAGAATTCTTTCGACGTCAGGTCGATGCGCTTGCCTGAACGGCGTACTTGCTGCGAGAGCCGATCCAATTCCAAATCGGCTACCCGAACGATGCTACTGCGGCTCACGGGGCCGCGCCGTAGCAGGGCCTTCACGCGAACCAGCAATTCGGCAAAAGTAAACGGCTTGGTCAAGTAGTCATCGGCGCCCGCTTCGAAATTGCCCACTTTGTCGGCAACCGTGTCGCGAGCGGTCAGGATGAGGACAGGAACATGTTCATTCTGGGACCGAATCCGCCGCAGGACTTCGCTGCCGTCCAACTTCGGAAGCATCAGATCTAGAATCACTAAGTCGTAGTGGTAGGTGGTCGCAAGATCTAAACCGGACTGGCCATCCGCGGCCACGTCGACAGCGAACCGCTCCTCCGCCAGTCCGCGAGCGACAAAGCTCGACACCTTTTTCTCGTCTTCGACCAGTAGGAGTCGCATCGTTTCCGCCGCACAAGTATAGTGCGATTCCCGCCACACTCTGAGCAAACTCCACATGAAAAGTTGTTCAGAATTGCGGGTTCATTTGCGTGGGAACGCCATGGATCCCGGGCAAGCGCGGCCATTCCTGAACAACATTTCATGTGGCTTTCATGGGGTGTTAATGTTGACCAGCCAGCATCGAATCCCGCCATGATCAAGCAAATATTTTCCTTCCTGCTATTGGCTTGCGCAATGTCCATTGCCCAGGCGCCCGCTTCTGATCACTGGGTTGCCGTCCGTGCCGGTCGGCTCTTCACAGGGACCGACAAGCTCGCGTCGAATCAGGTTGTTCTGATTCACGGCGACCGGATCACTGAGGTTGGGGCAGCTGACAAAGTCAAGATTCCACCTGGGAGCGAGATCGTTGATCTGAGTCACGCGACTGTCCTTCCGGGCCTGATCGATGCCCACACGCACGTCTTTGGCAATGGACCCGATTTCGAGAATCAGATTCTGAAACAGTCCTACCAATACCGCACTCTGCTGGCGCTGGCGAACGCCCAAAAAGATCTGATGGTCGGGTTCACGACCCTGCGAGACCTGAAAACGCTGGGCGCGATGTACAGTGATGTGGATCTGCGCAACGCGATTGATCGTGGGATCGTCCAAGGGCCGCGCATGCAGGTGGCGACCCGCGGGATTCAGGCGACCGGCGGATTCATCATGAGGGGCTACTCCGCTGATATTCCACTTCCGTCGGCCCTCGAGGTGGTGGATTCCCCCTGGGCGGCACGCCAAGCGGTACGCGATCAGGTAGCGCACGACGCGGACCTCATCAAGGTGTACGCAGCCTATGACTTTTTCTTCGGCGCAGATGGCAAGATGGTGATTCCGCCCACTTTTACAGCCGAGGAGATCAATGCGATTGTGGACGAAGCCCACAAAAAGGGCCGCAAGGTCTCCTGCCACGCCTTTGGCGGAGAAGGCCTGCGTAACTGTCTGAACGCCGGAGTCGACTCGATCGAACACGGCGTAGAGCTCGAAGATGCCGACATTAAACTGATGGTGCAGAAGGGGATCTATCTGGTTCCGACGCTCTACCACTATCAGGATGATCGAGAGAAGGATATGAAGAAGTACGCCGGCCACAGCGTCGCGGAAGTGTCCGAACGCAGCTTCCCGAGGGCGGTGGCACAAGGAGTGAAAATTGCCTTTGGGTCGGGCGTCGGCCCCTTCCCGCACGGCACGCAGACAAGGGAATTCGGGTACATGGTGAAGTTCGGAATGACGCCGGTGCAGGCAATTCGCGCTGCAACCATCGATGCGGCGCAGTTGATGGCATGGCAGGATCGCGTGGGATCAATTGAGGCGGGCAAGTTCGCCGACTTGGTGGCCGTAGATGGCGATCCTATCTCCGACATCACGGAGCTTGAGCGCGTGAAGTTCGTGATGAAGGGCGGCCATGTCTTCAAGAACGAAGTGAAGTGACAGAATGCCTAAACAAGCGTGGACTATGCAACGACGAGATTTTCTGAAGACCGCCACAGGAGTGGCGGCCACGATTGGGCTCTCAGGGTCCGGCGCTTCTGCCCTCAGAATTCAAGGGTCGAATCAGCCCAGTAAGGAAGAGAACTTCCCGAAAGTTGAGAAACTCACGGCACGGGTGGCGGAGTTCGTCGTAAAGACGCAACTCTCGGATATTCCGAGTGAGACGATTGAACTCGGCAAGAAGTCGATTCTCGACGGACTGGGACTGGCTCTCAGCGGTTCAAAAGCGGAGACCGCGGGGTTGGTGCAGCAATACGTAAGGGGCCTGGGGTGTGGATCGAGTAGCGCTTCTGTCCTGGGCTCTGCTGTGAAGATGCCAGCTCGCTTCGCGGCACTGGCTAATGGAATTGCCATTCATGTGGACGACTACGACGACACGCAACTGGCTTCGGCGAAAGATCGGGTCTATGGACTTCTGGTGCATCCCACCGTCTGCGTGCTTCCGGCGGCGCTCGCAACGGCGGAGGTCGGGGGCATGAACGGGAAAGAATTGCTACTGGCCTATCAGCTTGGTGTGGAAGTCGAATGCAAAATCGCCGAAGCCATCTCGCCTCGCCACTATGAAGACGGGTTCCACACCACCGGCACCTGCGGCGTCTTCGGAGGCACCTCAGCATGCGCCCGCCTCAAAGGGCTGGACGCGGTGCACACGGCTCGAGCCTTTGCCATCGCAGCCAGCCAGGCGTCTGGATTGCGCGAGAATTTCGGCACCATGATGAAACCCTTCCAGGCCGGCCATGCGACGGAGAGTGGAGTCGTGGCCGCCGACTTTGCCGCCCTCGGCTGGACCGGCGCCGAACACATTCTGGAAGCGGAGCGCGGATTCTTCCACGCCTACGGTGGGACTTACGATCCAGAGGTCATTACGGAGCGACTCGGCAAGCCGTGGACACTCCAGGACCCCGGCATTTCCATTAAGCCGTTTCCTTCCGGATCGCTAACGCACCCGGGCATGACCGAACTGTTGCGTCTGATTCGAACGAATTCGATTCGTGCTGCCGATGTAGCGCAAGTCGAGGTTGGCACGAATCATAATATGCTGAACACGTTGATTCATCACCGACCCACGAAGGGTTTGCAGGCAAAGTTCAGCATGGAATTCTGCATGGCGATTCTTTTGCTCGATGGCAAAGCTGATCAGACGAAATTCACGGACGCGGTGGCGAACCGTCCTGACGTACAAGAGATGATCGGCCGTGTGCGCTTTTACACCGATCCTGAGGCTGAGAAGGCCGGGTACGACAAAATGACGACCATCCTCAAGATCACGCTGAAAGACGGGCGCATCATTTCAGGCCGTGCGGACTTCGGCAAGGGCAGCCCCTCGAATCCGATGAGCTACGATGAAGTCGCGGAGAAATTCCTCGGCTGCGCCGCGTTTGCCGAGTGGCCCACCTCGAAAGCGAATCGGGTGATCGGGATGGTTCGCAAGCTTGAAGATGTATCGGACGTTCGCATGCTGACCGCGCTCGTCAGCAAATGATTTCTTGAATCCAGATTGTTGACCGCGAGGAAAATTGAAAATCTACCAGATTGCAGTGATCGAAGGCGACGGAATCGGGCGGGAAGTGGTGCCGGAAGGCATTCGTGTGTTGGAGGCTGCAGCGCGCCGCTTCGACCTGTCGTTTTCCTGGCAGCACTTTGACTGGAGTTGCGAAACCTATCTCCAGACGGGCCGAATGATGCCCGAAAACGGATTGGAGCAACTGCGCCCGTTTGACGCGATTTATCTGGGCGCGGTCGGCTATCCCGGAGTGCCCGACCACGTTTCACTATGGGGATTGCTGATTCCCATACGACGGGGTTTCAGAGAATATGTGAACCTGCGACCGGCCCGGCTTCTGGAAGGGGTTACGAGCCCACTCGCCGGACGTAAAGCGGGAGAGATCGACTTCGTCATCGTTCGAGAAAACAGCGAAGGCGAGTATTCCGAAGTGGGCGGCCGGATGAACCGGAACACCGAGTTCGACATGGCTGTCCAGGAAACGATCTTCACGCGGCGTGCCGTCGACCGCATCATCACGTATGCATTTGAGCTGGCCCGCACGCGCAAGAAACACGTAACATCGGCTACCAAGTCGAATGGCATCGTCTACGCCATGCCCTTTTGGGATGAACGCTTCGGAGCGATTTCAAAGTTATATCCGGATGTGAAGTCCGACCAGTTCCACATCGACATTCTGACGGCGCATTTTGTGCAGCATCCGGACTGGTTCGACGTCGTAGTCGGATCCAATCTGTTTGGCGACATCCTGTCGGACCTGGGGGCCGCCGTCGTGGGCTCCATGGGACTTGCGCCGTCTGCCAACTTGAATCCTGAACGGGAATATCCATCGTTATTCGAACCAGTGCATGGATCGGCTCCAGACATTGCTGGGAAAGGAATAGCAAACCCGGTGGCGCAAATATGGTCTGGAGCAATGATGCTGGAGCATCTGGGTGAGAAGCAGGCAGCTCACGCGGTCGAGCAGGCTATCTTCAAGGTCCTGGCCAAAGCCTCTGTGCGAACGCGAGATATTGGCGGCAAGGCAAGCACCAGGGACATGGGAGAGGTGATCGCAGCGGAAGTATCAGAAATCGCCGTGACTGCGCGCTAGTCCCGCAAGTACCGGGTCTGGGTGAAAGACTGGCTGGGGAGGTCCCACTGTTAGCGCAGTGGGACCTTTCGCGCTTTTCGTGCTAGGGGACAACATCGTAAACCCGAAGTTCCGAAACTTGCTTCTCATGATGCGGAACCGCCAGGTAAAACTTGTTGAGTTCGGGAACCAGCACGCCCGTTTTTGCACGAAACGAAGTGGGGATGTGGCCACTGCGGTCGTAGTGGTCAGCATCCGTCTGCTGGAATACGTCGAAGAATTCCGTCCCTGCGAAGTAGATCCGTTTGCGCTGACTATCGAAGGCCATGTCATCGACCATCGCCGCGGATGGATATTTGGCGACAATCTTGCCTGACTCCGTATTCAGGACGATGAGATTTGGCGGTATGCGCGTGCCCACAAAGAGGCGGTGAGAGGCTTCATCCAAGGCGATCGCGGTGTTGTTCTTTCCCACTTGAGAAATCGACCATGTGGCCAGCAGGGCCCGGCTGTTGCGGTCAAACACCTCTACCGTTCCGTTTCCACGGACGTTGACGAACATTCGATGGCCGGAACTTTCGAAAGCCATGCCTTCGACATCGTTGGAGTCCATCTTGATTTCGGCTACTGTCTTGCCCGCTTCGACATCCAGGATGCTGATGTATGCGTTGGGCAGTTTGGCGTCTTTGCCCCCGTTGACCACATAAAACAACTTGGTGGAAGGATCATAGGTGCTTGCATCCGCACCCTCGCGAAGCTTGATGCTTCCCGACGGCTTGTACGTGCCCGACTCCGTTTCGTAGATCTTGATCTCACCCAAGTCGCCGTCAACGACGAAGAGCTTCTTGAGATCGGCCCGATACAGCAAGGAATGTGGCGCCTTGAGGTCTGCGATGGTATGGACCAGCTCGTTCGTCTTCAGATCGAACACCAAAACCTTCGAATTTTCCTCGGCAGTGGCAAACAGGCGGTTTCCCGCTACATCCGCAAGAAGGTGGTCGAAATCGCCATCTTTTAGTTCCGGTAGCGGGGTTGTGTGCGAGAGCTTGAGCGGAGCCTGTTGAGCAAGAGCTCCGACCGCGAATGCCAGAATTACCGCGAGTGCAATGATGGCGCGCGACGTTTTCACTTTGGCCTCCAGTTGTAGAAAGACGTGAGACGAACCAGTACTAAACTCGTGACCCATTAGACCCAGATATTCTGAAGCAACCATTAAGAATTCATTAAAAACAGTTCACCGCTTTGGATACTCGTGGAGAGCGCCGGTAGCAACAACCAAGCGCTTCGGAACCCGGCCAACCTTGATTCGGGCTACTTCTCTACGGCTTTTGACGTCGATAACGGTAACATCGTCAGAATCGGCGTCGCTGACACACAGATACTTGCCGTCAGGCGTGAAAGACAGCCAATTGGGGCCACCACCGGTCGCTACCTTTCCTGCAAACTTTTTAGTCTTAACATCGTAGATATAGACGCAATCATCGAGCAAACTCGTGACCCAGAGTTCGCTCCCGTCGGGTGTGAGGGCGAGTCCGTGGGTGCGAGTATCGTCGGTTTCGTATTGCAAATGATGCGGCGCGTGCTCAGCGGGCATTTCGACTCGATCAAGCACCTTCTTCGCGGGAATATCGACGATGGTAAAACCGTGGAGATCTGCCACCGCGACATACATCGTCTTGCCATCCGCGCTGACCGCATATGGTCGTGGCCTGCCGCCAGCCGGAATCACCGCCGAGTAATCCATCTTCTCCAGATCAATGACGTTGATTTCATGCGATCCCATCGAACTCACATACACATAGCGATTGCTTCCGCTATTGAGCGCGTTGTGCGGCTCTTTGATGGGCAGGCTCTTGACGACCTGCTGCTTGGCCACATCCACGATGTCGACCTTGTCGCCGTCGCGAATCGGAACTACCGCATATTTTCCGTCGGGAGTCACGGCGACCTGGTTGGGACGGCCGCTGACCTTTACGGTTCCTACCGCTTGCCGTGACGCCGTGTCAATGATCCTGAGCGTATGGTCAGACTCCACCGTGACAAACAGCCGCTTGCCGTCCGGCTGAACAGTGACTCCGTGTATGCGATCTCCGAGTTTGATGTCGCCGACGACCTTGAGGGAAGAAAGATCGACAACACTGACGTCCTCTCCTCGGCTGTTCCCGACGTAAAGAAGATTCTGTGCCGCTGCCATACCGGCACACCACACGAGCATGCAAGTGAGCAGCGCCCTGATTGACGAGCGAATTGTTGGCAACATCGAGTCCCCTCCCTACAGAATATTTCTCAATCCTGAATACTCCCTGAAGATCATTCCTTAGATATTTCCGTGCAGCTAGGCCGGTAGAGTCGACGCTTCCGTGATGCTGGACTGCCTGCCCACCGCCAGCATGAGAAGTCCCGACGCGAACAAACTCGCCACTAGATACAGCAATCCGGCAGAAAAAGAATGTGTCCTGCCAACGAGATATCCCATGACCATCGGCCCGGCGAAACCGCCTAGATTCCCGACTGCGTTGATGAGCCCAATCGACGCAGCAGCCGCGGATTCACTCAGAAACAATGTCGGCACTGCCCAAAACACGGGCTGGAATCCGTAGAACGATCCGCCCGCTAGAACAAAGAGTCCGAGCGACAGCGCAAGGTTTCCGCGGTAGAGAACTGCGAACGCGAGAGCTAACCCGCAGACAAATACAGGCACCGCGGCGTGCCAGCGTCGTTCCCGCATGCGATCAGAGTGCCAGCCATTCACCTGTTGAGTTACGAACGCTGCCACATAGGGCAACGCAGCCATCAGCGTCACTTTGAGATCGCTTTGTCCCGACAGTCTTTTCAAAATCGTGGGGAGCCAGAAGGCGATCCCATAACTCCCCGTCATGGCGCAGAAGTAGCAGAGCGTGAGGAGGATTACGTCACGATGACGCAGAGCTTCCCATATCCCATAAGACCGCTTCTTCGCTGCCTTCTCCTGTTTCAGTTGGCTGGTAATCCAGGATTTCTCATCCGCAGGAAGCCACGCGGCTTGCTGGGGCCAATCGGTCAAATACCAGATCGTGATAAACCCGAAGATGATCGCTGGAATACCTTCAATAATGAACAGCCAGCGCCAGCCTCTCATCCCGAGCCACGAGAGCCCAAGCAATAGGCCCGCCAGCGGAGAACCGATGACGTACGACAGCGGATTCGCCGCGTAAAAGAATGCCACTGCCTTGGCCCGGTCTTCATAGCGGAACCAGTGCGTCAAATAGACAATGACCCCCGGCAGAAAGCCGGCCTCGGCCGCTCCGACCAGGAATCGGACGATATAAAACTGGCGCGAGGTTTGGATGAAAGCCATGAAGACAGTCATCACTCCCCAGGAAATCATGATGCGCGCAATCCAGCGGCGGGCGCTCCATCGTTCCGCGATCAATGCGCCCGGGATTTCCAGGAGGAAGTAACCCAGGAAGAAAATGCCCGCTCCCATGCCGATTACACGTGCACTGAAGCCCAGGTCGTGCGGCATCTGCAGTGCCGCGGCTCCAACGTTCATGCGATCCAGAAATGCGATCACGTAGAGGATGAACAGGAACGGTAGAAGCCTGCGGGCGATCCGATGTCGGGCTCCCCGTGCTACCTCAACCGTCGGAGGCGCAGAGACAATGGTGTTCGCGGCGATAGCAGTCATGGGCAAGGTCACGGCAAATCGCCGTTAGAAAGGCGGTTTCATCATTAGAATCTCTCTACGTGCGCGGAGACGGCTCGTCCGCTCTTCTCAACTCAGAAGATCACCTTGATGGCGAACTGGGCTTCGCGCGCCGAGGTAGTCGTCCGAGTCAGTTGCCCCGCCGTCGGGTTTAGCGTACCTGTCCCATCGTAAATGTCAGTATTCGTTGGGGTGGAGGGCGGAGCAAAGTTCGGGTGATTGAGAATGTTAAAGATCTCGGCGCGGAACTGAATATTGAACTGTTCCGAGATTCGCTTGATGTAGTTGTTCTTGAACAGCGAGAAGTCCAGCGATGTCACGCCCGGGCCGATCAGGATATTGCGGCCGGCATTGCCGCGAAGATTGAAACATTGCGGAAATGGAGCGGCAAACGCCGGACCGGAACTGGGTTGTGCGTTCGGCGGGAATTGATCGCAGTTTGCCGCCCAGACAGTCGGGTCGGATATCGTGGGAACCACGAAACAGTCGGTCTTGATGTAATTGTTGGGATTTCCAGGTCGCGTGAGAGTGTTGCACCCGGATCCACCTAGACGGTTGGGGAAAGCCCAGTCGTCGCTGCTGAGGGTGTATTGCGGGTCTGACCCGGTTCCCCAGGTTGCCGAGAACGGAACGCCCCCACTGGCGGTGAAGATGAGTCCGGGCTGCCATCCCCCCAACGCCCACGCCGCGAGCGCGGACGAATTCCGAGGTGTTGGCAGCTCCCACGTACCGTTCACGACGAGCGTCTGCCCAACGTTGAAATCCGAGAGCCCGCGACTCAGCTTCATGTCGAACCAGTGCAGGCTGGAAATCGAATTGCCAAACGTATCGCCGGCAACAGAGGCGGAACTGGTGTCCATGCTCTTGCTCCAGGTGTAGGTACCTTGCACCTGAAAACCGTGGCTCATGCGCTTGGCCAACTGCGCCTCAAGGGCATTGTAGTAAGAATGCCCCTCATAAAATATTCCGCGAACCGATCCAAAGTTCTGGTTGATCGGGACTGGCGCATTCCCCGCATTGGGTCCTGAGGTGAGGTTGCCGCTAATGTCGACTTGCGGCCACAGATATCCATAGGGAGTCTTGGTGGGAATGACGAGGTCCGCCTCGTCAACCTTAAAGGGCTGGTGCACTCCGCGTGACCCCACATAGGCGACCATTGCCGCCAAGGTCGGCGTCAACTGCTGCTGCACGTTGAGATTCCACTGCATGACGTAGTTGCGCTTGGAGTGGGAGTCAACATAGGTCGAGCGCAGCGTGTTGGCCGGGAAACTCGTCAACCCCGAGAAAAACGTGCCTTGCCCCGGACTGTTGATCGCTGTGTAAGAGAAGAAGGGTGCGGACTGGGTCGTCATCAAAACGAACTGATAGGGCAGGGGAAGCACATCGAACAGTCCGATGCCGCCGCGCACCGCTGTTTTTCCGTTGCGAAACACGTCCCAGGCGAACCCAATACGAGGCTCAAAATTCTTGAACGTCGGGTTGGCAAAAAAAGAGCCAGCGCCGGCGCATCCGCTTTGGACCGCTGGAGTTACTTTTCCGCAGATCGGGAGAGCATCGGAAAGGCTCTTCAGATTGGCAGTCTTGCCCGCGGTCTCAAGCGGAACCGTTGACGTCTCGTATCGCAGTCCCAAATTCAGGGTGAGGTTCGGTTTCCAGCGCCAATCGTCCTGTATGTACAAACCGAAGATGTTCTGGCGAAGATTGCGAGGCGAAAGAGTACTGGCGATTCCACCCTGGAACTTCGTGGGATTGTTGGTGAGGAACCCTGCAAAATCAGTGAAGCGCCAGATACCGTTTGGATCAGTGTCCGCAATCACGTTCAGCATCATGCGTTCAAAAGCGCCGCCGAATCTGATGGAGTGTGTTCCTTTGGTGAAGAAAGCGTCGTCGTACGCCTGGAGCGAGTTCCAATGGTAGAAATAGGTTGGGCTGCCGCCGACTCCACCACTGAAGTCAGAAACTCCGCCGCCCATCAGCACTTGAGACGCGGCGCGCCCCGCGAATGACGTGCCTCCGACGCCCAGATCTGTCCTGGACGCGTCGGGGTTGATGGCTTTCGCGCTCTGGTTATTGTTGACAGCCTCGTGGTTGCCGCCAATGCGGATGGAGTTCGCGAAGCTCGGCGAGAAGATGTGAGTTTCCTCAATTGAAACGAACTGTCTCGCAGTTAGGGTGTCGAACTCCACATTGTTCAGTCCATCCGGAGATGAATAGGGTGTCCGATCGAACATGTAGGTTCCGAACAAGCTATCTTTATCGGAAAAATTGTGGTCGATGCGGGCGGTTAGGAAGTTCTCGTTCACAATTTGTTGACCGGCGAAGCTATACTGCGCGGTGTCGCTGCCGGCGATCTGCGCGCTCGCCGGGGCGTGGGGGTAGAACGTGAAGTATTGCGCGGCCGCCGCGTTCACTGTGACCTGACATGCCCCATCCGATGTAACAACACCGGCGGAGCAGCTTGGGGGGGGACCAGGGCTGTAAATGCCGAAGAGCTTGCCCGTCCGAGCCACTTCGGAAGGCACAGTGGCTATGGTGGTTAGACCCAGAGATTGCCGGATGCCTTCGAAATCCGCAAAGAAGAAGGTCTTGTCCTTCTGGATCGTCCCGCCAATCGTCCCACCAAACTGGTTTCGTTTGAAGGGCGGGATCGGCCCGCACACACCGGGAACGGGCGGACCCTGACAGGCCGGCAGATCGAAGAAGTTCTTCGCGTCAAGTTTGCTGTTGCGAAGGAATTCATAGGCGCTGCCGTGAAGCTTGTTGGTCCCGGCGCGCGTAATCGCGTTGACCACCCCGCCGGACGTCTTGCCATACTCTGCGGAATAATTGCTTGTGATGACCGAAAACTCCTGAATTGCATCCACACCCAGGTTACCGCCGAGGACGCTGCCGGGCGCTCCGTTGGCGTAGTCGTTGAGACTGACGCCATCCAGGCGATAGTTGTTCTGCTGGGGCCGCGCGCCAGAAATTGTTAGCTGTTGGCCGAATCCACGATTCCCGCGATCCGTACCCGCCGAGAAGTCGGGCTGTGTGTGAATCGCGCTCACCCCCGGCTGCAGTTGTGCCAGGTCAGTCCAGCTGCGGCCATTCAAAGGCAACTCGCGCACGGTGGTGGCATTCACCATGGCGCTGATGTCGGAACTGGAGGTTTGCACCGCTGGAATCTCGCTCTGGACACTGACGGTCTCAGTGATCGAACCGACGTGCACCGTCTGGTCCAGGGTTATGGAAGCTGCGACGGTCAGAGTGATCCCGGCCTTTGTCTCTGTCTTGAACCCCTGCGCGGCGAACGTTACCTTATAGGGTCCCGCTTGCAAGTTCGGCGCGGAGTAGAAGCCTTCGTCGTTGGTAGTAACTTCGCGACTCACCCCGGTCTCGATGTTCACAATCGAGATACGAGCGTTGGTCACGACCTTGGCACTGCTGTCCGTAACCGTGCCGGAGATCGTGCCGCCTGTTACCTGCGCCTGCATATTCGCAGCCGCATAGAAAATCAACGCAGCTACAACAACGACACACAGCAGTTTGAGATGGTGATTCCAAATCACGGGGGCTCCCTTCTGTGCGCCAGAGAGCTTAACGCAATAACCACCGGTTAACGCACATTAATTTCTCTTCATTTGTGAGGGATCGCTCGGTGAGCACAACAGCTCACGCAGACGAACAGCCATGGATCCTTCGCCGACAACTAGATCGGCGTCAGCGCATCTTCGATGCAGGCGACGCAAGGATTGAGATTGAAGATGCGATTGCGGCGCCTAAGGAGGGCGGCGCAACTCAAATCGTTCGGGCTGCGAAGGGGGATGTGCCGCGGATGCTGACGGCGGCACTGGCAATCACAGCGATGGTTGCGATTGCATTCGGAATTGCCGCCCATCGCGCGCACAGGTCCGCGGCCGTCGCCAAGGTACGGATTGCCGATCAGTTCGATGAAAGGGGCCCATTCCTCCAAACCGCAAGCCAGTTCAGGAGTGACAATGCTGCCGTGATTGCCAGCGCGACGAGTTCAGCCCGACCCACACGGCTGAGAAGCACCAGAGCAAACCCGATGCCTAATGCGGCGAGGGCAATCCCGCCGCGCAAGTGGAAGCTTTCTTTTTTCGGAAGTTTCTTACGCAATATTGGTAGTGCGGCGCACGTAATCCCATACGCGAACAACCGGGAGAGCGCGGAGAGTGTGGCGTTCCAGCGGAACGTACCCATCAGCGCGAGCGCCCAGAGGAGGACTGCAAAAACTATGATGGAAATGTAGGGTGTGCGGTAACGGCTGTGGATCGCGCCGAGCCAACGGGGGAAGTCGCCTTGTTCGGCAAGAGCGAAGGTCAGTCGCGGGTTGGCGATCATGTTTGCCGAGAGGCTCCCAAAGGTTGAGAGGAGGGCTCCGAACGCAACGATTGCGGCCATGGTGTTTCCGCCGAAAACGACCGCCGCCGCGGACAGAGGATGATCAGGCTGCGCAGAGTTAGGAAGCATCTGTACCACAACGACCTGCACCAGGAAATAAACGATCGCGACGAGGGGCAAGGCGACGAAAATCGCCCGCGGAATGTCGCGGTCAGCGTTCTTGAGCTCTTCACCAGGTATCAGTGCTGACTCGAATCCTGTGAAGGCATAGACAACTAGCAAGACCGCATTCAACCATGCTCCTGCCGGATGAGATTTAGTGATCGGTGGAACCGGGCTGCCATGCTGATGGATAAAGAGAAGACCTCCAGCCACCAGAATCAGCAAGGGCAGCAACTTGGCGACGGTGAAAACATTGCTCACCCTTGTTCCTGAGCTGACACCGCGCACATTGATGATCGCGAGTCCGCCGATCAAAATCGTGAGGATCACTAGACGATTGGCGGGGCTGTTCGCCTGAGGCCAAAATCCTGGCAAATAGTCGACAAAAACATTGGCCACTGCCGCCGCAGAACTCACGCGCGACAACCAGAGGAGCCACCCCGTTTGTAAACCCACAAAACGTCCGAACGCGGCTCTTGCGTAGAGATACGGACCGCCAGCCTGACTGAAGCGCGACGCGACCTCCGCAACACATGCAGCAATTACCCCGATCCCGGCGGCCGCAATCAAGTAAGGAATAGGGCTCTCGCGACCGAGAATTGCAGACGCCGCCGAAGGCAGGCCGAAGATGCCTGCGCCGATCGTGAGATTCACGATGAGCCCGATCAGGCTCCAGCGTCCAATGGCACGCACTAGGTTGGGTCGTTCAGTCGCCACGGGGAGTCCGTATCACGTGCGTAATTTCTTGGCACAAGTCTTCAGTTCGCATCGGTCGAGTCTCTCACTTTGTATATCGCTGGAAGAAGCTATCTGGTTTCCACTGAGGACGCGCGTCGGAATTGGCCACCGTCACAAGCAGCTTACGCATAGTCTCTTCGTACAGAGCAGCGGCTGAGAGATTAAGTGGTTGACTGGTGTCGTCGGAAGGAGCGTGATAGTGGTTCGTGAGCCAATCCTTGAAGATCTGCTGCTCGGGCGACCCCAGATCGTAGCCAATTTCCATGTTCAGTGATGGGACGCCGTGGCGAACGAAATTGTACTGATCACTACGGATGAACGAATTACGCAGGGGGAGGGGATCAGCTTGCACGCGCACACCGAGAGATTCTGCAGCACGGCTGGCCTGATCTCCTAGGTCGGACTCGGCGAGTCCCTTTACCTTGAGCACCGTCAATGGAACGATCGGCAGGAACATGTCGACGTTGATGTCGGCAACTATAGACTTCGAGTCCACAGTGGGACGAGCCGCAAAATATTTCGACCCAAGCAATCCCTTTTCTTCAGCGGTGACAAACACGAACAGAATGGAGCGGCGAAGTTTTTCTTGCCGGAGCGAGGCAGCCATATCCAGCAACAGGGCAACGCCCGAGCCGTTGTCCATGGCGCCGTTGTAGATTCGATCTCCGTTGATGGGCTCTCCGATTCCCAGGTGGTCGATGTGAGCGGAAAGCACAACGAATTCATTCTTGAGTTGCCGGTCACTGCCCGGCAACTTGGCGATTACATTGTCCGAAGTGACTTCGTGGGTTTGGACGCTGGCTCGACTCCTGAGCGAGACGGGAAGCGGGAACCGGGGAAGTGGCTTTCGGTCTTTCGCCCAGTCGGCCAGCTCCTGAAACGTGTGTCCCGAGCCTGCGAACAACGTTTCCGCACGCGCCGGGTTCCATGTAAGCGCAACCTTTTGGCCAGCGAGTTCGTGGAACTCAGGGTCGGCGATCTCCATTTGGGGGTGCGCCCGATTCAGCGACATGCGGGTCCACGGGATATCCATCGAGGCGGGATTCGGGATCGTAATGATTCCGATTGCGCCCGCTTCACCAAAGACCTTCCAGCGTTCTCCCGGCCACTGATAGTGAGAGGCTAGAGCCGTGGGGATATCGGCAGGAGAGCCGGTCAGGATTACGGCGATTTTTCCCCTCAAGTCTAGCCCGGCCAGATCGTCATAGCCCTTTTCCGGGATTTGCAGCCCGTAGCCCATAAAGACTAAAGGTGCTGCCAGTTCGCCGGCTGCTAAATCGACACGTGTATTAAAGTAAGCATCGTCTCCCAGGACGAGTGGTTGCTCAACGCCGTTCCGGATAAGAGCGATACTGGAATCTTTTTCGACGATCTGCCTGGAAACGAACTTCACCGGCTGGTAGAAACCGTTTGTGCCCTCCGGTTGCAGTCCGATTTCCGTCAACTGATCGACCACGTATGCTTCAGCCTTACGCAAGCCTTCGCTTCCGGTGTCGCGGCCTTCCATGCGATCGTCGGCCACCACCTTTACGTGCTCCCACCACGTCTTTCCGTCAAAGTGTTTCGGCGTCGTTTGCTGGCCGAAAGGGCTCAGGGCCAACTGCGAAAACAACAGACTCGAAAGCAGCTTCTTGCACATGTCGAAACTCTCCGCTTATGAATGCCCCATCGGCATCGTTCGTTGCGGCCTTTTTTAGCCATGCGTGCTTTTGCCGATGTAGACTCTTCGCTAGTTGTACGATCTCGGACAGCCAAATCGTCTATGCTAGGCAACGACCAACCGCAGGGCCCTTACCCACCGTCCGCGATTACCATAGCAGGGCTCCGGATCTTCGAGTCGGTGGCACGACATTCGAGCTTCTCCCGGGCTGCCGAGGAACTCCATGTGAGCCAGCCTTACGTATCGAATCAGATTCATGAATTGGAGGCAAAACTCAGGGTCACGCTTTTCCGGCGCGTCGGAAGACGCGTGTACCTGACTGAGCCTGGCCTGCTTCTTAACCGTCACGCGAACGAACTGCTGCAACGAATTGCAGCCACAGAACGCGAGACTGCCGAGTTGAGGGAGGTCATCGTTGGACGTCTGGATCTAGCAACGGTAGTTATTGCTGCCGAGCACATTCTTCCTCCTGCTTTGGATAAGTTCCGCGCCCAGTATCCCGAGGTCACGCTCAATCTTCAGGTTTATAACTCGAGACACGTCGAAGAGGCGGTCGCAGACGGCCGGTACGAAATTGGAATTACGCTTTCTCATTCCCTCCCTGGCAATTTGAAAGTCGAGAAATTCGGCATTGACGACCTTGTGGTTGTCGTCGGGAAACGGCATCGTTTAGCAGGTGAGACTGCCGTTGATCCAAAGGCGCTTGCTGCAGAAACATTTATAGTACGTGAGCCGAGTTCGGGGACGCGCCTGTTTGTGGAGAGCAAGTTTTCTGAAATAGGCATTCGTCTCGTGTACGGCCTGGAACTCAACAACAATCAAGTGATCAAGGCTTTGGTGGAAGCGGATCTCGGCGTTGCCATTCTCTCCTCTCGCACGGTCGAAGCAGAAGTATTGGCGGAGCGATTGAGTGCGATGAAGGTAAACGGAGTGTCGCTCGAACGTCCGCTCACCTTGGTCTCCCGCGAAAGCCACACCCTCAGTCGGCCCGCGACCGCCTTCCGTTCCGTTCTGCTGGCTTCCATGTCCGCCTCAGCCGGCGGCGTCACAAGTAATGGGCCTCAATGAGCGCGGGTAGGTCAGCGACGCTTGGAATTAGATGCGTCGGCGACTCTTTCTGAAGGCGCTCTTCTTTGTGAATTCCGGAGAGCACGCCGATGACCCCGCGAACCCCAGCCCGTTTCCCGGCTTGTATGTCCAAAGGAGTGTCGCCCACGTTGAGAACCTCTTGCACGTCGCCAATCCCGCTCGCCTCCATCGCATGGAAGATCATGTAGGGGGAGGGCCGTCCCGCCTTAACGTCATCGCTGCAGACGTTGGCGGAGAACACCTCCTGCCACCCGGCGGAACTAAGTATGCGACCTGTCACTGAGCGATAGAAACCTGTCGTCGTGGCGCAAAGTAGGTTGTGTGCTTTTAGCCAGGCAAACGTGGTAGCCGCTCCTCGGATCGGCTTAACTCCACCGTTGGAGAACTTGCTCTCCAACTCTGCCCGGAAATCCGCATACGCTTTGTCGACTCGCTTTGCGTTGCTGGCGTCCTCTTTGCCCCATTGGCGTTCAACAAACCGTCGGATGACATCCCGTTTTGTAGCGCCCTTGAACTCGGCTAATTCCGCGGCAGTCGCGGGCAAGCTGTTCGCTCCCAAGGCCGCGCTAAACGCGGCAATCACTTCGCCGTTGTCTTCAATGATGGTCCCGCCAATATCGAAAATTACGAGCTTAACCTTCGGCATCTGCCAAATATACGACGCGAACAACGCTAATTGGTCCAGGCTTGCTGTCTCAAACGAAGAAATTCCCGTCGCGTGATTATGGATTTCCCGCAGTCTTGGTTATGAGCAAGCATTTGGTTATCCCATCGATAACCGGAGGCGGAACAAAACATCTCGCGCGGTGCTTGCGCCAGGAGTTTTAATTGTACCGTAACACTCTCGCATCACAATCGATCCGCGGAAAGATTCAGCGATTTAGCGATTGAGTGCAGTTGCTCACGTTGCGGAGCCGCCGGGTGATGGAAGTCGATTCCGTTGCCGGCATTTCTTTCCGAGGGAACGTACGAGCGCGGTCAGAGGGGGACGGAGCACATGAAGCCTTCATCGATGTTTTTCTTCTTTCAGCAAGTACGAATGGCAGTGAAATCTCACAAGCTCGCGAGCGTTCTCACTCGCCGTAGTTTCCTGCGAGGCGCAAGCCGAACGTTGGCGCAATCATGCTTAGTATTGTTCTTGCTACCCGCGCTAACTACCGTGCTCTTGCGGGCCCAGGTGAAGGGAGGAACGGCGCCCAGCACCGCGCCTTCGCAGAAAGACTACGGCACCATCAACGGAAACGTGACCGATGCGTCCCATAGCGCTTTACAGGGCGCACGCGTGGAACTGCTACCCGCGGGATGGACGACCGTGTCGGATGAGCAGGGGAAATTTATCCTTTCCGGCGTACCGCCGGGCAAGTACACACTCACGGTCTCGTACCTTGGATTCGCGCCCTTCTCGGCTCCAGCAACAATTACGCCGGGACAGGAGACTCAAGTAGAGGCTGTGCTCCAGATTGGGTCGGTGAGTCAAGAAGTTGTCGTGCGCGGAGAACGCGAGCGCGGCGAAATTGAGGCACTCAACATAATGCGCACTGCAGACACCATAGTCGAGGTGCTACCGACAGAAGTGATCACCAGCCTGCCAAATACGAACGTGGCCGATGCGCTGGGCCGATTGCCGGGAGTGTCTCTGGAACGCGATGAAGGAGAAGGCAAGTACGTTCAGATTCGAGGAACTGAACCACGACTCAGTAACGTGACCATCAATGGGGTGCACGTGTCCTCGCCGGAACGCGACGTACGGAACGTAAAGTTGGATGTCATTCCTGCCAGCCTTGTAGAGTCCATCCAGGTCAGCAAAACGCTCTCGGCTAATCAGGATGGAGACGCGATCGGCGGATCTATGGACCTCATAACGAGAAGCGCCGACGACAAACCTTTCTATACGCTCACCGGCCTGTATGGCTACACGCCCATCATCAACGGTCGTTCTTCCACCCAGTACGACGGCACCGTCAGCAAGCGGTTCGGCGTGGAGAAGCGCCTGGGTATGGCCTTGGGCGGAAGCTACGATTACAACGGGCGAGGTTACAACAATATCGAACCGGCTCCCGGGTCCTGTGATTTGAACGACGGTAGCGGCCCCTTCCCCTGCGACTCCGGCATTCACTTGCGTGAATATATGCAACGCCGTCACCGTTATGGTTTTGCCGGCTCTGCCGACTATCGCCTGAGTAATGGATCGAGTGCCTACATCCGCGGCATGTTTGCCGAGTTCAAGGACTTTGGCGATACCTGGAATGTGCAAGAAGACGTTGGTACGCTCCTGACGCGCACCACGGCCGATACCGATGGCGATGTTGTACTCCGCCATCTCAATCGCACGCCAGAGCAAAGGATCTACAGCATCGCCGCCGGCGAAAGACTCAACCTGGGACTGAGCCTTCTGAATTATCAATTCGCCGTGTCCCGCGAGCGGCAGGATGGACAATTTCCTAGCACCTACTTCAGGACGGACGGTGTGCAGTTTGGGATCGATACCAGCAACCCCACCACTCCAAAGTTTCCCGTACTGAACGGCATTAACATCAACGATCCGACCATTTACACGATGTACAAGACCATCGGCGCGGTGGACCCGGTGCGGGAACTTGACCTGGAGGGAGCCGTGTCGCTGGCGCGCCACTACAGTACTGGGTCGCACTTTGGCTCTTTCGAAGTGGGCGCCAAGGTACGTAACGGAGACAAGACCAACAAGACCTATGAACCGGTCTCTAAACCAAGCGCCGGAGGTCCTGCGCTGCTGTATAGCCAGGTGTTGGGGAACGCTCCTAAGGATCCGAATTTCTATTTCGGACAATACACCCTACCCCCGCTTTCGGATTACAACAAGATTCTTGGGTTTGTCGCCGCAAATCCGGCGGCCGTCTTCCTGGACATAGATTCAACGCATTCTCGTTCAGACCCGAACAACTACCACACGATCGAGCGAATCTATGCTGGCTACGCCATGAACACGATTAGCTTCGGTCGGGCTCGGATAGAGACCGGAGTGCGAATCGAAGCCACCCGGTCAAACTTTACTGGTTACAGTGTGGTGTTCGGAACTACTCCCGATCAAAACGGCTTTTATTACAAATCGACCACTCCCGTCACTGGGGACAATTCATACGTGAATGTGCTGCCGAGCGTAAATGTTCAATACTCGTTCACGCCTGACACGAAGCTCCGCGTTGGTTACGGAAGGGGGATTGCCAGGCCAAATTTCTCGGACCTTCCACCCTACGTTCTTGAAAGCGACAAAGACCAGCAAGTGTTCGTAGGTAATCCTGCCCTGAGGCCTACTACCGCCAACAATTTCGACCTGCTTGGCGAACGATACTTGAAGCCGGTCGGCCTGATTCAGGCCGGGGTGTTTTACAAGGATCTTAGAGATCCAATTTTTCCCGTCACGACCCAGTCGCCGAACCTGGCGGGGTTTACTCAGGTTCAACCCGTCAACGGCACAACCGCTCACATCTTTGGTTTTGAAGCCGCCTATCAGCAACTCCTCACGTTCCTGCCAGGGATCATGAACGGCTTCGGAGTATCTGCAAACTACAGCCACACCACATCCAAAGCAGTGGTCCCGCAACGGACAGACAACCCAGCATTGTCCCGCCAGGGCCCGAACAACTGGAATTTGGGCGTGACGTACGACAAACGCCGCCTCTCGGCGCGCCTCGGCCTCACTCATAACGACGCCTATATCTATCAATACAATTACCAGACCGGCGCGCCTCTCGGGCTGAAGGGGCCGAACGGAGACAATTACACGTATGCGCACGCACAACTCGACTTGCAAGGGAGTTACCGCATTCGAGGCGGACTCAAATTCCTCGCCTCCGTGCTGAACGTGAACAATGAAGTGTTCGGGTTCTATAACGGCAGCCCACAATATCCTAACCAGCGCGAATTCTACAGCCGCACGTTCTCGTTCGGCTTGCGCTGGTCCAATTCCAAGGAATGAAAGTTCCATTGGGCA
>DATEHP010000386.1:0-11227 GCA_035279505.1 Candidatus Sulfotelmatobacter sp. | reverse complement strand
CTGCGCGATCAAAACTCGGGCACGCTCACCACCGGAGAGGCGTTCAACCGGCTGGTTAAGCTGTTCGCCGGTGAACAGAAATTTTGCCGCCCACGACGCGACATGAATCACACGATCCTGATAAATCACTGAATCCCCTTCGGGCGCCAGAGCGCGACGCAGCGTGACATTCTCGTCGAGTTTGCGGGTCTGGTCGAAATAAACGATGCGCAGCCAGTCGGCGCGACGGATCTCTCCACTGCTGGGCGCGAGTTCTCCACGCAAGAGGCGCAGCAAAGTCGTCTTGCCGCTACCGTTCGGCCCCACCAGTCCAACCCGCATGCCCGCGGAAATGATAAAGTTCAACCGCTCGAACAGCGTGCTTCCTCCCAGCTGGCAAGACACATTCTCAAGTTCAATCAGGCGCTTGGTCTTTCGATCGGTCGCCGAAAAATCAATCTGCGCAGTTGTTGTGCGGGTTCTGGCATTCAAGTCGGCTAGTTCGCTCATCAGTTCACCAGCCTTATCGATGCGCGCCTTGGACTTCCTGGTCCGTGCCTTTGCTCCGCGGCGCAGCCACTCGATTTCGGAATGAACCAGGTTCTCGAGCGCTTCCTGACGCTTCCCTTGCGCGTGGAGGAATTCTTCTTTCTTCTCGAGAAACGCGCTATATTTGCCACGCACTCGAAGCAAGCCGTCGGGATACACGCGGCTGAGTTCCGCAGTCTCGGTGGCCACATTCTCCAGAAAGTAACGGTCGTGGCTCACCACGACGCAAGCGAACCTGGCTTGCTGCAGCAGGTCTTCGAGCCATTCAATTCCGGCAAGGTCCAGATGGTTGGTGGGCTCATCCAGCAGTAAAACATCTGGCGCGTGCACCAGCGCTTCTACGATCGCCAACCGCTTCTGCCAGCCTCCGGAGAGCGCAACCGCTTCGGCGTCGACGTCCTCGAATCCGGCACGACCCAGTGTCTCGGCAAAGTGGGCGCTACGATCCGCTTCCGACGCATCCGAACTAGGCAGCGCCCGCTCCACGACGGCACGTACTGACTCCCCGGCAGCAAATTTGGAGTTTTGCGCCACGTAGCTGAGACGGAGGCGCTTGCGGACTGCAAGGTCGCCGCTATCGGGCACCTCCGTGCCCGCCAAAATCCGCAGCAGCGTAGATTTCCCCGAACCGTTCGGCCCAATGAGCCCGATCCGGTCTCCTTGAGAAACCGTGAACGAGACGTTTTGGAAGAGGGGCTTGGCTCCGAAAGCTTTCGAGATTCCTTGTGCGTTGAGAATCGGTGGCAACGGCGGCTTACTCCCAGAAATCTTTACTTCCTGAGGTTATCAGCAAAGTCGCACCAGTCGCGACGCTCGCCCGCCGGCAGCCTGCGAGTATACGATTGGATTGTTTTCGCTCTCACGGGGTCGATCATCGTTGGCGAACCACCAAAGAGGCTTCCATGAAATCATTCTTCTACCGATCCATTGCAATCTGCGTCGCTCTAGCATCGCTTGGCACTATGCAGATGAACGCAGCACAAACACGAAAGCCCAGGCTGGAGTTGGCAGCGGACTCAGAATGGAAATTTCTGCTCGGCGATCCGACCGGAGCCGAGGCGCGTGCATTCGTAGACGGATCCTGGCGAACCGTAACTCTCCCGCACGACTGGAGCATTGAAGGAGTGCCCAATAAGGACAATCCAACTGGTTCGGGCGGCGGCTTCTTTCCTGCTGGGATCGGTTGGTATCGCAAGACGTTCAGCGCACCCCCCGAGTGGAAGGATATGCGAGTGAGCGTCGATTTTGATGGAGTCTACAAAGATGCCACCGTTTATTTGAACGGGCACAAGTTGGGAACCCATCCTTACGGATACACCAGTTTCACTTTCGACCTCACTCCGGACCTCGACTTTTCTGGGCGCAACGTGCTGGCGGTGCGCGTGGACAATTCCGCTCAACCCAACAGCCGATGGTACAGCGGGTCTGGCATCTACCGGCATGTGCGAGTGGTCGTGACGGATCCCATACATGTTGCGCATTGGGGAGTCTTCGTCGCCACGCCTGAAGTATCTGAAACCGCGGCGAAGGTTACGCTGCGCACGCGCGTGGCTAACGAGTCCGCGGGACAGACAAGCGTAGTAGTAAAGACGACACTCATCGATCAAGCCGGCAAGAGTGCCGGAAGCGTGGAGTCAACCCTGGCGATCTCGCCGGGAAGCGAGATGGAGACAAGCCAAGAGATGGCCGTCGTCAATCCTGAGCTGTGGTCGCCGGAGTCGCCCACGTTGTACCGGGCAGTCACGCAAGTGCTGAACAATGGCAAGGTAGTGGATGAGGTGGTGACTCCCTTCGGTATCCGCTCGCTGACTTGGTCGGCGGAGAACGGGCTCCTGCTGAATGGCAAGAGCATCAAGCTCACCGGCGGCAGTGTTCATCACGATAACGGACCGCTGGGGGCCGCGGCTTTCGATCGGGCAGAGGAACGCAAGGTTCAATTGCTCAAGGCCGCTGGGCACAACGCCGTACGAACGGCGCACAACCCGCCGTCACCGGCATTTCTGGACGCATGCGACCGCCTTGGCCTACTGGTGCTGGACGAACCGTTCGACACTTGGAAAGCGAGCAAGGTCAAATTCGACTACAGTCGTGACTTTGACGAATGGTGGGAGCGGGATGTATCGGCGATGGTTCTGCGAGATCGCAACCATCCGTCGATTGTGGTGTGGGGCATTGGCAACGAGATTCCGGAAGTATTCACCGAAAGCGGTGGAGCGCTTGCCAAGAAAATTGCGGCGAAGGTGCGCTCACTGGATGCCAGCCGGCCGGTGACACAAGCGATGCCGGGCACTACTTCCGGGCCGACGCAGCAAGCGGTGTTCTCCGTTCTGGACATTGGCGGGTACAACTATAACCTCGCCAAGAACTATGCAGAAGATCATCGCCAAGCGCCATCGCGAATCATGCTGACGACGGAATCCTACCCGGCAGACGTGTTCGAGCAGTGGCAACTGGTGAAAGACAACCCGTTCGTCGTCGGTGAGTTTGTATGGACCGCGATGGACTACCTGGGCGAGTCGGGCATCGGAGCGTGGGCGTACGGCACTCCGGAGCAATCGGCACAGGTGGGAAAGATCTCCGCTGCCATGTCAACTCTGGTGGATCAGTACTTCATCGCGCTGGCGAATGGAGTGGACCCGATGGCAGCGATGAGTCAAAAGCCTGACCCGGCGATGATGTCCGTCATGCAATTTCTCATGCCGAGTTATCCCTGGCATGGGTCGCAGTGCGGCGATCTCGATCTCACAGGCTACCGGAAACCGCAGTCTTACTATCGAGACATCTTGTGGAACGGCGGAGATCGAGTGTACGCCACAGTCCGACTGCCCGAGCCGGAAGGCAAAAAGATTGTTGCAGTGGGATGGTCCGTTTATCCAACGGTTGCGAGTTGGAATTGGCCGGGACAGGAAGGCAAGGAGTTGCAGGTAGAGGTCTACTCCGGCGCAGAAAAGGTGAAGCTCCTACTCAATGACAAATTGATCGGCGAGCAGCCCACCGGCCGCGAACAGCATTTCAAGGCGCTGTTTACAATCCCCTATGCGCCAGGCACGTTGAAGGCAGTAGGTGTGCGGGGCAATCGCGCCGTGGCCGAGAGCGTTCTCATCACCGCCAGCCAACCCGCGCGGTTGCGATTAACCGCGGACCGCACTGTGCTTCAGGCTGACGGCCAGGATCTGTCGTTTATCACCGTAGAAGCTCTCGATGCGGAGGAAAGATTCCAACCAGACGCGGGCCAAGAAGTGCAATTCGCAATCAGCGGGCCAGGTGTAATCGCCGCGGTGGGAAATGGGGACGGCAAAGATGCCGCGTCGTACCAGGGAAACCAGCGCAAGCTTTTCCAGGGGCGCGCCTTGGTCGTAGTGCGCACGTCGCACAAAACTGGGGCAATCCATCTGACCGCTAGGACGCCCGGTCTCCGCGAGGGAGTTATAGACATTCGGTCAAAGTCGAATCAGCGCCTCGAACTCCGTTGACGGAGGCTAGCGCCGGGAAACCATTCCTCCTAACTGCTTTTTCTGGAAAGGCCGCTACCGCTTTTCTTTGCGGACGAACTCCGGCTTTGAGGGCGAACTCCGTCGAGCACGAGTTCACAAAGACGATCTACAAACTCAGGGGTCAGGCGATCATGCTGGATGAGGAATCGCATATAGATCGGGCCGTAGAGTGAGTCAAGAAGCAAGTCGGGATCGAGGTCTCTCCGCAACTCGCCGCGTTCGATGCCACGGCGAAGAGTCGCGTACGCTTCTCTACGGCGTGGCCACAGGAACCGTTCGCGGAACGCTTTGATCAGATCATTGTCGCTCTGGCCCGCGGCCAGGATGGCCGATACGATGCGTCCACGCCGGCTGCGAAGTACCTTTACTAATTGGCGCATCTGCTGGCTCATATCGGCGTAGACGGATCCGGTATCGGGAAAGCGCAGCTTGCGGGTGGTGCTGCTGGCAAATGCGTCCGCGATCAGCGCGCCTTTATTCGGCCACCAGCGGTAAACCGTGGCTTTTCCCACTGAGGCGTGGGTCGCGACCTCTTCGATCTTGAAGTCGGAAAAGCCATTCTTACCAAGGATCTTTAGAGTAGTACGAAGGATCGCCTGCCGGGCTTGCTCGCTGCGGGGGCGGCCCGGAGGGCGCTTGCCATTTTTGCGGGATTCTGCGGCCAATAACTTTTGGCGCATGGTCCTAAGCTACCATATAATCGAGCGAAGTTAATTCGAATCCGATACGCCGAGTATCGAATCTAAGCGATCATTGACGAAGTGCTATTGGGGCGGCCTCGCAGTGTTTCTTTGGATGATGGAGCGGATGGCATCGCATGTGGATTGTTGCTTTAGCCCTAAGACGGCCTTATACATTTGTCGTAATGGCGATCGTGATTCTGATTCTGACGCCGATCACCATCTTGCGCACGCCTACTGACATCTTCCCCGACATCAATATTCCTGTCGTGTCCGTCGTTTGGTTCTATGGGGGAATGTCGCCGCAGGATATGGCCGACCGCATCGTCGCCAACTCCGAGCGCGGGATCACCACCACTGTGAACGACATTGAGCACATGGAATCCCAATCGGTCTACGGATTGGGGATCATCAAAGTTTTCTTCCGCCCAGGCACTAACGTTCAAGGCGCAATTGCGCAGATTACGGCGATCTGCCAGACCACCGTGCGGGGACTACCGCCCGGCACGACTCCTCCACTCATCATTTCGTACAGCGCTTCGACGACGCCCATTATTCAGCTCGGCCTCAGCAGCAAGACGCTTCCGGAGCAGCAACTGTTCGATCTTGGGCAGAATTTTCTGCGCACTTTCTTGGCAACGGTTCCCGGCGCCGCTACGCCGTACCCGTACGGTGGCAAATTGCGGCAGATTCAAGTCGATCTCGATTTGCCGAAGCTGCAAGCTTATGGTCTTTCCCCTGTCGACATTGTGGATGCCGTGAACGCCCAGAACATTATTCTGCCCACCGGCACGATGAAGATGGGACCGCTTGAGTATGAGATCGAGATGAACGGGACCCCGCAAACGATTGCGGAACTGAACGATCTTCCCGTCAAAACGACGAACGGGTCCACCCTGTACATGCGCGATGTGGCGCACATCCGCGACGGCTTTGCGCCGCAGACCAATATTGTTAGGCAGGACGGCAACCGCGGCGCGCTGATGTCGATCTATAAGAACGGCACAGCGTCGACGCTGCAGATTGTCGCCGGGGTCAAAGGGATCGTTGAGCAGGCGGCTCAATCGCTGCCGCCCGAACTGAAGATTTCTCATTTATTCGATCAATCGCTTTTCGTCCGGGCGTCGATCAACGGAGTCGTCCGCGAGGCCCTGATTGCCGCGGCGCTCACCGCTTGCATGATCTTGCTCTTCCTGGGGGATTGGCGTCCGACGATCGTCATTTCGATTTCGATTCCGCTCTCGATCTTTGTGTCGATCATTTTGCTAGGTGCGATCGGCGAAACCATCAACATCATGACACTCGGTGGATTGGCGCTCGCAGTGGGAATTCTGGTCGATGACGCGACCGTGGAGATCGAGAACATTGAGCGCAATCTGGCGATGGGCAAAGAGATGCGCCAGGCGATTCTCGACGGAGCACAACAGATTGCGGTGCCGGCATTCGTCTCGACGCTCAGCATCTGCATCGTGTTCGTGCCCATGTTTTTCCTGAGCGGCGTTGCGAAATTTCTATTTGTTCCGCTGGCGGAGGCGGTGAGTTTCGCCATGCTGGCCAGCTATCTGCTGTCGCGAACGCTGATTCCCACGCTGGTGATGTACATCATGCGGGGCCACGAACATCGGGCGGAGACGCCGAGATCCGCTCTTGCACGATTTCAGCGTGGCTTTGAGCGGAAATTTGAACAGTTCCGCCGGAGCTATGAGTCTCTGCTGGAGACAACGATTGCGCATCGGGGGCTGTTCTCAGTTTGCTTTCTGCTGTTCTGCCTGCTCTCACTGGGATTATTTTCATTCCTGGGACAAGACTTCTTTCCTCAGGTGGATGCCGGACTGTTGCGGCTTCACGTTCGCGGACGTCCCGGATTACGCGTCGAGGAGACAGCTCGTCTGTGCGATCAGATCGAGAAATCGCTGCGCACAGAAATTCCGCAGGGACAGCTGCAAACCATTCTGGACAATATTGGGCTGCCGAATTCCGGCATCAACCAGTCGTATAGTTCCAACGGGACGATCGGCTCCAGCGATGCTGAGATCCTGATTGCATTGAATCCGGAGAAGCATGAGCCGACAGCCGACCTGACGCGGCATTTGCGGGAATTCCTGCCTCAGCATTTCCCGGGTGTGGAGTTCTTCTTCCAGCCCGCTGATATCGTGACGCAGATCTTGAATTTCGGCATTCCTGCGCCCATCGACGTCCAAGTCGTCGGCACCGACTTGCAGACCAACTATGCGATCGCGCAGCAGATCGCCGGACGGATGCGCCATATCCCCGGTACCGCCGATGTGCACGTACAGCAGTTGCTCTCATTGCCTACACTGCACATGGACATCCAGCGCACGCGCGTCGCTCAGGTGGGGCTGACCGCGCGGGAAGTGGCGCAGAGCGCGCTGGTTTCGCTGAGCGGAAGCTTTCAGACTTCACCTAACTTCTGGCTCAATCCGAAAAATGCAGTCACGTATCAGATGGCAGTGCAGGCGCCGCAATACCGTATGACAGACCTGCAAGACTTGATGAACATTCCCGTAGTTTCGCAGCAAGGGCCGCAGTTGATGGGCAACCTGGTGCAAGTCAGTCCAGTTGTGCGGCCCGCGACCGTGAATCACTATAACGTGCAGCCGATCATCGACGTGTTTGCCAGCACGCAGGACCGGGATCTGGGAGCCGTCGCGGCAGATACGCAAGAGGTGCTTAAGAGCTTCGAAGACAAGCTGCCGCGCGGCACTCACATCGTCGTTCGCGGACAGGTCGCTACCATGCGGTCTTCATTTATTGGCCTGGGCATTGGACTGGTGGGAGCGATCGTACTGGTGTATTTGCTGATCGTGATCAACTTCCAGTCGTGGCTGGATCCGTTCATCATCATCACGGCCCTGCCCGGAGCGCTGGCTGGAATTTGCTGGTTTCTGTTGCTGACGCGCACCACATTGAATGTGCCATCTCTTACCGGTGCGGTCATGTGCATGGGAGTGGCGACGGCGAACTCGATTCTGATGGTAAGCTTCGCTCGCGAACAGATGAATGAGGGCGTGCCTGCGGTTCAGGCAGCAGTAGCGGCCGGCTATACGCGCATTCGTCCGGTCTTGATGACCGCACTGGCTATGATTATCGGAATGGTGCCGATGGCATTGGGCATGGGCGAAGGCGGCGAGCAAAACGCGCCTTTGGGACGTGCCGTGATTGGGGGGTTATTGTTCGCCACGGTAGCCACATTGTTCTTCGTGCCGAGTGTTTTCGCGATTTTCCATAGCCGCCGAGAGGCACGGCAGGCACGCGAGCATGAGTGATGAAAAGAAACAGCAGTTTCATAGAGTCGGAGCAGAGCATGATGTTAGATGACGAACAAACACGGCAGCAAAATCGCGTGGCCAGGGAGTCCGATGGACGGCAGAGTGCGGGCACTCTTCATCATGCGACGCAAGCCGAGATTGATGAAGAAATCGCCGCCATGAAGGAGCGGTCACGGCGGCAGACACACGCCATTGAGCCGCCGCCGGAGATTCCTCCTGCTCCGCCGCGTCGCGCATTGATGGTAGTTGGAGTCGCGCTGCTGGTTCTGCTGGCCGCCGGTGCGATCACATTGATCAGCCGTGCGAGTCACGAACGGGCACTGGCCAAGGAGACCGAACAGGGCACGATTCCAACTGTCGCAGTGGTCCATCCGTTGGCGGAGAAACCCGATGAAGAGCTTGTGCTTCCGGGTTCGTTGCAGGCTTTCGAGGAGTCTCCGATCTACGCCCGCACGAATGGCTATCTTGTGCGCTGGTACAAAGACATCGGAAGCCGCGTGAAGGAAGGTGACTTACTGGCGACGATCGACACTCCGGAAGTCGATCAGGAGCTAAACCAGAGCCGAGCTGCGCGGCAACAGATTGTTGCTCAACTGGAACTCGCCAAGATCAGCGCCGACCGCTGGGAGAACCTGCGCAAGAGTGATTCGGTATCGGCACAAGAGGCGGACCAACAGACCAGCGGATACAAACAGGCGCAGGCGAATCTGGCCGCGGCAGACGCAAACGTACGCAGGCTCGAGCAGATGGAGGGATTCAAGAAAGTGTACGCGCCATTCTCGGGCGTCATTACGAAGCGTAACGTCGACCCGGGAGCATTGATCAATGCCGGGGCTGGCGCTGCGGGACGTGAACTGTTCGATATGGCGCGAGTGGATCCGCTACGCGTCTACACCAGCGTTCCCCAGGCATACGCGCCTTTCATCACAGTCGGCGCCGCGACGACGGTAACTCTGCAGGAATTTCCGGGACAGAGATTTTCGGCCAAGGTTGCGCGAACTGCTGAGTCGATTGATCCCAATACGCGGACACTCCTCACGGAAGTCGACGTGCCGAATCGAGATGGCCGACTGTTGCCCGGATCGTTCGGCGAGGTGCACTTTGCGGTGGGATCCAACGTTAACAAAGTAACGGTTCCAGTGAATGCAATGCTGTTTCGCTCCGAGGGGCCGCGCCTTGCCGTTGTAGGACCCGACAACAAGGTACAACTACGCCCGATCAGCATTGGAAAGGACTACGGAACCACTCTTGAAGTTGTGGCAGGCGTTTCTACTGAAGACCAGATCGTGATCAATCCACCGGACTCGCTGGAAGATGGACAGCAGGTGAACCTCGCGCCACCATCACCGGGGCAGGGGCACGATCAGTCAGCGGCACAACCGCCGGCAGTTCCGCAGAGCACACGCCAGGAAGAAAGTCTCCCTGAGCAACAGCAACGCAGCCTTCAAGGTCAGTCTGGACAAAAAAGAAAATCGAATACGCCGAAAGGGAGCAGGCAGTGACGCGGGGATTTTCCGCAGCGCCTTTGTTGTGGCTGGCATTCGCAAGTGCCTGTACGGTGGGACCGCGCTATGCCCGTCCAGCCGCTCCAGCACCTGCGCCTGATGCCTGGAAAACACAGCCGCCGTGGCAACAGGCTGCGCCCAAGGACGCAATCCCAAAGGGAGCATGGTGGCAGATATTCCAGGATCCTGCGCTGGACGGTTACGAGCAGCAACTCTTGCAGGCGAATCAGTCTCTGCTGGCAGCGCGGGATCGATTAAGTCAGGCGCGTTCGCTGGCACGGATTGCAACAGCGGATTACTTCCCTCAGGTTTCGGCAGACCCGTCTGCGATTCGTGAGCGCGGATCGGGCAACCGCCCGTTGAACGGAGCCGTGGTCGCGAGTGGGATTGCACGACCTTACACGCAGAGTGTCTATGCGATTCCGTTTTCGGTGAACTATGAAGCCGATCTGTTCGGGCGCGTGCGCAAGAATGTGGAAGCAGCGAATGCTTCGCTGCAATCCACGGCGGCAGATCTCGGGAATGTACAGCTTGTATTGACTGCCGAACTTGCGGCCGACTATTTCACTTTGCGTGAACTCGACGCGGAATTCCAGGTCGTCGAGGAATCGGTGGGCTATCAGCGGAAGGCACTGGATCTGCTGAATCAGCGTCACACTGGAGGGATCGCCAGCGGCCTGGAGGTCGCGCAACAGGCCACCTTGCTGGACTCCACCATTTCGCAGGCTGCCCTGGTGCAGCAGACGCGCGCACAGTATGAGCACGCGATTGCAGTCCTGGTGGGACAGCCGGCCTCGAATTTCAGTGTGCCAGTCGCGCCGCTGAAGGCCACACCGCCTGCCGTGCCGTTGGGAGTTCCGTCAGACGCGCTCGAGCGGCGGCCCGATGTTGCCACTTTTGAGCGCGATGTAGCGTATGCGAACGCGAAGGTTGGCCTGGCACGTACAGCTTTTTATCCGCATATCACGCTCAACGGTGCAGGAGGAGTTCAGAGCACGGCCATCAGTTCTTTATTCAATGCCCCGAGCCTGTTCTGGTCTTTGGGCGCCGATGCTTTGGAGCCGGTGCTTCAGGGCGGGCGCAATCGCGCAAATCTGGCGGCGGCGCGGGCTGCGTATGACGAGGCGGTGGCGAACTATCGTCAAACCGTGCTCACCGCTTTTCAGCAGGTGGAGGATGGCATCAGCAATCTGAGCACGCTATCGCAGGCGCTTTCTACGCAGGGCGCGGCCGTTGAAGATGCCCGAAAGGCTTTGGAGATTGCGAACAACCGTTACGTGGGCGGAGTGACAAATTATCTCGACGTGATTACCGCACAGACCACCTTGTTAAGCAATCAGCGGCTCGAAACTCAGCTGCTCGGGCAACAGTTGGTAAGCACAGTGTACCTGGTGAAGGCTCTCGGCGGCGGTTGGGATTCGAGCGCGATCAAGGATGAGCAGGTTCATCCGCAGCCGGGACAGATCCTGCAGCAGTAAGAAGTTCTATCCGAGGAATTTTGCGGGATCGTGCAGCGCCTGGGCCAGATCGCTGAGGAACATGGCGGCGCGGGCGCCGTCGGCCACACGGTGATCGCAAGAGACTGTCAGGGTCATCATCGGACGGACCGCAGGTTTCCCTTCGATTGCGACGACCTTGTCGGCGATCCCCCCCACCGCCAGAATGGCGGCCTGTGGCGGCGTGATGATCGCGCTGAATTGATCTACCCCGTACATGCCCAGGTTGCTGAT
>DATEHP010000385.1:0-4260 GCA_035279505.1 Candidatus Sulfotelmatobacter sp. | reverse complement strand
CTCTCCTTTGTTATGTGAAGCACGAGCCGGAGCTGGGCTCCGCCGGCCGCCAATGACCCCTGCCAGTCACCTGCCAGGTCCGCGGGCGCTTCTTCCTGACCGAAAATGATTCCGCAGACAAACAGGAGCGCCAGCCAACTCGTCGCCGAAGCCTGGACCATTCGTCGTCTCATGCAAGCCGCCTTACTTCTCACGTACGTCGGATGCGTCGTGGTTATGCTTGAAAATTTCTTCGATCCGCAGTTGAAAGAGTTCAGCCATTTGAAATGCCAGGGGGAGGCTGGGATCGTATTTACCCGTCTCAATGGCGTTGATAGTCTGGCGGGATACACCCAGCCGACCGGCAAGATCGCCTTGGGACCACTCACGTTCGGCCCGAAGAACACGCAGCCGGTTTTTCATCGATATCGCCACCTGGCATTCGCATATCCGGCGGCGCCAAGCACGCCGAGAAGCAGCAGGACCACCCAATAGTCGAGGCGGCCGATAACGCCCGCCTCCTGAAGCAATGGATAGGCCAGCATCACGATGAACAGACCACAAACCGCGACGGCTGCGGCTTCCAGGTAGATTCGGAGCTGTAATTCATCCATCTGACCGCGTATGTCGCGAATCAGGGCACGGATATAGAAGGACCCGGCAACCAGCGGAACGATCGGAACCAGGTATCGAATTGCCGGGGGAAGCGCGAGGCGGTGCAAGGCAATCACTCCTAGCCCGAGAGACGAGAAGAAGCCGGCGGACCAAGAGATTTGGCTCATCGACATCTGTCCACATCGGTTTAGCGTCGATTGGGAAGGATTGAAGGGAGGAACGATTGGCATATGATCATTGTAAGTGTTGCTTTCCAAAATGTCAATGGTCCTTGTCATTAGAATGCCGCAGGCCCGCGAAATCCCATCTTGGACACTCCCATGAAATTTAACCGGACAGTCGTGAGTGAACATGTTATGCGGCCGACGAAGCCGCGTTTGTGTGTGGTTAAAGAGATGCTTCTTCGGTGCACCGTGAGTTTCCGGTGAGCTTGCGTGACGCCGCATAGCGTGCAAGGGTAAATTCGTTCAGTCGCCCGAGCGACGGGACCAATGCCTCGCAAACATGCCCGCTTACCCGAGACCCTTATTAACCTGCAGCAGGAACT
The DNA here is from genome assembly GCA_035279505.1 of Candidatus Sulfotelmatobacter sp. GTDB lineage: Bacteria > Acidobacteriota > Terriglobia > Terriglobales > Acidobacteriaceae > Sulfotelmatobacter. Next base: position 3,119 of record DATEHP010000385.1, on the reverse strand, counting down.
AGAGCAGTGGCGTGCCACGCAGCCGCCGAGATCGAAGCTGCCGAACGCGCTGTGGGAGTCCGCAGTCGGCGCTGCCAAACAGGTCGGCGTATACACAGCCGCGAAAGCTCTGCGATTGGATTACGGTAGCCTCAAAAAACGCGTGCTCGGATCTGAACCGCCGCAGCGCAAACACAAACATCCCGCGTTCGTCGAACTGATCGCGCCGCCGGTCGCTCGAGTCGAAGATTATGTCGTCGAATTCGAGTCCGCACGGGGCGCCAAAATGCGCGTGCAGTGGAAAGCCAACTTGCCGCCGGACTGGCCGATGTTGCTGCGTGCCTGGTCTGACTCCGAAAAATGATCCAGATTACCGCCCAGATGCGAGTGCTCGTAGCCATCGAGCCAGTGGACGGAAGAAAGGGGATTGACTCACTCGCCCAACTTTGCCGTGAGAAGCTCGCAGAAGATCCGCTGTCGGGATGTGTGTTCGTTTTTCGGAGCCGCAGTGGGACCTCGATTCGCCTGCTCAGCTATGATGGCCAGGGCTGCTGGCTAGCACAAAAGCGGCTTTCCAAAGGACGTTTTCGCTGGTGGCCGGAAGCATCGGGCGCGGCCAAAACGATCGAAGCCTATGAGGCGCATTTGTTAATGGCGGCAGGAGATGTTTCCCAAGTCCGGGCCGCACCGATGTGGAGGCGGGTCAGTGCTGGCAAGTAAAGATTTCCCTTGCGTTCCAAGAAAAATCCGGTCATACTGCTGATGGAATGACGGAGCTTCGCTATCGCGGACGGGCCATCCAGACCGAACATATCCTTTATATACGCGATCTGATTGCCGAGCACCCCCACCACAGCCGTCGCAGTCTGTCGAGGAAAGTGTGTGAGGCGTGGCAGTGGCGGCAGCCCAATGGAGCTCTATGCGATATGGTTTGCCGCGGCCTGTTGCTGATGCTCGATCGTGCCGGCCAGATCACGCTGCCGCCGGTGAGCTATGTGCGACACAATCCCTTGGCCCAGAGAGCTCGGCCCGCGCCGCTGCTCCTCGATCAAACACCGTGGGAAGGGCCCCTGCGGGATCTGCGGCCACTCGAGTTCCAGCAGGTGCGGCGGACGGCCGAAGAAGGTTTGTTCAACAGTTTGCTGGAACAGCATCATTATCTGAAGTACGAGCAGCCCGTTGGCGAGCACCTTAAATATGTAGTCTGGGCGCAACAGCGGCCGATTGCCTGTCTGGCCTGGTCGTCTGCGCCGCGTCACCTGGCCAGCCGCGACCGCTTTATCGGCTGGAGCGCGGACGCACGGCGGCGCAATATCCGGTTTCTCGCCTATAACAGTCGCTTTCTGATTCTGCCTTGGGTGCGCATCGAACATCTAGCCTCGCATATTCTCGGGCACATGGCGACGGATCTGTCCGAGGACTGGCAGCGGCTGTATGGGCATCCGATTTACTTCCTGGAAACCTTCATCGATCCCGAACGATTCCGGGGAACCTGTTACCGTGCTGCTAACTGGATATTGCTGGGTAGGACGACCGGGCGCGGCAAACAATCGAACAGCTATGTCCCGAATCGATCGATCAAACAGGTTCTGGGCTACCCGCTGACGAAGCGCTTTCGTGAACTGCTCGGGACAGTCGCATGAAGACCCCGCGCAGTCGTATCGACGTGAATATAGAGGAACTGGACCGGGTTCTGGACGGAGCGCGGGAAGTTCCGTTGAGCCAAGCCGATTGTGAGAAGGTCAAAACTGCGTTGCATGCGCTCGCAGCGATGTTGCCAACGCCGCGCAGTACGGAAAAAACGAGTGCCGTGCTAGGCCAATCACGAGAGGGGAACAGTGACGCACCCACGCCGCCGGAGAACAACTCGCCTGCGGCGAGCGGGCACGGTCGCAACGGGGCGGAAGCGTTCACGGGTGCACGCAAGGTAGCGATCACGCATCCCTCGTTAAAGCACGGGGATCGTTGCCCGGAGTGCGGCAAAGGAAATGTGTATGGACAGAAAGAACCCAAGGCGCTGGTCCGGATTGTGGGACAAGCACCGTTAGCAGCGACGGTGTACTCGCTGGAGCGGTTGCGCTGCGGCGCTTGCGGCCAGGTGTTCACGGCGCCGGAGCCGGAAGGCGTGGGTCCTGAAAAATACGACGAGACGGCGGCGGCCATGATCGCACAACTCAAGTACGGCAGCGGCACGCCGTTTTACCGGTTAGAGCAGTTAGAGGGGCAGCTCGGCATTCCGTTACCGGCGGCGACGCAATGGGAGATCGTGGAGGAGGCTGCGGAGTTGATCAAACCGGCGCGCGATGAACTGATCCGGCAAGCGGCGCAAGGTGAGGTGTTGCACAATGACGACACCAGCATGCGGGTGCTGCGATTACAGCGCCAGACCTCGGAAGAACGCAGCGGCGTGTTCACCAGCGGCATTGTGTCCACAGCGGAAGGGAGCAAAATCGCGCTCTTTTTCACGGGGGATAAGCATGCGGGCGAGAACCTCGCCGACGTACTGCGGCGGCGTGCAACGGAGTTACCGTCACCGATTCAGATGTGCGACGCTCTATCACGCAATATACCGAAGCTGCCTGACGGAGTACAGATCCTGCTGGCGAACTGCCTCGCTCACGGTCGAAGACAGTTTGTAGAAGTGGCGGCGAATTTCCCCGAGCAATGCCGCTACGTTCTGGAGATGCTGGGCCAGGTGTACGGTCATGATGCAGACGCGCGCGAGCGCGGCCTCACCGCAGAGGAGCGGCTGCGGTTTCATCAGGAGCATAGCGGACCGGTGATGGAGCAACTACATCGCTGGCTGGAGACGCAGTTGGCGGAGCGGAAAGCGGAGCCGAACTCCGGGTTGGGGAAAGCGATCCAGTACCTGCTACGACATTGGCGGCCTTTGACGTTGTTTCTCAAACAAGCGGGAGCGCCCGTTGACAACAACATCGTCGAAAGAAGCTTGAAACGGGCGGTTATGCACCGAAAAAACGCACTCTTCTATCGCACGTTGCACGGAGCGCAGGTCGGTGATTTGTTCATGAGTTTGATTCACACCTGCCAGCTCTGCGGCACCAATTCTTTCGACTACTTGATTGAGTTACAAAGGCACCCTGCCGAACTGTCGGCCCAGCCGAGCAACTGGATGCCGT
>DATEHP010000384.1:0-5990 GCA_035279505.1 Candidatus Sulfotelmatobacter sp. | reverse complement strand
GCCGTTTTCCTGCCCGTAGTTCGCAACATAAAGCGCGTTGGACTGCGCGGTGGTCACAAAATCGGGCTGGTACGAACAGAAAGTGGGGAGCGGAACCGTGGCCGTTCCTCCCGAGGCGCTCAACAGGCCGCCGATCGAGTCGTTGTACTGAATGGTGTTCCCGCTGATCGAGGTAATCGTGAAGTTGCCGTTGTACGCTCCCTGCTTTTTCGGGTCGCCGCCTTGAATGATGACACCTGAGATCACGATCGGACCACCGACCGTAGCGGAGTTGATCGCGGAAGCGAGGGTCACTGTGACTAAATTGTTAGGATCTTCGCTGATCGCGGTAATGGCCGAACTTTGATTGGGTCCAACATTCGGCAGCGAGAAAGTGACCGGGTTGCCAATGCCGGCGCTCGACGCGGGGTTAAATCCAGTAATGACATCGGAATCGCCGTCCACCACGCTGCCTGCGCTGGCCACGAAGATGCGGGAAGAGCTCCCGATAAGTTGCATCGCGGCATGGGTCGGGTTGATGCCCATGCGCGCCACCCCGATGTTGCTGTCTCCAGAAACATCGATCTGCAACACGGTCCCCGGATTGGGCGCGACATTGGTGCTGATCCCGAAAACAGCGTGGGGATTTGCCGGGTTCGGCGGGTTGTTGGAGATCGGAATCACCACGGGGCGGTACACCTCACCGCAAGACGTCAAAATCAGCTCTACCACCAATATTGCGGTGAACCAGCCCACACGTCGAAGACTCATCGGCACTCCGAGAGAAGATTGTGGTGCGAAATCGGAATCAAGTATTGTAACGGGTGCTGGGGTTGGGCGCTAGCTGTCGGCTCTCAGCTCTCAGCTTTCAGCTTTCAGCTTCGCTTGTAGCTTGAGGATGCGCGGAGGATCGGAGTGGGATGCCTGCAACCGAGAAGTTGGGCATTTCGATGATCTATTTCTCTTCGCTGCCTTGAACGACTAGCCTCGTTTGCGGCGGGGCTTTGCCGGTTCGGTGGCGGGTTCTTCCGAAGCGGTGGTCGCAGCGGGTTTCTTCCTGCCTTCCATCTGCGCCAGACTCTGCTTCAGTGCCGCCATGAGGTCGACCACCGGCGCCAACTTCTTTGGCTTTTCAACTTCCGCAACTTCGCCGCCTTCCAGCTTCGCTTCAATCAGCTTTTTCAGGTTTTCCTGGAAGTTGTCTTTGTATTTTTCCGGATCCCACTCGTCGGCCAGGGCCTCAATCAATTGATGCGCCACTTTGACTTCGGCGTCCTTCAGTTCAACTTCCGGGGCTCCGAAACCTTCTACCTTTTTTACTTCGTCAGCGTAGTACATGGTGTGCAGCATCATTCCACCTTCATGCGGACGCAGGAAGACCGTGTACTCGCGATTGTGCATGGTGATCTTGGCGATCGCGACGTATTCGCTCTCTTCGAGCGCCTTGGTCAGCAGCGCATACGGGCGGCGGCCCGCCTCCTCGGGCATCATGTAGTACGACGATTCGAAGTAAACGGGATCGACTTCACTGGCTTTCACGAATTCGAGAATCTCCATCGTCTTAGCAGTCTGGGGCTCGATCTTCTTGATCTCGTCCGGTTCGATGACGATGTATTCGTCCTTGCGAAACTCGTATCCCTTGACGATTTCGTTGCGCTCGACGACCTGACCGTCAGCCTGGCACACATACTGCTGCTTCAGCCTGGACTTGTCAGGGCGGTGCAACATGTTGAAGGAAATACTCTGGCTGCGCGCGCCGGAGAAAAGCCGTACCGGCATGGAGATGAGTCCGAACGTTAAGTGACCAGACCAGACCGAAGCAGGCATTGTGCCCCTCACAGGTGTTCCCGCAGACGGCCCACAACCGTCCCGGGTGGTTGCTAAACTCAACGGCAGAGAGAGTTTAGCCTAGATTTCAATTGGATGCACCAAACTGGGAGAATGGGGAATCGAAATTCGAAGCCAAAGCCCATGGGCCCGTCCCACCACGAATACCACAGCTGGTAGTTTACTGGTCAGGTTCCCGATCAGCACGCTGCAGAGCCATCGGACGGCAGAATTGCATTTCTTGAAGCCCCCGAAGGACTGGATCATCTGAAACTCACAAAACCCAGAGGAGACACCGAATGAGCGATTTTCGCTATCCGCTTGGCAAGTTCCATTACGACGGCCCCCTAAGCTCCCAACAACGACAGGCGTTCCTCAATGAAATCGCAAAGACTCCGGCGAGTCTGCGAGCGGCGGTCCAGGGACTCTCGGAAGCGCAACTCGACACTCCCTATCGACCCGACGGATGGACCGTCAGGCAAGTGGTGCATCACGTTCCCGACAGCCACCTGAACGCTTATGTGCGTTTCAAGTTGGCGCTGACGGAGGACGATCCCACGATCAAGCCCTATGCCGAAGATCGCTGGGCGCAACTCGCCGACACGCCCGGGACCCCGATCGACGTTTCGTTAACTCTGCTCGATTCCCTGCACGACCGCTGGGTCCGTCTGTTGCGGTCGCTCAATCCCGACCAATGGAAGCGTACCTTCCGTCACCCTGAGATGCTGCCGATGACCCTGGAGAAAACGCTGGCGCTTTATGCCTGGCACGGCCCCCATCATGTGGCCCATGTTACAGAACTGCGCAAGCGGATGTCGTGGTAACGGACCGCAAAGGACGAGCAAGATGATCGCGAGAGTGTGGCATGGATACACCAAGCCGGAGCACGCGGATTCCTATGAGGCGATGTTAAAGCCGGAACTTCTGCCGGGCATCAGCAAAGCCAAAGGGTACAAGGGAAGTTATTTGCTTCGCCGAAATCTTGCAGCGGAGGTAGAGTTCATCACGATCTTGCTCTGGGACTCGATCGAGGCACTTCGCGCTGCGGCCGGACACGACGATTACGAGACCGCAATCATCCCTGAAGAGCGCCGAAAATATCTTGCACGGTACGACACCAAAGCATCGCACTATGAAGTTGCCTCGGTCCACGGAATTCCGCTCTAGCGAATTGTGATTCGGATCACACTGCAGTCAGTGACTCGAATCACAATTTCGAATGAGCCTAGGAAGAAAGGAACTTCTCATCGCAAACTTCCGTCATCTTTCGGGGCTGATCCTGAGACCTTAAGATCGACGCGATGGACTTATCTGGCCGACAGACTCTTATAAAGTCCCCCCTGATTTTCTGCATTTTTCTTCTGGTTCTTGAAGTGGCAGCCCAGAATACGCCCGGCTCGTGCCAGGCCCCGGACGAGAAAAAACCTTCCAGCACTGACGATTCCGTGGCCGCCGCCGCGCGAAGTTCCAAGAATCAAAAAGCCCATGCCAAGAAGGTCTTTAGTGACGAAGACATGGAAGCATGGTCTGGCCCTCTGCCGCGCTTGAAGATGGAGGGCACGGAGAATTCGGATGAGATCATCGCGGCCATTAACGCGTACGGGGCGAAGCACACGGCTGAGCAGACGGAACAAGCAGTGCGTATCTGGTATGAGCGGTACGACGAAATCCTGGCGGCAGCGATCCAGAACAATATCGAAACCAGAGTGCTTCGCGACGCGAACACCAGCAACGGATACGAGCTGTGCATGGAGAGCCGGGATTACCAGCAGTGTAATAACCGGCAAATGGCCGAGCAGCGCGGGGCACGCAACGACCAGATCCAAATCACGAAGAATTTCAATGTCGAATCGCGGATTCAGCAAGCATTCATGAGAATTCGCAACACGCTCATGATGCATAATCTTCGTTACGACTGGTTCAAAGTCCGCACGACCAACGGAGTGGACAAGTTCTGAACCGCGGGCTGCGTCTTAGGTGATTCCAATCCGCCACAACATATAGCTCGTCGCCTCGCGCAATACCGCGAAAGCGCGCTGAAAGACGCTGTGCGGCCGCGAATCAGGCCTGGGCGCAGTGTAGACCGGGCGGATTCCTTCATGCTCCAGCAGCTTGCGGATACGAAACACGTGATACGCATCGCTCACGGCAACGCAACTATGCAGGCCGTTAGCGTGCATGATGACTCCCACGCGCGTCGCCGATTCTGACGTGTCGCGACCCTGGGTTTCCGCGATCAGGCTGCGCTCTGGAATACCGTGACGCATCAGGTAGTCCTTTCCAACCCCACCTTCGCTGAACTTGGGATCGGCGGCGGCGCCGCCCGTAGTAATGACAACAGGAGCCACTCCGCGATGAAAAAGATCTAAAGCGTGATCCAGCCGCGCCTTCAGCACCGGAGATGGACGGCCTGAATATTCCGCAGCGCCGAATACCACGATTGCGTCCGAGTGAGGTACTTCCTGCTGCGAGGCTGCCGCGACGATATGAGCGGCAGTGATGGCCAGAAAAACGAGAACGATAGTGATCGCCAGAAGCAGCAGACGAAGCCACAAGCGTCGGGGACGATGCCGTTTGGCAGATTCGTCGGTCATCCTGTGTCGGTCATCCTCTACAGTTAGTCCTCGCGCTCATCCTTGAGCGAAGAATTTCGAGATTTCGTCCGCGGGAATAGCTCCTTCGCGGATAATCCGCCAGCGCGCGTTCTCATCGCTTAAGTCGATGATGGTGGACGCGACATCGCGGGGGGAATTGCCTCCATCGACGATGATGTTGATACGCCCCTGCAGTTGGTCGCGCACCTGCTCGGCGCTGGTACATTCGGCCGCGCCGCTCAGGTTGGCAGAAGTCGCAGTAATCGGAATGGCGGCCGCGGTCACCACCGCAAGGGGAATCTTCGCATTGGGTACGCGCAACGCGACGTTGCCCGTATTCGCCGTTACCTTCAGAGGGAGACGGGAACCGGCCTTAACGATGATGGTGAGCGGACCTGGCCAGAACTTACGCGCCAACACGTAGAATTCTTCCGGAAGCGGCTTGGCGAGCTCCTCGGCCTGATCCGTGCTCTCGATCAGCAGCGAAAGTGGTTTATGACGGGAGCGAGTCTTGATGTCATACACCTTGTCTACAGCGCGCAGGTTGAAGGGATCGGCGGCGAGCCCATAGAACGTGTCGGTGGGCATGCCCAACACTTCGCCGGACCGGATCTGATCGGCGGCATACTTCACTAGAGAGGTTTCGGGAGTCTCGGAACTGATCTTTACGATTTCGGCGCGCACGGCGCTCCTTCTGGAATTGCTATAGCAAATTAAGATTGACGGCGGAACCTATCATAATACGGTATTTGAGAACCACGAAGAGCACCAAGTTGCGCGAAGAATGAACCCTGACTTCGTGTACCCTTAGCCTGCTCTGAGGAAGACGACTGGGCGGTGCCGGTAGCTCAGACCAAACCTATGGCTAGAGGTTCCGATCTCAAACCCGGTCAGCAACAGAGGCTTCGCCGGGTTGAAGGGCGTCACAACCCCCTCGTAAAGGAACTCCGGCAGGCTTTTGCACGCGGAGAGCGCACCGACAGCGGCGACTGCGCGATTGAGGGCCTCCGCGTGGTGGAAGAGGCGATCCGGAGCGGGTTGAAGTTTCGAGCCATCTTCTTCAGAGAATCTGCGCAGGGCATCGCTGAACGCCTCCTGCCGCAGATCGGCTCGCATGTAGAAACCCTGCTGATTCTCGACAAGATCTTCGATGGTGCTGTTCCGAGCGACGCGCCACAAGGCGTCGCAGCCCTGGTCAGGCTTCGCGACTTTTCCTTAGACGACGTTCTGGAACGTCTGCAAATCGGACCGGTGATGGTGGTCGTGGGCTTACAAGATCCGGGAAACCTGGGGACGATCTTGCGCTCGGCTGAGGCATTCGGCAGCGCGGGCGTGGTATTGGGCGAAGGCACCGTGAGCCCATTCAATACGAAGGTGATTCGGGCATCGGCGGGCTCGATCTTCCGCTTGCCAGTGGTTCTGTCGAAAAATAGTAACGGCATCGAAGGGGTCACAGCCAGGTTTCGCGCCCAGGCGGTGCGAATGATTGCGACCTCATCCCACAAAGGGACGCCGCTCGATCAGGCGCGCCTTACGGGACCTTCGGCCGTGTTCATTGGAAGTGAAGGCTCGGGACTCCCGCGCAATTTC
>DATEHP010000383.1:0-9974 GCA_035279505.1 Candidatus Sulfotelmatobacter sp. | reverse complement strand
GAGAAATGCAGCACGTGAAGTGTGAAGGGGTCACTTGTGCAGTTCGATGGAAACAATCTGCGCTGCTAAAGAGGGCTTGGCGGATTCAACATACTCCACCTTCGCCGGCCGGTTTTCAAGGTCGGTGCAGGGATTGAGGTCTTTGTCGGGTTGAAAGCCTAGAGTACTGAAGGAGATTTTGTAATAGTTGTCGACGTGCAATGAGAGCACCTTCCCACTGCCCGAAACTGTCAGATCTAACCCCGGATTATCACAGGTGACACTCTTCAAAACGCCGACGGCGAAACGGTGTGGCCCCTTAGGAACAAACTGTTCTCGGTGCTTTAGCTTAGGCACTGCGTCCTCGGCCAAAGTCCCATCATGGTTGCTAGGATCCTCACGGGACCGCTTCTGCTGTTCGGCAAATTGAGATTGTGCCTCGGCATACTCTTGCGCACGCGTGAGGGCGTCAGCCACCATCTGGCTCTCCTCCGGCGTCTTCGCCACTTTCGTCGCAGCCTGCAAGACCGCGACGGCAGACTGGTTATTCTCCATGGTCATCAGGATATTGGCGACGTTGATCCGATAGCCGATGTTGGATGGATCCAGCGAGACTGCCGTCACTGCCATCATGCGGGCTTCATCAAGGTTCTTGTGCCGCATTCCGAGGAAGACGCCGAGGCTGTCAAATGCCGGCGCGAACAAGGGGTTCAGCTTGATCGCTGCTCGCAGGCTGCTTTCTACCTGATCTTGTCCAGTCGCCTCGCGAGCGTCACGCATCGAGATGACCGCGTAATAGTAATGGGCAAGATAGCTTTGCGAATCCAGTTGTACCGCCTGTTCGTACCATTTCTTCGCCTCGTCGGAGTGGCCTTCCTGCATCGCAAGAAAGCCCTTGGTCTCTTGCGCTGAGACGTTCTTGGGATCTTCCTTTAGTACCCGATCCAGGAGACTTTGGGCATCGCCGCTTCTATGGTTGTACGCCAGAAAATCCGCCCGCAGAGCATTCGATTGTGTTCCCGTGAGAGATTGCACTTTAAACGCGGAATCATCCACCTCAGTCGTGGTTGTCATCTTGAAGTATTGAAAAGAGCCTCCCTGGATGTAGTTCTCCAGGTTCGTCTGCAACTGCTTCAAATCGCCGAAGGCACGTGTGGCGGCCGTAACCGGATCAACTTTCTGAACGAGCAACGCCGAGTAATCGTTTAACCGGTGGGCCTTCTGCGAAAAATCATTCATCTGGATGTAGTGTGTAAGAGCCCACGACTCGGCATAGAAGATCGAGCCTTTTTTTTCCTCGTGGTAGTAAGGAGATTTCTGGTCCACGGTCAGGAGAGTGGACAATGGAAGGAGTCGGTTCTGCCGGAGCCATTCGAGATTCTCTGCGCTTGGTTCTCCCAGAGAAGCGTCTTTCTCGTGGATTTCCGTGTTTTCGTAGAACTCCGCCAGTCCCTCATTCATCCACAAAGGCATCCAGTCAGCAGCCTTGCTGATGAGCAGATGGGTGTACTCGTGATAGATCACCGAGTACGGATGTTGTCCTTCAGCATCGATCCGCATTAACACATAATTCTTGTCCAGGCCGTGTAGAAACAGCCCGCCGAGCTTCAGCGATCCCTTCGCCAGATACTCCTGTGGCTCGAGAGCCCGGAAGTCCTTTTCGTCTTTGACCGCAAGTACAACGATCGGCACTCCGGGATCGACCTCGAGTTTGGGGAATGCCGCATGGAAAACCGAGCGCATGCGCTCGAACTGGTCCGCGAGGCGGCGGCCCTGCTTCTCGCTGGCATTGGTCGCGACGATAAAGTGCGGGCTGGTGACCTGGATCCAGTTCTCCGGCTTGTCGCGGGCGGGGGCAAGGGGAGCAGCGAATAGCAGTACGAGCGCAAGAGTCCGTGAACGCATGGTAGAGAGCCGGGTCGGGGAAAGAAATGCTTCGGCGGCGAGATTATAGACGCACCGGTAAGGGTTGCCCAGAGCGTTCTTGCCTAGCGGCAGGACAAAATATAGGCGGGAGTTAAAAGCCCGGCGGGCGCAGGTCCGCGACTGCAAAGGCGTGTTCGAGCGCCATGCCGGCCGCCCCCAAAGTCCCCTCGTCGAAGAGTCGTCCGATCAGTGTCACCCCGTGCGGCACGCGGCGCGGCGTCGCAAACGTCGGCAGCGGATGCGCCGGGTCCGGAGCCCAATCACTTCTCGCTTGCAGTACCTCGACGAATCCCGCCCGGAGGGTAAGCGAGGGATGTCCGGTGAAGTTCGTGATGACCAGCATCTCGTCGCGCAGAGAAGGCACCAGCAGCAGATCCACTTCCGAGAACAAGCGCGCCATTTCGTTGGCGACCTTGTGCCTCATACGATCAGCCTGTACGAAGTCGACCGCCGACAGGAATCTCGCTTGCCGGAACAGGTTCGGCCATGCATCGGGAACTTGGGCTTTTAACTCCCGAAGGCCGCCGCTCAGCGTGAGTTCCTCAAAAGCAGCTGCACCTTCGGCGAACAGAATTAAATTCAGGCAGTCATACGGCCAATCGGGAATCGAAACTTCAACCAACTCGAAGCCGATTTTCCTCGCCGTCTCCAGCGCAGCTCGATCCACCTCGGTTGCCGGACGCTCCTTCATCCACGCAGGGAAGTAGCCGAGGCGCAACCCTTTGACCGTGCGGGCTGCGTCGAAATCGAGATGGCTGGGCACACTCGCAGTGTCGCCCGCGTCTCGACCCGAAATTGCCTGAAGTACGAGCAGAGTATCTTCCACGCCGCGAGTCATTGGGCCCAGCTTGTCGAGCGACCAGCACAGCGTCATGGCTCCGGTGCGCGGTACGCGACCGTACGTAGGACGCAGGCCATTGACGCCGCAGCGCATGGAGGGACTCACGATGCTACCGCCCGTTTCGCTGCCGATCGAAAATCCCACAAGTCCCGCCGCCGTTGCGGCTCCCGGACCGGCGCTCGATCCGGACGATCCTTCTTCCGGCAGCCATGGATTCATCGTCTGCCCACCGAACCATATGTCGTTCAAGGCGAGCGCACCGAGGCTGAGTTTTGCAACAAGCACAGCGCCCGCGTCGTGAAGTCGTTTCACGACTGCGGCGTCTTCGGACGGAATTCGATTGCGATAGGGCTCAGCCCCGTACGTGGTTGGAATTCCCGCTGTGTCGAGCAGATCTTTTCCGCCCCAGGGAATTCCGTGCAGCGGCCCGCGATACTTGCCGCCAGCGATCTCTTGATCCGCCTGCTTGGCCTGTTTCAACGCCAGTTCGCGCGTGATGGTGATCGCGCACCGCAGCTGGGGGTTGAAGCGCTCGAGCCGATCCAGATAGATCCGCGTCAACCGCTCCGAAGTGATATGTCGCGTTTCGATCCAGCGCGAAAGCTTCGTTACGGGTGCATAAGCAATGTCTTCATCTTTGGCGGGTAAGGAGGCGGCGTCTGACTTACTCCGGACAAAACGCTCCTGTTGAGCTGAGGGATGTGAGCCGGGCAACAGAGGGTCCCATCGCGTGGCTGGAGCCAGGTTCGGCTCAAGCGGCAGCTTGCGCGGGCCCGTCCGCCGCTCGTATACCGACGCCAGCGTTCGGCGCCAGGTCCCGGCAGCCATGGAGCGCTCGGCGTCCGTCAACGGAAACTGGACTAGCTTCTCACCTTCGGCAAAAGTCGTTACCGACACCTCAGGACCGAATGCAGGACCTGCGCCGAATGCCGGTGGCGCCCCGGGCGGCAGAGTGGAAAGATTCTGTGCGTGAATTCGAGATACGGCCGCAGCGCCCAAGATTCCGAGCGAGGTCAGAGTAAGGAATTCTCTTCGGGATTTGGACATACTCCCCATTTCATCAGACGAAACATCGAGGTGGCGTCATCTCGGCGGCGCAGGTTCTCACGAGTGCGCCGAGAGACCTCGATCCACGTGAGATCCTTCGCTCCGCCGGAACAGCGGCTCCGCTCAGGATGACGGCATCCCTGGATGCATAATCCGTTTACCCCACGCTCGGCCGCAACTCCACCTTCTTAGTTGTAATCGTTACTTGCGTGGGCGGAAGTTTCGGCGGCGGCCAATCCCCCGTTTGCGCCTCAACCGTGATGGTCCCCGGCGTCCGATTCCCCTGCACGATGATTTGTGCCAGCCCGTTGAACAGGCTGCGCTTCGGTTCTTTGTCGGATTCCTGGCAATTCGGATCGCCGTTTCCCACGCCGATCAGCTCACCTTCTCCAGTTACCTTGAACAGAATCGGAACGTCGGCCGTAGGAACCGGCCGTCCTTCCTTGTCGAGCACTTCCACGCGTAGAACGCAGACGTCTTCCCCGTCCGCGTTGATCTCCGTGCGGTCGGGAGTCAGCCGGATCGCTTCAGGATCGCCGGTGGTCTCTCGCTTTTCGGTAAGCACGACGTTCCCCTCTTTCGTGCCGCGAGCCTCAAGTACTCCGGGCTCATAAGGGACTTTCCACTCGAGATGCGTATAGGGCGGCACCTTCTGCGAACCGTGGCTCTTGCCATTCAGAAAGACTTCCACCGAATCCAGGTTCGAATGTACCCACACCGAGATTGGTTCGCCTTCCCGCTGCTCCCAGTTCCAATGAGGAAAGAGGTGTAGCACCGGCTCCGATCCCCACCATGCCTTGTAGTAATAGAAGTTGTCTTTGGGAAAGCCGCACATATCGACGATGCCGAACTGCGAGTTGATCGACGGCCATCCATAAGGAGTCGGCTCACCCCGGTAATCGAAACCCGTCCAGGCGAAGCCGCCGGAGAGCCACTCACGCGTGGCGTAGAACTTCCACCACTCCTCGGCGAGTTGAGACCACGAAGTGTGATTCAGATCGTAAGCGCTCACCCAGTTGCGCAGCTTGTCAGTCGAATAAATACCGCGAGTCGAAACGGTGCTGGCCGTTTCGGAGCCGACGCTGGGCTGCTTCGGATGATCCTTGTGGTACTTGTCATGCACCTTCAGGTTGTAATTAAAGCCCATGACGTCGAGTTGTTCGGGAAAGTGCGTCTCAAACGAGGCATTGACCGCCGCCGAACACATGCGAGTTGGATCGAGCTCATGGGTGCGCCTGATCATGTCATCGATTACCCGCACACCTTGCGGCTGGGGCATCATCGTCCATTCTTCGTTGCCCATCGACCAGAGAATGATCGAGGGCGAGTTGCGATAGCGCTTGATCATGGTCTCCAGTTGTGCCATGCCCTCCGGATTGGCGCTCATCAATCGCGTTTCGCACATCATCATCATGCCCATGCGATCGCAGGCCTCGACCCATTCGGGGGTGGGCATGTTATGCGAGGTGCGCACTGCGTTTCCGCCCATGTCTTTCAGCACGGCCAGGCGAAACGCTTGCAGGCGGTCGGGAAGCGCGGCGCCAACTCCGGCGTGATCTTGATGGTTGCAAGTGCCTTTGATCTTGACCGGTTTGCCATTGAGGAAGAATCCTTTGTCGGCATCCCACTTGATGTCGCGCACGCCGAAATTCACGCGCTCGGCGTCGAAGGTATGTAGATCCGGGCGAGTCTGTTGGGGTTCTACGGAAACTTCGGCGGTGTACAGGTTGGGAGATTCCGGCGACCACAGTGCCGGGCTGGCAAGACCCGTGTTTGCTGTGAAATGAGCAGAGCCGTCGGCGTCGATCTTTTGCTCCGCAGAGACGGTTTTCGCCACGGTTTTTCCCGAAGCATCGAAGACTACCCAGAGTACCGAACAGGTCACAGGCTCATTGTTTTCGTTGCGAACCACCGTGCCGAGATTCAGCGTCGCCGTACTCCCTTTGACGGTTGGGCGAACATAAGTTTCCCAAGCGCCCAGATGCACCGGATTCGTTTTGGTGAGCCAGACGTGGCGGTAGATACCTGCGCCTTCGTAGAACCAGCCATCGCCGAAGCTGGCGTCCATGCGCACCACCAGATAGTTCTTTTCACCATAGCGTAGGAAGTCAGTCAGATCGAATTGAAATGGCGCATAGCCGTTGTCGTTACGGCCAATGAAATATCCGTTCAGAAATACCAGTGCGCTGCGGAAGGCTCCGTCGAATTCGACCACAATGCGCCGGCCCGAGTCTTCCTTTGGAATGTCGAAAGTCCTTCGGTACCACCCAACGCTAGTTTCCGGGTACCGCCTCCCCAGAGGTTTGTACCCGTGGCCGTTCTGCTCTTCATCGCGCACGAACGGCAGCTCAACCGCCCAGTCATGCGGCAAATTCAGATCACGCCACTTATAGTCATCGAACTTCTGCGTGGAAAACCAGAATTCGCCGCTCTTGGCGAAATCTCCTTGCCCCTTGCCAAATCCAAGATCGCGTTCCGGATCAGAGGCATGCCCTTGAAAAAACTTCCAGCCAAAATCGAACAGGAGGCGATCGCGAGGGGGAAGGGCGCCAGAAGGCTCCAATGCGGGATAGCGCTCCAGCAGTGCATGTGCACGCTGAATCACACCCGGTACCAGGGACGAGGCAGAAAGTGCGAGGCCGGAGAGAAGAAGATCACGACGTGTAAGAGAGGTCATTGATGCCTCAACGAGAACTGCAATGAAATATCTCAGCCGTGCAGGCCGCAGTTAGCTGCAGGCGAGCCTGTGCGTTGGGACCACGCATTATAAAGCCTGAAGCGTGCCGCGATGATGGTTTGAGGCTATTCCTTCCGAAGCCAGTACTCGCGCATCATTTCGTGCGACCAGGCGGGCTGCTTTACTTCTCGACTCGGCAGGAATTCGGCCATCACCGGCTTAATGTCGAGCACTGGCGTCCCGTCGAGGGCATCGAGTTCGGCCACGTATAGCCGGGTGCCTTCCACTCGAAGCACGCGGCACATGGTGGCGCCAATGCGATTCGGGCGATTCTTGCCCCGTTGCGCGAAGATGCCGACGTCTGGCCAGGCCAGGTTATTCCTGGGATGGCGCGATCCGGTCACAACTGTCGCCGGATCGAGCTTGTGAAAGTGAAAGATCACCTCAACATGCGAGAAATCAGACAACCCCCGCAGTGCTTCCGGTCCGAAATCGTCTGTGAGCGCAATACTAGACTCGACTCCGCCCCAGAAGTCATCTTCCACGAGAGAGCGAACGGCCTCGACAAATCCGATTGGGCGCAGCTCAATGTTCACGAAGCTCCTTGAACTCTTCTAAATTGACTGGTCGTGTGCTCTTCTGAAACGAGCCGGCAGTGCCGTGCTATTTCGGCCCCTGCACTTCTCGCATCCCGACAATTCTCGATGAAGTGCGAAACTTCTTGTAGTCGCGATAGGTCTGCTCGCCGTCGATGTTATAGCCCTTCAATAGTCCGACCCGGGCATCGAATCTAAAGGTCAAGTGCTGGGGCAGCCAGATTTCGTCGCTCATCCGCAACTGTTCATACATCACGCGCGTTCCTTTGTGAATGCGGGCGATGATCCATCCGAAAGAAGCCGTCTCCACGGCCTCTACATCCGTTTTCACCAGTTGCATGTCCTCCTTATCGATCCACAGACGTCCGCGAAACTTGGAGACGAACTTTGCACCCTTGTCCTCTGATTCAAAGCCGTGCCGTGGCTCGCCATCGATAACCCAGGCTTCGCGGCCATCCACCAGTTCCGTTCCAATCAGGCGGAAGTCGTGGGAGTCCGCAACTGCGCTCACGAATTTGCGGCCTTCCTCCCGCTGTTTTGTTTCCTTCTCGAGTCGCTTTTTCCGGTCGTCCTCAGATTCATACTTGTGCTTGTCGACGATCTTCTGAATACGTTCTTCTTCTTTCCCTGCCTCCTTGGCGTCGAGAGGCTTGTCGTCTTTTTCGATCAGGCGCCGCACCTGTTCGCCGTAGATTTCGACGATTTCGTAGGTCCTTACTTCAGTGGACTTGACCTGTCCATTGCCACCCAAGGATTTGTCGACATCCCGTTCTATATAGGTGTAGTCGCGTTGCTTCTTGTAGTTATCCCGGTAGTTCTGCGCAACGACGCGCGTTAACTCGCGCATCTGCTCCGGGGAGAGCTTGCCCTCGGCGTCGGGAGTAAGGTCGGGCCGTTCCTGTGGAGGCGTCGGCTCAGCGCTGGAAGGCGCCTGATTGGCATCTGCGCTCGGCGGGGAAGAATTGGCGGGAGTTCCCGATGGCACATCCTGTTGCGCGATCGCGCTCAAGCACGCGAGCGTGCAAATGCCGATGGCGAGGAGTCTCATCCGCATAAGTCTCATCTTAATCTCATTGGGAGGGGATCGTGTCTCGGGGGATAAAACCGGAAGGAGCCTAGATGGACAGCGAACTCTTCAGCTCTCCACGTTCCCGGCCGTCGACTCGGCCACGGACAATTGCCGGCAGGTGCGCTGAATGATTTCGAGCTGGGAAATGGCCTCGAGGAATTGAAAGCCGTAACGGAATGCATTGCGTTGGCAAACGAGAGCGTGAATCTGAACTTCACCAGTAGGCACGGTAAACTCCAGTCGCACTACCTCACCTAAGGGCACCTCCACGCGCAGCATCGCGGAAATCCCCGACTCGCTGATGTCGACAGAGTGCCCGCGAACCACCTGTGAGTTCCGTGGATAGATCCGAATATCAACTTCCAGCTTGTAACGAGGGTGACGGCGGGCATCCATTACTGACTAATCCCGATTCTTATACGCCTTTCCCAGGCACTCTGCTTGAAATAGCCTTTCGTCGACTCGGTGAAGGCGCTTCTCCTGGGCCTTTGTGAGCAGGGAATAGTGCTTCACATCGAACAGATGATAGACGATGAACCAAACAGGTTCGTCAGTGGTCATCCAGTTCTGCGAATCGAAGCGCGTAAGGTTGACGGGAAGCGAGTAGCGCCGCAGCGTCCGTTCCCGCCTCAGGTTGAAGTAGGCATTGAAATAACTCAGCGCGAGTTCGCGCAGGTTGCGATAGATCGGTTCCCGCCAGCGGCATCCCGTGTAATTGGACTTCGCCACCGCACCCCAGCAGCCGTCCTGACGAAAAATCGAAATCACGTGGTCGGTATCATGCTCGGCTTCGAAATCCAGCAGCAAAGGCGGGTATCCATTCGCACGCAGGGCCGCGGCACCGAAGATGGCTCCTTCCAGACAATGCGACGACTGTTCGGCCAGAACTTTGCGCGGAGACCAGGCCGTGTCCTCCAGGTGATACGGCATGTCGTCGAGAACCTTCTGAATGCCGTAGGGACTCTTCATGCTGCGCAATTTGCGTAGCTCTTTTGGGGTGAAACCGAAGTTGTCGGTTTTCATTTTGGCTTTTGCAATGATCTCCGGGACAGAAAGATGGTACTCAATTCGCCAGGTGTGTCGACCACTACATCTGGTGCCTCCACCTCGAGCGTGTGTGGAGCAAACCCATAACTGACGGCGACGGTCCACAATCCGGCGTTGCGACCGGTACGGATGTCCACATGAGAATCGCCAACAATCGCAGCCTGCTCCGCCCGCACTCCGGCTTCACTCACTAATTTCAGCGCACCCTCGGGTTGCGGTTTCTTGGTGGCGAAGCTGTTCCCGCCATAAATCTGCGAGAAGTACCCGCCTAGCCCCAGAGACTCCACGATGGCTCGCGAAGGATTCACCGGCTTATTCGACAACACCGCCATCTTCCGTGGCATCCCGTTGCCGGAACTCTGAATCGCGCCGAGGGCCTCCGGAATCCCGGGATACACCGTTGTATGGTCCAGTTTGTGCTCGCGGTAGTAGGAGAGGAAGAATTCCAGCCCTTTGCGGACCAGAGCCTCGTCAACCTCTTCCCCTCCCAGTGCGCGTTGAATCAAGATCGGCGCTCCATCACCAACGTAGCTGGCGATTACCTCTTCAGGCAATTCCGGACGGTTGATATGCCGGAGGGCTGCGTTCACGGAATGCACCAGGTCGAGGCGCGAATCGATCAGCGTGCCATCGAGATCGAAGATGACAAGCTTTATGGAGTGCGGATCAAACGCACGGCGGATACGAATCATGGACTCATCAGAATAAAGCACTCGGCACTCAGCCGTCAGCACTTAGACCTGTATGAGAATCCCGGAGTCTTCCCAAATTGGCGAATTGCAATCTCTTCAA
>DATEHP010000382.1:0-25899 GCA_035279505.1 Candidatus Sulfotelmatobacter sp. | reverse complement strand
AACTATCCATCTCGTTGTCAGCACCTAAAAACCAACGGCACGCAGTGCGGCTCTCCTGCGCAGCGCCGCAACCGTTTCTGTTACTTCCACAAGCGCTACCAGGACGAGCGCATCCGCCTCAACGTCGATCGCCGCCGTCGCGGCACCGCTACCTTCTTTCTGCCCGTGCTCGAAGACGCCAACTCCATCCAAATGTCTCTCATGCAGATCATGCGCCTGCTGCTCACCGGACAGATCGAGCACAAAATCGCCAGCCTGCTTCTCTACGCGCTGCAAACCGCCAGCACCAACCTGCGCATGACGAGATTCGATCCTCGCGTCCACGAAGTGATCCTCGACCCGCGCAATGCCGCCGAGAGCCCGCTCGATGAATCCCACCTCTGGGACGACGAAGACTTCGAAGAAGAGGAAGAAGTAGAGCTTGACGAAGTAGAAGCGGAAATCGAACGCAAAGTCGAGGAAGCAGCCGAAAAGGCCCGTCACGTCGCTCGCTGGGAAGCCAGGAGAGAAATCGAAGCCCGCGAGCGCGCCCGCAAACGCTACGAAGACGAAGAGAAGGCTAAACTCTGGGTCGCGCAGCATCCGGATCACAGGCTGGTCCGCCGCGACGGCCAACTGATCATCGAGCGCCTCCCCAAAGAAGACGCCCCACCGCAGGAGGCAGCGCACCCGAAATCATCAGCTCCCGAGCCTGGAACCCCGGAGAGCGCAGCCACCGTCCGAGCCCAGATCAACGAGATGATCCGCCAAGCCGCCCCCGAACTGACCAAGGCTTACGACGAAGGGGTGAAGGAGAAAGCCGAGCAGCCATCGAAGAAGAAGCCGCCGGAAAGCGAGACGATCGCGACGGAATCGGAGAAGAAGGCGAGATAACGATTGAAAGGTTTCCTCCGTGCCCCGACAACTGAGAACGAAGAACTGGCAACTGGCAACTGACAACTGAGAACGGCTCTTAAGCTCCTACTGCCGCGTGATCGGCCATGCGGCGCTTGCTGTAGCGCAGCGCTACGTTCATGAAGACGTTGCCAAGGGAGGTCTCGAACAGGATCATCAGTGCCTCGGTGTCTTCGCTGGTCTTGTCGCCCTGGTCGGCAGTCAGCAGCAGCGGCGGATGAACGCGGAAATGGAAGCCCTGGTCGTTAAGCGCCGAGATGGCATTGCCCACGACCTGATTCGCCAATTCGAAAATGGTTTCCTTGATGAGCGCGTCGGATTCGGGGAGGTCCGCGCCAGCGTAATGGCTGGCCACGCGCACGGCGGTCTGCGGTTCGAGATCGAGGATAATGCGGCCCTCGATGTCGCCCGTCAAAGCAATCATGCCCGCCACGCCTTTGCGGCGATAGGCTTCCTCTTCCATCGTGAGGTTGCCTACCTTGGTCGATCCCTGCAGGCCTTGCGACAACACGGCGTCAGCCGCGTTGATGAAAGGCTGGATCAGTTCCATCTTCATTGAATTAGGCTCCCGCTCCTGCGGCATTCGTCACTGCGCCGTCTTCACCGAGCACGTACTTGATCACTTCGTAGAGCACTTCCGGTTTCACAGGTTTCTGCACGAAATGGCGTGCACCCCGCTGCAGCGCGGCCACAATGTTCTCCTGATATCCGACCGAGGAGACCATTACGATGCGCGCTTCCGGATGCTGCTGGACGATCCGTTCGGCTGCTTCAATCCCTTCCATCTGCGGCATGGTAATGTCCATGAGCACAATGTCAGGATGCGTGCGGTCGAACTCGCTGATGGCGGTCAAGCCGTCGCCGGCTTCAGCCGCCACCTGCCCGCCGAACGTTTCGATCATGCGGGCCAGGTTCTTACGGGCAAATACGGAATCATCCACGATTAAATAGCGGACCGGCTGCCCGTCTTTGCTGCGTTTCACTGGTGCGAACTGCTCCATACAGACCTCCCCTTTCTACTGCATATCATGGACCGTCAGCCGTAACCAGATAACGCTGGTCATCGGCTTTTCGTGCCCGATCTCAGCTACCGGCGCGCACAGCGCGCCCTGCGGGACCACCCTCGCCGCGTCCACAAAGGGCTTGCAGCGTCGATCCCATGGTGTCGAGCCCGACCACACGAATGGCGTAGCCACGCTCGATTGCCGCCTTGGGCATGCCATAAACCACGCAGGATTCCTCGCTCTGCGCGATGGTCATGCCGCCTTCTTTCTTAATCGCCCCTAATCCTTCCGCGCCGTCATCGCCCATCCCGGTCATCAACACACCGACCGCATTGCCACGGAATTCTTCGGCGACGCTCCTGAGAAGTACATCGACACTGGGCCGATGTCCGTTGACCCGCGCCTCGTCGCTAAGCACCGCAATGTCGCCCAGCGGCAACCGCTTGACCTTCATGTGGCGGCTTCCGGGACAGATCAGCACCCGGCCAGGAAGAAGCATGTCGCCCGACTGCGCTTCTTTCACACGCAGGGGGCAGACTTCGTCCAGTCGCCGGGCAAACATTTCGGTAAAACCATCCGGCATGTGCTGCACTACAGTGATGGCCCCAGGGAAGTCTCCGGGCAGCGACGACAGCACGTACTCCAGAGCTTGCGGGCCTCCAGTTGAAACGCCGATCGCGACAATCTTGTTCGGGGATCCGGCCGGAGCAGGGGGCTTTTCCGGCTTCGAAGGCAGGCCAGCCATCATGCGTGGCTTCAGCTTGCAATCCGCGGCGGCTTTCACTTTGGCGATCAATTCCCGCGCGGTCTCCGCCATGTGCGCGGACGCGTCCTTGGGCTTGTTGACGAAGTCGAACGCTCCCAGCCCCAGAGCCTTCATCGTGACGCTCGCGCCTTCGGTGCTGTGCGAACTGAACACGATGACGGGAACCGGATTGTGCCGCATGATCTCTTTCAGCGTGTCGATGCCGTTCATGCCCGGCATTTCCAGGTCGAGCGTGACGACGTTGGGCTTGAGTTCCTCGATCTTCTTCAGACAGAAGGAGCCATCCATCGCGGTTCCCACGACGTTAATAGCTTCGTCGACGGCGAGCATCTGCGGGATCAGCTTGCGCATGAGCGCCGAATCATCGACCACCAGCACCCGTACCTGCTTCATACCTGGCCTCCGACTTCCGGAGTGAGTGCCAGACGCATGCGATCGGTGTGCGTCAACAACAGGCCTGAATTCGCCTGTCCCATTGCCTGTGGCCGCAAACGGGCCACGTGTTCTACCACCGCGGGCAGGTTGAGGATCAGCACGACTCGGCCGTCTCCTAGTATCGAAGCGCCGGAGACCAGGTCGGTCGAGAATGTCTGATCGTCCAGGGCTTTGATGACCAGTTCTTCTTCGCCTTCGAGCGCGTCGACAATCAGGCCGTATTTTTTTTCACTGACGGTGATGATGAGCACAAAAAGCTTGGTCTTGCGGTCTCCCTCCGGTGCCGGGCGTCCCAAGCGAAGCAGTGGCAGCACCTGGTTGCGGAGCTGCAGAACTTCGTAGTTGTCGACCTGATGCACTTCCCCTTCGAAGGTGCGAGCGATTTCCAGCACCGCGTTCAGCGGGATTGCGTACAGCCGCTGCTCGACCCAGAACAGCAGTGCCTTGATGATGGCGAGAGTCAAGGGCAGCTTCAGGCGGAACGTTGTCCCCTGCCCGAGCCGGGTGTCGACGCTGATCGAGGCCTTCAGCCGGTGCAGGACGCTCTGGACAACATCCATGCCGACGCCGCGTCCGGAGACCTCGGTGACCTGCTCGGCGGTCGAGAAGCCGGGTCGGAAGATAAAGTTCAGAGCCTCCAGTTCGCTCATTTTGGAGGCTTCTTCCGGTGTCGTGAGGCCGAGTTCGAATGCCTTGGTACGGATTTTTGCGACGTCGATGCCGCGCCCGTCGTCGGTGACTTCGACGATGACCTGGTTGCCCTGATGATAGGCGTTGAGACGTACGATGCCCTGGCTAGGCTTGCCGACCTTCCGCCGTTCCTCAGGAGACTCGATGCCGTGACTGATCGCATTGCGGACCAGATGTGTGAGGGGCTCGGCGATGGCGTCGAGAATCCCTTTGTCGAGGTCGGTGTCCTGTCCGCTAACCGCCAGCTCCACTTCGCGCCCACACTGGCGTGCGACGTCGCGTACCATGCGCGGGAAGCGCCGGAAGAGTTGATCGACGGGCACCATGCGAATCTTCATGACCGAACGTTGCAGGTCATTCAGGACGCGGGCCTGGAAGGCCATGGCATCGGCAAATTTTCCGCGCAGCAGCTCTTTCGGAAAGCGCTTGGAGAATTCGTTCAATGCCTGCTGCAGCATCGACTTGCCGATAATCAGCTCGCCCACCAGGTTGAGAACGTTGTCGATCCGTCCGGCCTCGACACGCAGCAGATTTTCCTGCGGCACGGGCACGGAACCGGCGGGCGGTATAGCAGCAGCGGACGGCTCAGGCAGCGCCGTTTCGGTTGCCGAGGGCGCATCGGGTGAGCCGGTCTCGGTCGAAGCTTCCAGCGTTGCAGGTTGCAATGCCGCATGGGCACGCAGCAATACCTCAACACTCACCTCTTCGACGATGGTCGGAATCTTGCATTTGGCTGCAATTTGGTCCGGAGTTTGCACCGTGGCAACAACGAACTCGATGAATTTCGCTGCTGCCGGAGACTTAGCATCGGGACGAACGGCAATCACCTGGCCCATGACGCCGATCGCGTTGTGAACCAGCTGTCGTCCCGCGATGGGCATGGCGCAGTGCGCATCAATCTTGGTAACCACGTGCAGCACGTCTTGCCCGGAGGCTTGCGCCTTGGACATGGCCAGTCTTTCGTACTCGGTCCAATGGGCGTCTGCGCTGCTCGCCGACTTGCCTGCAGAAGCCTTTTCCGTCGAGGCCTTACCTTTGGACGTCTTGCCGGCTGTCTTTTTGCCCCGCATCTTGCCGTTTTTCGGCGCGGAAGTCAGCTCCTGAATCTTCTTGCTTAAGTTTTTGGTGGCTGGCAGCTTCGTTCCATTGCGATAAGCCGCAATCATCTCGCTGAAAATGTCGGCTGTAGCGAAGGCGATTTCAGCGACGGCTGCATGCGAAGCTGCACTTTCCAGCGAAAGCGCGTCTTCGAACTGATGCGCCAACTCGCTCAATTCGCGGAGGCCGCAGGCGGCTGAATCTCCTTTCAAGGTGTGCACCGTCCGCCGGATCGAGCGGACGATCTCATCGTCTGCGGGATTCTTTTCCAGCTTCAGCGCTTCTTCGTTGAGAGCCTGGACGAGTTCCTGCGAGGTCTCATAAAAGAGTTCCCGCAGTTCTACGCCGCGCTCATCGGGGGAATTGCTCATGCTTACTCTTTCACCTCAAGCCGTTGATAGGCCGTCCCGCTATCCTTGTGCACCATCTGAAACTTCTGGGTAAGACCCAGCAGGCTTTCGGCATGGCCCACAAAGAGATAGCCGTTCGGATTCAAGCAGCGGTAAAACTTTTCAATCAGCCGTTTCTGCTCGGCTTCATCGAAGTACATCATGACGTTGCGGCAGAAGATCACATCGTTGCGCTGCGGCAGGTACTCCGTCTTCAGGTTGTGAAAGTCGAAGTGCACCATCTCCTTCAGCGCCTTCTTGATGGCGTAGCGATCCGAAACTTTATCGAAATAGCGCAGTCGGTAGCCGTAGTCGACCATCGACATCTGATGCTCGCTATAGGCGCCCTCCTGCCCGTGCCGCAATACCGAGTAGCTGATATCGCTGGCCAGGATCTCGACGCGCCACGGTGGAGGTACCAACGGCTTGGGCAAGGGCATGTCGATGGGCAGCGGATTGCGCAGGTAATAGTAGGCCAACGCGTCGGTGACCAGCATGGCCAGGGTATATGCTTCCTGTCCGGTGGAGCAGCCCGCGCTCCAAATGCGGATCGAGTACTCCCGGCGCGCGCTTTTGTGCTTCAGCACTTCTTCGAGGACGGTCTTCTGGAAAAGATCGAGTTGCGCCTTGTGGCGGAAAAAGCTGGTTTCGTTGACGGTGAGGTTCTCCAGCAGTTTCGCGAGTTCTTCCTTGCCTTGCTGGCTGATGAGCAGGCGATAGTAGGCGTAGAAAGAGTCGGCTCGGCACTCTTTCAACCGGCGCAAAAGCCGGTCTTGAAGGAAATGGGTGCGGCGCTCGTCGAAGTGCATGCCGCACTCCTGGTAAATGAGTGCCTGCAACAGCTTCAGTTCCGCATCGGTGAGTATGGGAGCGGGTGCCGCTCCGGATGTGCTCATGCGTGTTCCCGCCCCGCCTGTCGCTGAATTGAAATAACTCCCACCATTACCGCGCCCCGGCCTTGGCTGCTGTTTTCTTATCCTCGGACTCGCCCTTGCTTACGAGGCTCGCAGGGGCCAGCAGCTTGCTCATATCGAGAAGTACGATTAACCGCCCTGAGACCTTTCCCAGGCCGGTAACACAATTGAGCCCACCCTCCTGAAAAACGGCAGGCGGAGCTTCCACGGCGTCGGCTGGAATCTTCAACACCTCGGAAGCCGAATCTACGATGAGACCGGCCAGCCTTCCGGCGTGCTCAACCACCAGGATGCGATTGTTCTTCTTGACGGCGGCCTGCTTTTCCCCGAAACGCTTGCGCAGGTCCATGACGGAAACGATCTTGCCGCGCAGGTTGATGACGCCTTCCAGGTAGTCGGGCGCGTCAGGCACGGCGGTGATTTCCGGTACCCGCACGATCTCGTGCAGGGAAGTGATGGGCACGCCATAGGTCTCGCGGCCCACCTGGAAACCCACGATATGGAGTTCGCGACTCATGGTCTTGGGCTCCTCAAGGTTTAGAACTGCGCCCCGGCGGCAGCGGCCCGCTTGGCGTTGCGACCGGCGGAATCCGAAGCCTTTTCCCGGAGGGCTTCCGCCAGTGCGAACCGGTCGATGAAGTCGAGCAAGCTGCGCGACATCTTCGACATCTGTTCGGAAGAGGCGGCCAACTCGGTCGAACTCGAAGTCGACTGCTGTACCAACTCCCGCATGCGTTCCATGGCTTTGACCACTGCCTGAGCGCCGGAAGCCTGCTCTTCGACGGCCGAGTTGATTTCGTGCGTGATTTCGTTGAGCCGCGTGGTAGCTCGCGCAATCTGTGAAGATCCGTGAGATTGCTCGTTGGTGGCCGCCCCGATTTCCTGCGCGAACTTATAGACTTCGGTGACCACATTCGAGATTTTCTTCAGAGCTGAATTCAATTCGGAACCCAGATCCAGTCCTTCGTTGACGATGGCAGTGGAGCGATCCATGTTCTCGACCGCCTTGCGGGCTTCTTTCTGAATGCTCTGAATGAGTTCCGAGATTTCCTTCGTGGATTGAGCTGACTTCTCCGCCAGCTTGCGGACTTCGTCGGCAACCACAGCGAATCCCAGGCCGTGCTCTCCGGCGCGCGCGGCTTCGATAGCGGCGTTCAGTGCCAGCAAGTTGGTCTGCTCGGCCAGGTCGTCGATGACCTCGATGATCTTGCCGATGTCGTCGGCCCGCTGTCCGAGGGCTCCAATGATCTCACCCGAGGAAGTAATGGTGGTGTTGATACGGTTCAGGCCATCGGTCGCTTTTTCCATCGTGCCGATGCCGCTGTGGACTTCTTCGCGAGAGCGGTTGGAGATGTCGAGCAGCACCTTGGCGGTATCGGCTACACGCTGAATCGAGGCGACCATCTGGTCGATCGAAGCAGAGGTTTCGCTGACGCTGGAAGCCTGGACCTGCGTGCTCTTCACCATGTTTTGCACGTTGACGCTCATCTCGTGCATCGTGCTGGTGACTTCATCGATGGCAGACGAGGCTTGCAGCCCAATCTTGGCTGAATCGTCGGAAGCTCCGGCGACCTGGTTGGAGGCGCTGGCGACCTGTGAAGAGGCGTCGCGGACGCTCCGGACCAGCCCGGCAAGTCCTTCGACCATCTTGGCGAAGGCGTTGCCCAGGGTGTCGTGCGAGGAGCGCGGCTTTACTTCGAGAGTCAGATCGCCGCCAGCGATGGCTTCGGAAACTCCCGCCATTTCCTTCAGGTAGGTGACCATCTTGTGGAAAGTGCGGGCCAGTTCTCCGATCTCGTCGTCACGGCCCAGGTCGATGTTATGTTCCAGATCGCCAGTGTTTCCGATGGCCCGGGCCACATTCATGAGATTGGTCAGCGGCTCGGTGATTGACTTGGCGGTGCGGAAGGCAACGATGGCGCCGATGGTCACCGCGAGCAGGGTCGTGAAGAATGAAATCCAGATGGTCAAGCTCGCCGCGGTGTCATCCGACTTGCGTCGCTCGTCCACCAGCTTGTTATTCTCGCCGTCGGCAATGTCCAGCGAATCACTGGAGTTCTTAACCCAGGAGGAAGCATCCTTTTGGAGGTAGTAGATTTGCAGTTCAGCCACGGTGGCGTTGCCGGAATCAACGTCTTTGCGCTTTTCGATGAGCGGTTGCGCGAATTCCTTGCCCCAGGACTGTTCGAGCTGTTGTACCTTCTCAAGAGACTTTTTCACATCATCGGAGCTGGCCAGGGTCTTACCCTGCTCGAGTTTCTCGTTGAGGGTGCGCAAGCCCTCGTTCATCCGATCGACTTCCCGGGTGTCGCCACTCAGCAAGTAGTTGCTGAGATAAAGGCGGTTTTGCATCATCTGGGAACGGACACTGTTGGTGGCATCCTTCAGGGCCAGCGAGTCCTGGGCCCCCTTCTTGGCGGCGTGTTCGCGCTGCACCGCCGACCATGTCACCAGGAACAACGCCACCACCATCAAAAGGATGAACCCGAAGTTCATGTATAACTTCTTGCCGATAGTCATGCCTGTCTCCTCCGCGGTGATCCGAGTTACCGCGGTTCGAACTTGAACTCAATAACGCCCGTACTCTCAGACGGCGCAGGTTCAAAACGCCACTTCTTCGCCGCATCGAGGGCAGAATTGGCCAGAACCGGGTGTCCGCCAACGATCCGAGCTTCTTTTACCGTGCCATTAGGGGCGACCGTCACCTCGATCTTTACTGTTCCCGCGATATTCATCTTGCGTGCTAATTCCGGGTAAAAAGGCTGTACCTTGGTCTTCGCCCGACGATTGATTTCGTCACTCTGCGATGTCTGGGCTCCTGCGTGGGACAGACTGAAAGCCGCCAGAATTGTTACAACTGCCAGCACTGCGGCCGCGGTTCGCTGAGACACAGATCCTCCTCCGATTCCAAGAACTGGGCAACGGCAAGAGTGCAATGCCCAGGCCAACGGAAGCTTCTTGGAAAAACCAAAGTAATGGGCGGTAAGCGATTGAAAAACAAAGCGTTACTTCAAGGCGGAGAGGCGATTCGAATGCATGTTCGTAATTAGCGTTGTCTCATTCGGCAAAAACCGATTACTGTTTCTCACGGTGAGACAAAATCTCACTCCGAGTCTCGGGATTTCACATCAAGGCACCTCGTGATCCATTTCCCTTGACTCAAATTGAGATGACAGTTAGTTTCCCAATAGATTCAAGCACTTGTGAATCGCGAAAACTATTTCCCCAGCGCCGGTGCAGATGTCAGTGCTTCTGTTCGTAGTTCGATGGTTCCTCCGGGAGACCGAGCCTTCTCCGGTTCCGATGAGAACTTTCAGAAGCTACTGCTCCGTATTGCTGCCAAGTCCGGCGAGAGAGCCCAGCCCAACCAGCTGATTCAGTTGTTCTGCCAGGCCACGCGCGAGTTTTTTGACGTTTCTGGAGTCTACTTCTGGCGCTGCCAGCCTGGGGACGAACTCGTAGGGGAGCAAGCCGACGGCAAGATGTCCCAGCGTTTCGTGGGACTACGTCTGCGTCCGATGGAGAGCACGGTGACCGCAGAGGCGGTGCGGCAGCGGCGTACGATATTCGCGAATCATGTGAATTCCGCCGCGTTCCCTGCAGCTCGGGAGTTCGAGGCCCGATCGCTGCTGGCGGCGCCCTTGCTGGTCTTCAATGAAGTCATCGGTGCGCTTACTTTCCTGCACGACGCCAACGATGAGGCGTTTAACGACGATTTCAGCGCTAAAGCCACCATTCTGGCGGGTCATTTAGGAAGTCTTCTCGAAGCGGCCCGTCTCGGTGAGGCGTCGCGGGAAGAACATCGACGAGCCGAGATTCTGGCGGACGTCGCCCACGCCTTGCATCGAAGCCCGGATGTGGGCGCCGTTATCGAGGCACTGGCCGACCGGCTTCGCTTGCTCATGCGTACCCGACTGGTATGCGTGCTGCTGCGCCGGGAAGGTCCGTTTGAGTTGAAGGCGGTGTCAGCGGAGACTCCGCAACTGGCGAGTTCGGCGCGCGCCCGGCATGATCGGCAAACTTTGCGCTTCGCGGCAGATCTTGCGCAGCGCGCGGTGGCAGCGGGAGAGCCTCTCACTCTCTCGATTGGGGCGGACGTGCATTCGCTCGGGAACCTGGTCTCTCCGGGCATGCTGATTGCCGCACCCTTTCGCACGGCCCGTACCCAGGGCGCAATCTTAATTTATCCGCGGCAAGACGGTATCTTTACGGCGGAGGAACGCGCGCTGGTGGCAACGATCGCAGGCTTTGGCGCCGTCGCGGTGGCACACGCGGAGCTGCATGCCACTGCGCATTCCCAGGCGCAGGAGCTTCACCAACTCCTGGAGATTTCGTCTGAACTCAGTGCCAGCGGAGATCTGAATCGTTTTCTGCCGGCGTTTGTCATCCGAGCTTCAGGGTTTCTGGGGTTCGGGAGATGCTTCATCGCGTTGCTGGAGAATGACCAGTTCCAGGTGCGCTACGGAGTAGAACGCGGACAACCGCACCCGGTCGACACTATTTTCCCAGAAGGGGTCGCCACCAAGGCCCTGCGGTCCAAAGAGGTTTTTTGGACGGATGAAGCGAACCGAATTCCTGGCGTCAACGTTGAAGTCGTTTCGAAGTACAAAGTGCATCAGTTTCTGGCCGTGCCGCTTCTCGGAGCCAGTGGCAAACTGCTGGGAATGTTCGGCGTGCTTGACCGTCTTGATGGTACCGGGATTTCGCAGGAGGACATAAGGCGCGCGCAGGCCCTGTCGAACCAGGCTGCGGTCGTCTTGGAAGTTGCCAGCAATTTGCATCTGTCGGAACAGCATCGGCGGCGGGCCGAGGCATTGATCGAACTGGCTCGGGACATTGATGGCAGCCTGCACTTGCCCGAGTTTGCATCCCGCTTTGTTCGCCGCACGGTGGAACTGACGAGCTCACGTGGCGGACTGCTGGCTTTGCTTCAGGACGGCCATTGGCAACCCGTCGCGCTGCATCAGACGCAGCTGGCGCTGTCGCCTTCGACAACGGAGATGGTCCCGTCATCTCAAGAACAGAGGCTGGACGGTTCTTCGCAGAGGTCTGAGGTGAGCCCGGTTAAGAAAGAGACCCAGACCACCTCTTCTCTGGACCGTGAGAGTGAGCGAGACCTGGGCACCAGGCTTGGCGAGTTTGTTGCTCATCACGCGGAAAAAGTGTCCTGCGGTCCTGCCCAGGAAATGCTGGGAGTGGAACCCGCGGCCAAGCTAGGTTGGACCGACTGCAGGTTAGTGCAGCTGACTGGCGCCAATGGGGAACTCGCCGGAATTTTATGTCTTTCCGGGCGCTCGGGAGCCTTGAACCATGAGGATCGGGTTTTCCTGGAGACGATGGCGGGGCATGCCGCGATGGCGCTGGACAATGCGCGGCTGTTCACGCAGATCGAAAAGTCGAGCCGCCACTGGGTCGAAATATTCGATGCCATTTCGGATTTCATTGTCGTGCACGACCAGTCCGACAAAGTGTTGCGAGTGAACCGGTCGCTGGCCGCGATGATTGGTGTGCCACCGGCGGAGTTGATCGGACTCAATATTCGCGCGCTGATGGCTTTGACCAGCGATTCTGCGTCGTATTCCTGCCCGTTTTGCCGCTCGATAGGGGATGACTCCGGCGAATTCGCTCACCCGGTTTTCGACCGCACCTATCTGGTTTCAACATCGCGCGTGCACGGAGCCTCCGGGGAAGGCCTGCAGACCATTCACGTTCTCAAAGACATTTCCGACCGTAGCGAGGCCGAGCGCCGGTACCGCGAGCTCTTCGACAATATTCAGGAAGGACTGTTCTTTAGCACGCCGGGTGGACGATTCGTGGAAGTCAATGACGCCATGGTGCGAATGCTCGGCTACGGCAGCCGTGAAGAGTTGCTGCAGATCGATATCCCCACCCAGCTTTATCTCAATCCCGAGCAGCGGCAGCACCATGCGAAGGTCATGGAGGAACAGGGCACCCTGCGCAATTTTGAGGCTACCCTGCGGCGCAAGGACGGCTCCCTGATTCACGTGCTGATCAACGCCTTCGGGATGTACGACAACGAGGGTCGTGTGCTGCAGATTCGGGGACTGATGCTGGATGTCACCGGCCTGCGAACTTACCAATCGGAGTTGCATAGGGAGCGCGATTTTTCGGGCAAGATCCTCAACAACACCCAGAGCCTGATTCTGGTAGCCGATACCGCAGGACTGATCAGTTATGCGAACCGGCGCTGGTACGACGCCGGATTTGAGCAGCGCGAATTGCTGGGGCGTCCGCTACTCGAATTGGCCACGCCGAACTTTGCGCGGGCACTGGCCGAAGCTGTGCACAGCACTTTGAACGGTCAGCAAGTGGACAACCTCGAACTGGAAATCATGCGACGTAGTGGTGCGACTGGGAAATTCTCGGCGAATCTCAGCCCGATGCGCGACGAGCAGGGAACGGTGACCAGCATCGTTCTAGTGCTTACCGACATCACGGATGCCGCGGTGCTGCGCGACAAGCTACTCCATACGGAGAAGATGGCGGCGGTCGGGCAGTTGGTATCGGGTGTTGCTCACGAGGTGAATAACCCGCTGACTGCGATTCTCGGTTTTGCCGACTTGCTGATGGAGAACCCGGATTTGTCCGAAGCTGCGCGAAAAGACCTGCGCGTGATCTTGCAGGAGGCGCAGCGCACCAAGCAGATCGTGCAAAACCTGCTCAGCTTTGCCCGTCAGATGCCGCCGCAACGCAATCCTTTGCAGCTCAACGGGATTTTACGGCGCACCATCCAGTTACGTTCCTATGACTTTAACAGTCACGGCGTCGATGTGGTCGAACATCTCGATGAAGGACTTCCCGACGTGATGGGCGATGCTCACCAGTTGCAACAGGTCTTTCTAAACATCCTGAACAACGCCTACGACGCGGTGCGCGAGGTCGGACGTCCCGCACGCATCGAGATCATGTCGACCAAGTCCGGCGATTCGGTCGAAGTTTCCTTCTCCGATAACGGACTTGGGATTTCGCATTCTGACAAGATTTTTGATCCATTCTTCACGACCAAGGAAGTGGGCAAGGGTACGGGCTTGGGTCTCAGCATCTGTTACGGAATCGTGAAAGAACACGGTGGTGAGATCCTCTGCCACAACAATATCGGGGGACAGGGAGCGACCTTCATTGTTCGCTTGCCTGCAACGCCTCAGGCCGCGTCTCTGGGCGTGGCCGCGGGAGTAACACCACCATGAGCCTGCCAGTTTTGAAACCTCAAGCTCTACCAGTCCTGCTCATCGAGGATGAGCCGGCGGTGATGGCCTACGTGCAAGCAGCTCTCGAGCGCAGCGGATATCCAGTTGTGTGCTGCGAGTCCGGTGTCGATGCCCTGCGACTGCTGGAGGGCGGATCTTTCCTCGGTATCGTCTCGGACATGCGGACCCCCGGCGGCGTGGATGGCGGACAGGTGCATGCCTGGATCGCCAAGCACAGGCCGGATCTGGCAAATCGCCTGGTCTTCATCACCGGCGATATCGCCAACGAAGAGACAGTGGCAACCCTGCGCGAGACGGGCGCTCCCTGCGTGGAGAAGCCGTTCCGCGTTCAGCAATTTATTGATGTGATCTCGAAAACGTTTGGAAAGGTCGAGTAGTGAATAACGCCGGTAAGGAAGATCTCCGCATCCGCTTGCTGATCGTCGATGACGAGCAGACCATCCGCAAGCTGTGCTCAACGGTAGGCGAGGCGCTCGGATTTGTTTGCCTGGAAGCCGAGAGCGGCGAGTCGGCTTTGGCTCTTTTGGAAGAACAGTCGGTACACATGATTTTGTCCGACATGGTGATGCCGCACATGTCGGGACTGGAATTCCTGGAGAAGATCAAGAAACTTCTGCCCCGCACCGAAGTGGCGCTCATGACGGGACATGGCTCGATTGAAACCGCCGTGCAGGCGATGAAATTGGGCGCTTACGACTACATTACCAAGCCGTTTTCACCGCTGGAAGAACTGCGCCTGTTTTTGCGCCGCATGGCCGAGAAAGTCCGCCTGGTCGAGGAAAACGAATTCCTGCGACAGCGCACAGATTCCGAAACGGCTGTGCATGGGATTGTCGGTTCGTCCACGCGCATCCAGGAAGTGATGCGCCTGGTGGCGCGATTGAAGGATACGCGGACTCCTGTGCTGATTTATGGAGAGAGCGGCACCGGAAAAGAGCTGGTTGCCCGGGCGATGCATTTCCGTGGTGCTTTTGCCGGCCGTCCATTCGTGGCGGTCGATTGCGGGTCTCTGGTTCCCACGCTGATAGAAAGCGAACTGTTCGGCTACGAAAAAGGGGCGTTCACCGGGGCCTTGAAGTCGAAGCAGGGACTGTTTCAAGCCGCAGACGGCGGAACGATCTTTCTCGATGAAGTGGGCGAATTGCCACTGGAGTTGCAGGCGAAGCTCCTGCGCGTCCTGCAGGAAAAGGAAGTACGCCCGGTCGGCAGCAATCAGCGCGTCAAGGTAGACGTGCGGGTCATCGCCGCTACGAACCGCGACTTGGAAGCCGCTTACAAGAATGGGACGTTCCGCAAAGATCTCTATTTCCGACTGAATGTAGTTACCCTTTTCGTGCCTGCTCTCCGCGAGCGCCGCAGCGACATCCCAATGCTGGTGCACTGGTTTTTGGAGCGTTATGCCCCTGGAGGCGAGCAGCATGTCTCCAGCGCCGCGATGAAAGCTCTTATGCAATACGAATGGCCGGGCAACGTCCGAGAACTGGAAAACTGTGTCGAGAGAGCGGTTGCGCTGGGAAACGGGCAGATCATCGAATTGAGTGATCTTCCGCCGGCCATTGCATCGGGCGCAGGTTTGACGACCGCTCCTGTGGTACACACGAACAAACCTCCCGTTCTTGATCCGGACCTGGCAGAAGCCGCGGTTGTGGTGGCGCCTCGAACGCCGTTGTCCACAACCGATCTGGAGGATATCGAACGCGCCACGATTCAGCGTGTATTCGAACAGGTCAAAGGCGACAAAGCGTTAGCCGGGCGGATGCTGGGCATCAGCCGCGCGACGCTGTACCGCAAGCTCAAGCGGTACAACATCGGGATGGGAACTTCGTCCGGGGCAAGTTCAACGAGCCATACCCTGCAGTGAGGGAGTCCTCTACCTCCGAACGGTCGACGATACGCCGCTCATATACCACCCAGCCAAAACCGAGCCTGTCCACTAGCGCACAGGAATGTTCGGAAGCGGACAATCAAGGATCGGGTTTCAGACGATAGAAACGCCATCGTTTGTTGCTTTTCCGAACGCTGGACTTCGGTAGACAAGATGCAGGCGGCAACAAGGAATTGCTGCTCCGGCGCAAGACTCATCATGGGTTCGCAGCGTGGATCTCCGAGGATACTTTCGTGGGAATACTCAATCAAAATCTTGGGTTTGCAGTTCGGCAGTTGTGGCGAAATCCCGGCTTTACCCTAACGGTGGTCCTCACGCTAGCGCTCTCGATTGGCGCAAACACGGCTATTTTCTCCGTGGTCAATGCACTTCTGCTGAAGAGCTTGCCCTACTCCCATCCCGAGCGGATGGGAACGATCTACACGCACGTCACCGGTCCCATGGGCTGGGACGAGCGACATCACGTAAACGGCGAGCAATGGGAGCTGTTGTGCGACAATGTTCCCTCTCTGATCGCGGCTGTTTCAGCGACGAGAACTTCAGGCGTTAATCTCCAGGCTGATTCGCAAGCACAGTATCTTCACGCCGGACGCATCTCCCGGCACTACTTCGATGTGCTTGCCATTCATCCCATCATCGGTCGTAATTTCTCGGACGCGGAAGATCTTCCGCACGGGCCAAAGACAGCCATCCTCAGCTATGGTTTATGGCGAAACGCTTTCGGTTCTGATCCCAACATCTCAGGCAAGAATATTCTGTTGAAGGGAGAGCCGTACACGGTAGTGGGTGTGCTTCCCGACGGTGTGACGATTCCGTTAGATGCTGACTTGTATACAGCATTACAGGCCAGCCGCGACGGTGAAGGCGGAGGGACGAACTTTGACTTGATCACACGATTACGGGATGGCGCCACCTGGCAGCAAGCGGATGCTGAGATCAATCGTGCCTGGTCCCTCCGCACGGTGCGCTATGAACTCCAGGACAACCCCGGCGCACAGGTGACCTATTATTCTGTGCCTCTTCAAAAAGGAGAGACGGCAGCGCTACGTCCGCAGGTTCTAGCGTTAATGCTGGCAGCCGGGATCATTCTGCTGATCGCATGCGCCAACCTGGCTGGTCTGACGCTGGTGCGCATGCTGCGGCGGACCTCTGAAGTCGCCACCCGACTCGCGCTCGGCGCCTCGCGCTGGCAGATCCAGAAACAATTCTGGCTCGAAACGATCTTATTGGCATTCGTCGGTGGAATTGCCGGAATAGCGGTCGGTTTCATTACCTTAAGGGGACTGCTCCAGCTTCTACCTGAACATTTCATTCCTGTGGCTGATGTGCCTATGGATGGGCGTGTACTGGCTTTTACGGCTCTTATATCCCTACTTACGAGCGTACTGTTCGGCATGATTCCTGCCTTTACCGGGCTACGGTATGACTTGCGCTCGGCGATCGCGAATCGCTCCACGGGCGGTGCCAATCAATTGGGTTTACGGCAGGCATTGATTGCCGGTGAAGTTGCGCTGACTGTGGTGTTGCTGGCGTCGTCGGGCCTGCTGATTCGCACTCTCGTTCATCTTCAAACTCTGCCGCCCGGTTTCGACTCAACCGGAGTCATGACGGCGAAAGCGTCCCTCGACGATGCGCGCTTCCATGATTCAACGGCGTTTCGAAAGCTCTTGCACGAGAGCGTCGCCGCGATGCGGCAGATTCCCGGAGTGCAACACGCTGCGGTCGGCCTGAGTCTGCCGTATGAGCGCTCGTTGAACAGTGGAGTGACGCTCAACGACGGCCAGACAGCCGGACAGCAGGTCATGACCGGCGAGGTGTACATTACGCCTGATTATTTTGGGGCGTTGCAGATCCCAATTCTCATGGGCCGCGCATTTACTGAGTCAGACGGCCCCAATTCGCAACACGTAGCCATCGTCAACCAGACATTCGTCCGCAAGTTCTTCCACGGGGCGAGTCCGCTGGGGCACTATGTTGATAAGGACACAATGATCGTCGGGGTGGTAGAAGATGTGGCCATGGAGCCGGGGCTGGATCCTACCGCGCCCCTTTCGGCCGAACAGTTAATGTATATTCCGGCTACCCAGGTGGATGCCCAGGCGCTGTCACTACTCCACGTTTGGTTTCAGCCCAGCTGGATCGTTCGCACGCCAACCCCGATAGAAGGGCTAACAGCGCGGATGCAGCGCGAGCTCGCGAGTGTCGATCCCATACTGCCCTTTTCCGGTTTTTACAGAATGAACGATCTGCTGGCGAAGACGTTGGCAACGCAGCGTGTCGAAGTAACACTTCTAACCACTATGGCAGTTCTGGCTCTGTTGCTGAGCTCTGTCGGAATCTTCGCCCTGGTGGCAAACATCGTGGCTCAAAAGACACGAGAAATTGGCATCCGTATGGCGCTGGGTTCCACTATTCAACAAGCTATGGTCACTATGGGTGGTCCCGGAGTACGAGCCTCGGGGTTGGGGCTCATTTTGGGATTAGTCTTGTGCGCGGGAGCGCTGAGGGCGATGCGCAGTGTGTTGTATGGAGTGGGGATCTACGATATCCCCACAATTTTATGCGTCATCCTGCTTTTCGCGTCTGTAACAGTCATTGCCGGGACTGTGCCTACGTTGCGAATTGCACGAATCGACCCAGCGCAAAC
Source organism: Candidatus Sulfotelmatobacter sp. (assembly GCA_035279505.1). Classification (GTDB taxonomy): domain Bacteria; phylum Acidobacteriota; class Terriglobia; order Terriglobales; family Acidobacteriaceae; genus Sulfotelmatobacter. The sequence goes on along the minus strand of DATEHP010000382.1, from coordinate 7,948 downwards.
TCTGCGCGATGAATGAGACGATGCGGCGATCCTTTGCTTTGCAGGACTGAAGTGAGACTGCCATCTCAGCTTGAGACGCGAAGCGGCTCTGCCTGGGCTGCGGCCACGCCGTACGCACGCTAACCTGCTGAAAGCCCGTTCTCCTCAGTGCTAATCCTTCCGTTCCGAGCGATGGCTCTCACGTTGCTCCCATCTCCTGCGAACCGCGGATACCGGCTCCCCAAAGCTCTTCCAAACCAGGAAGAGGGGGAGCCCGACCGCATTTCAACGGGGCGAACGAGTTCCGGTTAGAGAGTCTTAAGGTAAGAGGATCTAAATCGATTGGCGCAGCAAGCCACAGCCACCGCGCGCTACGCACAAGACGCCAGCCCCGTCGCGGGCTTGGCGCGCTTTTTTCCGGACGCGACCGCCATGCGCATGCCGGTGCAGTTTGCCCGCTTGGTCGAGTCCGGGGATTTGCCAGATTTCAGCGAAAGTATCGTGATTGAATTTGGCACGCCACGCGAAGTCCTGTTTGCCTGCAAAACTCCACTGGAATTCGCCGATGTTCTGAGGTTACGCAATTCCGACGGCTCGTTTGAAGAGGATGCCCGCGTGGTCGCTGTGCAGTATCACCCCGGGAACACACTCGTGGCCGCGCGGTTCAACCGCGAAGTGCCCAACTGGATCGTGAAACCATGACTCCAACCACACCTGTGCAAGATCTCGCAACGCAATGGAGTTTGGCGCGCAAGCTCTATCCCATTTACTTCGAACTGGCGCGTGAGTTCGCCATCGACGTGAAACCGTGCGCGGAACTGGAAGCCGGCGTGGAAATGCCCGGCAAAGAAACCGTCGAACAGGCCAATCAGTGGCTTGAGCACATGGATGGAGCCATCCAAGTGCACCAGCTACGCCAATTCCTGCAGACCAGTTCGTTGGTGAGTCAAGAGGGACTGGTCACGCTGTTGCAGCATTTCCTGGCGAAATCTACCAAGAGTGATGCCATTCGGGACAAGATTGACTTCCTGCTGGTGCAGTACTTCAGCCAGAACGCGCCGGCGGGACTCAACGATGCTGAGGTTGATCTCGCTTATGTGGCTCAAGCGATGGAGACAGTGCTGGGCCCGATTGAGTTGAAGCCGCCGGTATGGCTCAACGCGCTGGACCGGGTGCTCGACGCTGCCCGCAAATGTAAGTCGCTCGATGAACTGTTGCACGGCGGAGTTCTGGAACAAGGTCGAAAAGCCAAGGGGCTTGCCGGAGAGTTGTTCTACCTGCCAGTGGCATTGGCTGCATTTACCCGGTTTGGCTATTTGATGCGACGGGCTTTTTTCCGGCTGATGCTCGGCGACTTGAACCTGATTCTCGATGGCTTGACCGAACTTGAAGATAAGGGGATAGAAACGCTCGACTGCCGCCGCGCGCAATTCTCGGCGCAGGAGCCGATCATCCGGCTACGCATGATCTGTCAGTCTTGGAAGGTGATGTTCCAAGCGGAATATTCTTCCGGATCGCCTTTGCGCATGCTGGTCGACCTGCGCGCTTCGGTGGAGCACGCTCTGGGTCGCGGGAAGGCCGCGGAGGCAGAGAGCAAGACGAAACCTGCTGCCGCTGTGAAACCGGCGGTGGCCGCGAAACCTCCGGCGCAGCCCAAGCCAGTGTCAGCAACTCCTGCCAAGGCCGCTGTCACGGCCAGCAAACCGCCAGTGTCCGCGGTGAAGACCGCGGCTGCTTCCGCCTCGGCCGGGGCCACAGCAAAACCCACGGCTAAGTCCAACAAACCCGCCCCACTACAGGCGGAGGCTCCTGAGTTTGAAGTCTCCAATTCGCCCGGATGGGATCCGGATTCGGCGCCGCAGCCGCCAAAAAAGAAATGAGCGGAGAGGGATTGTCCGTCGCCGCACTTGCAATGGTCCACAGGTAAAAAGAGGAAAACTGGCACGTGGAAACGCCAACCGTTCTCATCATCTCCGACGAACCCGACTTCTCGCGGCGCATCACTGCCCGCTGGCAGATGGAGCGGAACGTTCCCACATTCACCCTGCTGAGTGGCGAACTGTGGCCCCGCTTCGCCGCCGATGTGTTCGACGTCGCCATTGTCGGGCAGTTGCGGCGCGATTTGCTTTCCGTTGTCCTCGAGCCTTTGCACTCCACGTCGCAACCAATTTTCTGTTTATGCCACGATGCGGCGACGGCACAGTTGGTGCGAGACCGTTGGCCTCGTGTCACGCTGTTGCGGCCCAGCGAGCACTGGCTTGAGACCCTGGTACTGGCGGCCTCGGAAGCCGTGCATCGCTCGCGGGCCGAAACCCGGGCACGGGCTGCGGAGTTTGCCTGCTCGGCTCTGGAACGTCAGGCCACACTTGGACGATACATGCTCGAGATGCGCCATAGCCTGAACAACGCGCTCACTTCGGTACTGGGAAACTCGGATCTGCTCCTGCTGGAGCCGGGCAGCTTCTCCGCGCAAACGCGCGCACAGATCGAGACAATTCGGAATATGACCCTTCGCATTCACGAGATCATGCAGCGTTTTTCGTCGCTGGAAAAGGAAATGAATGTAGTCGCTCAACAGGCAGGGCAGGATCGGAAGTCGTACGCGGCCGTAGCCGGAGACTGAAAAGTCAGAAGGCGAAAGGCAAAAACGGCTGAGACTGAGAATTAAGAAGTGAGAACTAAAACCAAAAATTGAGAACCCCTCTCCTCCCCCGGGCGACGGCCTCATCCGCCGCGCTTCTGAGGAAAGGATTTATGCACAGACTTATTGCAGGCGTCACCATTCTCGAGCATGAACTCTCTGAACTGCGCCTGCTGGTGGAGCGCCAGACGGGGATTCTGCTCGACTGTCCGAACAGCGCATTAGCGGCACACGTGGCCGATTATCTGGAGGCGCATGAACTGGACTCGCCGACGACGTTGCTCGAGCGGCTACGTTCCTGCGATCTCGATCCTTCCCAGTTCGCCGAGTTCCTCAACGGGGTGCTCAATGCAAAGACCGGATTCTTCCGGCATCCCGGGGCAATGAATGCGTTGTCGCGTCATGTAATGCCGCAACTCTACGCCCGCAAAGCTGAGGACGGCGCGTGCACCTTGCGCATCTGGAGCGCCGGGTGCGGCACGGGTGAAGAGGCCTATTCGATTGCGATGGCGATCTGCGAAGCTATGCCCAATGCAGCCGGTGGTGGCGGAAGCAACGGCTCAACGAATGGAAACGCCACGAAAGAATCGAAAGTTCCGAACCGCAACGGAGGAGTGTTGGAGACGAACGGGTCGGCCCGCTCGATGAAGGAATGGTCCGTTCATATCGTAGGCAGTGATCTGCTGCCGTCTTCGATACAGGTCGCGGAGCGCGGACTGTATCCGCAATCTGCCTTGCAGGGACTGCCGCCGGCGATGATCCGTGCCTGCTTCTCGAAAATTGGAAGTCCGAACGGAAACGCGAATGGCTCGGAGGAAACTGCGGTGGCGAACTCCGCGAATGGCAATTCCAACAACGGCAGTTCCAACAACGGATCGACCAATGGTGCGCATCTCTTGGTCAAGCCGCGCATTCGCAGCCTGGTCACGTTCAACACGATGAATCTGACCAAGCCGGTTTATATCGGCCGCTTCGATTGCATCTTCTGCATGGACGTCCTGCCGCAGCTTTCCCGCGCCCAGCGCACCGCGCTGATGGAGCGGTTGCACCTTTATCTGGAACCCGGGGGATACCTCTTTCTCAGCCAAACCGAGAAGCTCTGCGCGCCCAACCTGAACTTCCGGCAAGAGAGCTACGACGGGTACACGATGCATCGGAAACCGATGGCGGCCAGCGCGGCGTACGGACGGTAATTGTAGCTCTAGGGCAAGTTGGCTGGATCTGTGAGGAAGGGATTCACTACTTTGACGCCATCGAAGTCCTGACCTGCCTGCAAGTCTTCCGTCAACAGATACCGGCATGACGCGGATTTGGATGCTGCAATAATGAGCGAATCCCAATAGGAGAGTCGATAACGGTCCTGGATCTTCCAGCCTAGTTCCAGGAGAACCGCATCGATGACGACGGGTCGCCACGCCAAGAGATCACGAATCTCTTCACGTGCTTCCTCGGATGCATTCGATCGTATCCGAACAGCATTGACATAGAACTCTGATAGAACTTGAAGGCTTAGGCGACCTAGACGGGACTTCCACAGGGCGGTTTGCCAGTTCCGCGCCGCCTTTTGCTTTGATGGATCTGCTCTGTCGAAGGCGTAGAGCAAAACATTGGAATCAACGAAGACCGGCTCGGTCATGAGCCTCCTCACGAGTCAGGTATCGCTTTTTGCTGTGGAGAAAAGGCTTCCTTTCCAGTGCCCTGTCCATGGCCTGTTCGTAGAGCTGATCGGCCGCCATTTGCTGCTTGAGTAGTTTGCCGAGAAGTTGGGAGACGCTCGTATCCTGACGGGCGGCCTCGATGCGAGCCCAGCGCGCTACGTCTTCTTCGAGGGTGACAGTTACATTTCGCAACTGGGTTCGGGATGACACGAATACAGTGTAACACGAATATCGTGACATTTGTAACGTAACGCACCTTGCCCTAAGCGGACTGAGAGGACGAGCAGGAGTGTCCAAAAGTCGCGCTGAACGGCAGAGCGGATGTGATCATCACTGGGGACGAGGATTTGCTGGCGATGAATCCGTGGCGAGGAGTCACGATCGTTTCACCAGCCAGTATTTGACGCACGCGGATTGAATGCGTACGCAGAGGCAGTGTATGCCAACGTAGGTGTGCTGCTTGTCCGTCTGGAGAGGGGAGAACCTGCGCGCACCTCGGCATGCTGCTCCTACGGGACAAGGAGAGGTAACCGGCCGCTGCATGTTGAATGAAATTAGGATTTGTCGTCACCCAGTTTTGGGAGGCCTCCCGGGAGGTCTTCATCCCAGCGCCAATCCTGCGGTTCGCCGGGCCCAATCACCTCGAATGGTGGAAATAGAATCGTAACCCAAGTCCCTATGGCTCGCAGCGAAAATGGAATCTTTTCTGTTTCTATTTCACTCAATTGCGGTGCCCGAACCCAAAGCTGAATCATGGTGGTTCCACCATTTGAGTGAAAGGCGATTCGTCCCGTCGTCTTGTAGCTTTATTTCCGCATTCATCGCACTGAGTATAGCGGCCACGTACGCGTGAGTACGGAGCAGTCGAAATCAAACTTCGCACCCACCACTCAACTATCCTGAGAACCTGAAGCGTGGCAAGGGTCGGCGCACGAACCTCACGCTCTCGCACATTGTGCCCGCCCTTGCAAAAAGCGCAAGAACGGGGCACCCGCGATGAATCCGTGGCGAGGGATCGCGATCATGTCGCTGAAAAACTATCTGACTGGAGAGGCGTGAAGTTGCGTGCAGGCTCGGCAGGCTGCTCCGGCGAGACAAGAACAGGGTATCCGGCCGCTGCATTTTGAGTGATATCAGGATGTTACAACAGCTACAGCTCTGGGCGCCGGGGGCGCGTGACGAACGTGACCTTGCCATGAGAGACTTTACCCAAGCACCATTGCAGTGATGCCGCAATTACGGGCGAGTCTACGTACTCACGTGGCCGCGATAGCGGTCTTGCTTTGCTTGACGCTGGCGTTTGTTGCCTGCACGAGCAAAGACACGGCTCCTCGCGTTTTCTCCGGTATATTTTTCCTGCTTGTCACCGGCGTTGCTGTCACTGAATACCGCAAGGAAACATCTCTCGCAGAAAGCCATCTGGTTGGCAACGGAACTATAACAGAACTAAAAACAAGGGCTCGTGGCAGGCGTTCAGTGAAGTATCAGTTTGTAGCGTTCGACGGAAAACAATATCAAGGCGAGTCCGACTGGGGTACACAGCGAGTGAGGGTGGGCAGCGAAATACCCGTGCTTTACATGCCACTTGATCCGACAGTGAATGTCCCTCTAAAGCTATGCCTCTTTTACTCTTTCGATGCGGTTGCGTCGTGAGCGTCAGGTTTCATTTGGCGTACCTGTCGATACCAGGTGATTACACGTTTTGAGCCGTCAGCCCAAGCCGATCAAGGCTGCTAGCTTCCAATGTCGGCTGGTTCTACGCGAATAAGAACTCTTTCGTCCTTAGCTCCTTGATCGTGTCCCGCAGCTTGGCAGCCTTTTCGAACTCGAACCGCTTTGCCGCCTCACGCATATCGCTCTCGAGCTTCCCGATATAAGCGTCGACTTCTTCCTGCGTTTTGAACTCTGGAATGCCCTCGGACTCTCCGGCTGTCAGGTCCGCATAGTCGGCGGCAACGATTGCAGCCAGGGTCATGTCGAGCGGACGGACGATCGACTCCGGAGTGATGCCATGCTCTTCGTTATATGCCGTCTGGATGGCGCGGCGGCGCGAGGTCTCGTCCATGGCGCGCTTCATGGAATCGGTTTGGCGGTCCGCATACAGAATCGCGCGGCCATTCAGATGGCGGGCGCAGCGTCCGATCGTCTGAATTAGCGATCCGCTCGACCGCAGGAATCCTTCCTTGTCAGCGTCGAGAATGGCGACCAACGAAACTTCTGGCAGATCCAGACCTTCGCGCAACAGATTGATGCCGATCAGGACATCAAACTCTCCCTTGCGCAGGTCGCGCAGGATCTTCACCCGCTCCAGCGTCTCGATCTCCGAGTGCATGTAGCGGCACTTCACGCCGACCTCTGCGTAGTATTCGGCCAGGTCCTCCGACATGCGCTTGGTTAATGTTGTGACCAGCACCCGCTCGCCCTTTTCGACCCGTGCACGAATCTCGTGCAGCAGGTCGTCAATCTGTCCCTTCACCGGACGCACTTCCACCGGCGGATCAATCAATCCGGTCGGCCGGATGATCTGCTCCACGACTACGCCCGCGGACTTCGTCAGCTCATAAGGCCCCGGCGTCGCCGAGACATAGACGAGTTGATTCGTTCGATGTTCAAATTCCTCGAACGTCAGGGGACGGTTATCGAGTGCCGACGGCATGCGGAAGCCGTACTCGACCAGAACTTCCTTGCGCGAGCGGTCGCCGGCGTACATGCCGCGCAGTTGGGGCACAGTCTGGTGCGATTCGTCGATGAACATCAGGAAATCGCGCGGGAAATAGTCGAGCAGCGTGGGCGGAGGCTCGCCCGGCAGACGTCCGGTGAAATGCCGTGAATAGTTCTCAATCCCATGGCAATAGCCCATGGCCTTGATCATTTCCAGATCAAACATAGTGCGCTGATGAATGCGTTGCGACTCGACCAGCCGTCCCTGCTTCTCGAGTTCAACTTCCCACCAGGCAAGTTCCTTTTTGATCGACTCCACGGCCGACGCCCGCGTTTCTTCCTTCATGACATAGTGCGTCTTGGGATAAATCGGCAGCCGCATGTACTTCTGCTTGACGGTGCCGAACAGTGGGTCAATCTGCGAAAGCGATTCGATCTGATCTCCCCACATCTCGATGCGATAGGCCATGTCGTCGTACGTAGGAAAGACCTCGATGACGTCGCCGCGCACGCGGAACGTCCCGCGGCGGAACTCGCCGTTCGTGCGCTCGTAGAGAATATCGACCAGCTTGCGGGTAATATCCTCGCGCTTTACCTTCTGGCCTTTTTCGACAAACAGCATCATCCCGTAATAGGCCTCAGGCGATCCTAAGCCGTAGATACAACTCACGGACGCCACGATCAGGGCATCGCGCCGTTCGAATAAAGACCGCGTGGCCGAGAGTCGCAGCTTGTCGAGCTCATCATTAATAGTCGCTTCCTTCTCAATGTAGAGATCGGCGGCGGGAACGTAGGCTTCGGGTTGGTAGTAGTCGTAGTAGGAAACGAAATACTCGACAGCATTATGCGGAAAGAAACTTTTGAATTCGTGATACAACTGCGCCGCCAACGTCTTGTTATGCGCCATGACGAGCGTGGGGCGGTTGATCGCCTCAATCACTTTCGCCATGGTGAAGGTCTTGCCAGACCCCGTGACGCCCAGCAGCACCTGATGCTGCTCGCGATCAAA
>DATEHP010000381.1:0-7196 GCA_035279505.1 Candidatus Sulfotelmatobacter sp. | reverse complement strand
AGTTCATTGACCAAGTGTGCGTTGGGTGCGTAGATCCAGTTTCCTCCGAGTACCTGGGCCCGGGTGTGAATCTTGGAGAGCCACTTCTGCTGATACTCGGGAAAGTCTTCGACGGTTCCGGAGTTGTTTCCGAAGAAGTAGGTCCCGCTGATGCTACTGCGGTCGTTGACTTTGAAATCCAACTTGCCGACGACGTTGTCGACATGCACCTTGTTATTGAACCCGTTGGTGATATCGATGCCCTGAGTATTGTTCAACGGGAATCCGGAGCCGTCGCAGGTCACCGTCGATCCAGACAGAGCGCACCCTGCGATGTTCAGGCTCGCCTGACTGATCGGAATACTGTTTGCGTGGAGATCGGCAATCGCATCGGGAATGCTGTCGGCACAGTCACCATTTACGGTGATGCAGGTCCCAGGGTTTAGGGTCAGTCCCGCCAGCATCGAAGGACTCGTGACGCCTCCAAAGGAGTTGCCCACGTTGTACCGCTGTCCTTCATAAGCGGCGAAGAAGAACGCCTTGTCCTTGACGAGCGCTCCCCCCAGGCTGCCGCCAAACTGTTCCAGCGTCCGCTGCAGCTTCGGGCTCGGGGCTGCGTTGAAGAAGTTCCGCGCGTCGAGGTGGTCCCCGTCGCGTCCAAAGCCGAAAGCGGTCCCGTGCACAGTGTTGGTGCCTGACTTCAGCCCGACGTTCACGACAGAACCCGGCTTCCATCCGTACTCGGCCGGAGGATTCTGCTGAAGATTGAACTCCTGAATCGCATCGATCGGAAGGATGGTTGCGGAGTCTCCCGCAATCCCCGCGCCATTGACGATCGCCTGGCCCGAGTACGGTTCGCTGTTAAACAGGCCTTCGATGAAGTAGGAATTGTCTTCCGCGCGCAGGCCGTTGGAACTCGTGGTTGAGAATCCTCCTCCGGGATAGCGCATGACTCCGGGGCGCAGTTGCAGCAGGTTCTCGTAGTTGCGGCCGTTGAGCGGAAGGTCGTTGATTTCCTTGTTGCTTAGCGTTCCACCAAGCGTCGCCGAGGTCGTGTTGAGCAGAGGCACTTCCTCGGTGATGGTCAATGTTTCATTCACACTTCCAGGCTGCAGCACGAAGTCGGCACGGACGTCGCTGGCCACTTCGATCTGCACATTGGGCCGCTCGACACCCTTGAAGCCCTTGGCCTCCACGTGGATCTTGTAGGCGCCAGGCGGCAAACTGGGGACGGCGTAGCTGCCTGACTCATCCGTGGTAACCGTGCGAGAGGCGCCACGCTCAGCATCCGTGACCACCACCGTTGCCCCAGAGACGGCGGCTCCGCTCGGATCGGTCAACGTGCCCAAGATTCGGCCGGCCGTGGACTGGGCCGGGGCGGAAACGGACAGGGCTAACAAGGTGAGAGCCACGAAGGGAAGCCGGAGAGCTCTGATGGCCCGCCCATCCTGGGACGTGACCGTACGCGATCGCATAGAACCCCTCTCTTTCTGGTCCGACAGCCATACCACCATCGAGGAAACGCTGTCAAGCAAATTTAGATTTTGCCGGATTTCTGCGAGGCTACGCGAGCTATCCCGGGGGAGCAAGTTCCTAGTGTGGCAACTCTAAACCACCGTGTAAGAATGGGGCTTGCGTGACGAAGGTGAAGTATGGTACTGTCCAATGGTCATACCACCATACTTATATACCAAGCCATGTCGAACCCTCAACTAACCCGCCAGCTCCGTTCGGTTCTGCGGTATAGTAGCCGGACCACCGACGGTGACTCCTCCCAAGTCGCCATCGATCGTGCGGGGGAGAGGCTCGTGTACAAACTTGTTCGGACATCGCGGTTGTACGAGCAGATTGTTCAGCAAATCGAAGAATCCATAGTCAAGGGCGATTTGAAACCCGGCGACCAACTCCCGGCTGAAAGGGATCTGGCCCAACGTTTCGGCGTGAGTCGCACGGCGGTGCGCGAAGCTGTGAAAGCTCTCCGCGAAAAAGGGCTGGTCGAGGCCTATTCCGGACGAGGAACTTTCATCACCGACGGCACCACGCAGGCCGTCCGGCAGTCGCTGGACCTGATGGTGAAGATCGGACAGCCAGAGGGCTCGAAGCACTTGGCCGAAGTGCGTGCGATCCTTGAGCCTGAAATCGCAGCGCTCGCGGCCGTGCGGATCCAGGAGCCGGAACTGGCGACGATGCGTGAGGCCGTCTCAGTCATGGATCGTGCGGGCCAGGATCCGGAAGCCTACATTGAAGCCGATCTTGATTTTCATCTCGCCCTCGCGGAAGGTGCGGCCAATCCGCTGATACTCTCGCTCCTCGACTCCATCGTCGGACTCTTGCGAGAGCAACGCCTGCGGATATTCCGCGTTCCCGGTGGTCCCGAGCGCGGCCAGGTTCATCACAAGCGCATTCTCGAAGCGGTGGAGCGCCATGATGCGGAGAAAGCGCGCGAAGCCATGCGTGCCCATCTCTCGCAAGTCAGCGAAGACAGTCAGGCCCCAGCGGCCAAACGCGGCCCGGGGAAACAGAACGTTCACTAGAAAGGTCGGAGCAAGGAATGGCGAAAGTCGGGTTCATAGGCTTGGGGGTCATGGGCAGCCAGATGGTAAATCGGCTGTTGAGCAAGGGGCACACCGTGACCGGCTACAACCGCACTCGTGGCAAGGCGCAGTGGCTCGTGGAGAAGGGTATGGCTTGGGCCGACTCGCCTCGCGCAGTGGCGAGCTCTTCGGATTACACCTTCGCCATGGTCACCAATGCCGCTGCCATCCAGGCCATTACTGAAGGGCCCGACGGGCTGCTTGCAGGATTGAGTGCTGGCAAGACCTTCATCGACATGAGCACCGTGAGTCCCACAGTCAGCCGGGCGCTCGCTGCGAAGGTACGCGCCCTCGGCGCGGATATGGTGGATTCTCCCGTCTCCGGCAGCGTAATTACTCTGCAGGAAGGCAAGTTGTCTGTGATGGTTGGCGGGAAAAAAGAGACGTTCGAGAAGATCAAGCCTCTCCTCCTCGGCATCGGTCCGAAAGTGACGCACGTCGGCGACAACGGCCTTGCGCTCTCGATGAAGATTGCAGTCAACCTGAGTCTCGCCGTGCAGATGCTTGCCTTCTCAGAGGGTGTGCTGCTCGCCGAAAAGAGTGGAATCGCGCGCGATACGGCTGTGGATGTTCTCGTGAACAGTGCCGTCGCTTCTCCCATGATCAAGTACCGCGGACCGTTCGTTCTTCAGCAGCCGGAAGAGGCCTGGTTCGACGTGAACATGATGCAGAAGGATATGGTGCTGGCCATGGAGTTGGGTCGGCAACTCGACGTGCCTCTGCCTACCACCGCCGTCAGCAATGAATTTCTCACCGCAGCCCGCGGCATGGGCTGGACGAAGTATGACTTCGCCTGCATGTTCGACGTTCTTGCCGTCATGTCAGGTGTATCGACGCCGGTGACAACGGGAGAGAAGAAGCAGTGAGTACGCTGATTTCCAAGCCGGCAAGCAGCAATGCCGCCGGCGAGAAAGACAAATGGTTGCGTGCCTACCGGCAAATGGTGCGCATCCGCCTGTTTGAAGAGCAGGTCAACGAACTCTACACCCGTGCCCTGATGCCGGGGCTTGCCCATCTCTACAGCGGGGAAGAAGCGGTTGCGGTCGGCATTTGTGAAGCGCTGCGCATCGATGACTACATCACCAGCACCCACCGCGGTCATGGACACTGTCTGGCAAAAGGGGCTTCCCCCGATCGCATGTTCGCCGAGTTGCTGGGAAAAGAGGCCGGGTACTGCCGGGGCAAAGGGGGATCGATGCACATAGCCGATCCCGCCACCGGAAATCTAGGCGCGAACGCGATTGTTGGCGGCAGCGTGGGAATCGCTACCGGCGCGGCTTTTGCCTCGAAGCGTCTGGGCAACGGACGTGTCGCCGTATGCTTCTTCGGCGAGGGCGCTCTCGGCCAGGGATCACTCTATGAAGTCATGAACCTCGCGCAGCTCTGGAAATTACCCGTCATCTACGTCTGCGAAAACAATCTCTACAACGAGTACACGCATTACTCTGAGACCACTGCCGGAACGATCCTGGGCCGTGCGGCGGCCTTCGGCATTGAGACTGCGATGGTGGACGGCCAAGATGTGCGCGCCGTCAACGAGGTCGCAGCGCGCCTCGTGAAAAGAGCACGTGCAGGAGAGGGGCCATCGTTTCTCCAGGCGGACACGTACCGCTACAGCGGACACCACGTTGGTGACGTCAATCGTGAATATTACCGCTCGAAGTCTGAGGAGCAGCGCTGGAAGACCGAGCGTGATCCCATCAAGCTGCACGGCAATTGGCTGATCGAGCAGGGGTACGCCGACGGTCCCGCTCTCGAGCAAAGAACGACGGAGGCGCGCGCTGAGATGGAAGCGGCTGTGAAGTTCGCCATTGAAGCGCCGTATCCGAGCGCCGATCAAGTGGACGAGGACATCTATGCCTAATCGCGAGTTGACCTTCGCCCAGGCGGTGCGGGAAGCCCTCGCTGAAGAGATGCGCCGCGATTCAAGCGTGTGCATTTTCGGAGAAGACGTCGCCGAAGCCGGCACACCGTTCAAAGTGCTTTCCGGTCTAGTCGAAGAGTTCGGCGCCGAGCGCGTGCTCGACACGCCAATCTCCGAGGCTGGTTTCACCGGCATCGGCGTAGGCGCTGCAATGACGGGGCTACGGCCGGTCGTCGATATCATGTTTGGCGATTTCCTGACGCTAACCATGGATCAGATGGTCAACCAGGCCGCTAAAGCGCACTATATGTCTGGCGGGCACTGGAAAGTGCCCATGGTTCTACGCACCACGCTGGGCGCAACTCGCCGCTCCGCCGCGCAACACTCCCAATCACTGCACGCGTGGTTCAGCCACGTTCCGGGGCTGAAGGTCGTACTGCCATCCACTCCCTACGATGCCAAGGGCCTGCTGAAAACGGCGATTCGCGACGAAAACCCGGTGGTCTTCTTCGAAGACAAAATGATGTACAAGCTGAAAGGCCCGGTTCCGGCGGACGAGTACGCGATCCCTCTCGGTGTCGCCGATGTGAAGCGCGCGGGCGACGACATCACATTAGTCGCCACCAGCAGCATGGTGCAGGTCGCCTTGGGTGCCGCCGTCTTGCTCGAGAAAGCAGGGATCAGCGCGGAAGTCGTCGATCCGCGTACCACATGGCCGCTCGATGAGAAGACCATCGTCGACTCAGTGAAGAAAACTTCACGGGTGATCGTGATGGATGAAGGCTACGGCCGTTACGGAGTAGCGGCAGAACTGGCTGCTGTGATCGCGGAGGGCGCATTTTACGACCTCGATGCCCCGGTGAAGCGAATGGGAGCGATGCACGTCCCGATCCCGTTCTCCCCGCCGCTCGAAGACGTAACGGTCCCAACGGAAGAATCGGTATTCAAAGCCGCAAAAGAAATGTGCGGCAAGTCGTAAAGCAAGCCGCGAGCGACGAGCCACGAGCTCCTGGCATGCGGCCTCAGGTAACTCGAAGCTCGAAGCTCGCAGCTCGAAGCAGGAGGTTCACATGGCACTCAAAACACATGGCACTATGGCCGTCGATTGGGAAAATCGAATCGACTTCGACCGCCTTCGCCGCGAACGCCTGCAGAAGGCGAAAGCCCTGCTTGCCAAGTCATCCATGGGATCGTTGCTCTGCTTCGACATGAACAACGTGCGTTACCTGACGGCTACCCATATCGGCACCTGGGCGCAGGACAAAGCCAACCGTTTCACGCTCCTCCCTCAAAATGACGAGCCCATCCTCTGGGACTTCGGCTCGGCCGCCAAACATCATCAGCTGAATTGCCCATGGCTCGGCGAGCGCTCGCGCCCGGGAATCTCCATGCTGCGCGGCGCCATGACGCCCGAGATGGGCCGTGCTGAAGATGTCGCAAGAAAGATTCTCATTGAACTCGAAAAGCGCGGCCTGCATAAGGAGCCAGTCGGTATCGATATCATCGAGCTTCCGGTCCTGTTCGCGTTGCAGCGGGAAGGCCTTGAGATCGTCGACGGCCAGCAGCTCATGTCCGAAGCCCGCGTCATCAAGACGCAGGACGAGATCTCACTGCTCAACACATCGGCGATGATGGTCGACGCCGCCTACGATGAACTCTATCGCGCCATGAAGCCCGGCCTTGCCGAAAACGAAGCTGTCGGCCTCGTCAGCAAAGTTCTCTACGACCTCGGCTCAGAGTATGTGGAGGCGGTAAACGCAATTTCCGGCGAGCGCTGCAACCCGCATCCGCACGTATTCTCCGATCGCATTTTGCGTCCCGGCGACCCCGTGTACTACGACATACTGCACTCCTACATGGGATACCGCACCTGCTATTACCGCTGCTTCACGGTGGGATACGCGTCGCACGCGATGGTGGATGCCTACAAGCGTTGCCGCGAATACCTCGATGCAGCGATAGAACTCGTGCGCCCTGGCCGCACCACCGCCGAAATCGCCGCAGTCTGGCCCAAAGCGCAAGACTTCGGCTTCCCCAACGAAGAAGCGGCTTTCGCTCTCCAGTATGGCCACGGCATCGGCCTCGCGATCTGGGAAAAGCCCGTGATCAGCCGCCTGGTGTCCTTCGATCATCCGGTCGAAATCAAACCCGGCATGGTGTTCGCTCTCGAGACTTTCTGGCCCTCGACCGACGGCTGGAGTGCCGCTCGCATCGAAGAAGAAATCGTAGTGACTCCTACTGGACACGAAGTCATCACGCGCTTCCCGGCAGAAGAACTGCTGGTCGCTGGCGCTCACTATTTCACTGTGAACGGACCGCTACCGACCACACGCGAAAGCGAAGCTCCCGCCAGCAAGCACGTGCTCGAAATGATTGAAGCCAGCGCCAAAACGGAGAAGATCGAAGTTTAGGGCTGAAGGCCGTCGTCACGGCCCTCCCCACCAGAACGACTATGGCCTTCAGCGTAGTAATGCCCGCTCTCGAGATGGCGCAGGAAACCGGCAAGCTCCTGGCCTGGCGCAAGAAAGAAGGCGACCGCGTCTCCAAGGGCGAACCGCTCCTGGAAATCGAAACCGATAAAGCCGTCGTGGAAGTCGAAGCCCCTGCCGACGGGGTCCTGGCGGGAATCAAAGCCTCCGAAGGAGCGGACATTCCAGTCGGCCAGACGATTGCCTGGATCGTCGCGCCCGGAGAACAGCCCCCCGCCGATACGGCATCCGTCGCCTCTGTGGCTCGCGCGACCTCGCAGCCGAAGTCTG
>DATEHP010000380.1:0-7325 GCA_035279505.1 Candidatus Sulfotelmatobacter sp. | reverse complement strand
CGCGTCGGACAAGAAGCGCGTTTACATTCTGTCTCGGTCCGCGTTTGCCGGCTCTCAGCGCAATGCCGTGACCGCATGGTCGGGAGACATCAACTCCGATTGGTTCAGCTTCCGCCGCCAGATCCCCGCGGGATTGAACTTCGCGGTTTCTGGAATTCCATACTGGACTACCGACATCGGCGGATTTGTGTTCGGCAGCCCCGCTGATCCGGCATTCCGCGAATTGTTCGTACGCTGGTTCCAGTACGCAACCTTCAACCCGATCCTGCGTGTTCACGGTACGCGCAATCCTGACGAGAATGAGTTATGGTCCTACGGCCCGGATGCGCAAAAGATCCTAGTGAACTTCGACCGCCTGCGCTATCGCATGCTGCCCTACATCTATTCGCTGGCGTGGAAGACGACCAGTGAGAGCTATACGCCGATGCGGCCGCTGGTCATGGATTTCCGCACCGATCC
This sequence comes from Candidatus Sulfotelmatobacter sp., assembly GCA_035279505.1. Taxonomy (GTDB): domain Bacteria; phylum Acidobacteriota; class Terriglobia; order Terriglobales; family Acidobacteriaceae; genus Sulfotelmatobacter. The sequence continues at coordinate 6,866 of DATEHP010000380.1, read as the reverse complement.
TCGCGCCGACAACATCGGCGACCAATTCATGTATGGGCCCGCATTCCTGGTGAATCCGGTGACGGAGCCCGCTTCCACGACTCGGCCCGTGTACCTGCCTCAAGCCACGTGGTACGACTTCTGGACGGGCGCTAGGATCGAAGGCGGCCGGATGATCAACGCGATTACTCCCCTCGAGCGTTTGCCCTTGTACGTGCGTGCCGGGTCGATCGTTCCCCTCGGGCCAGATGAAGAGTGGTCCACACAGAAGCCTGCCGACCCGATCGAGCTGCGGATTTATCCGGGAGCAGACGGCGACTTCACCATCTACGAAGACGAGAACGACACATACGACTACGAGAAGGGCGCCTACGCGACAATCCCGCTCCACTGGAATGATGCCGCACGCACCCTGACCATCGGCGATCGGAAAGGACAGTTCCCGGGAATGCTGGAGAAGCGCTCCTTCCGCGTAGTGTTCGTCCGAGACAACCACGGCGTCGGCGCGAACCCCGCCGACCAGACAGACAAGGTCGTCGAGTATTCCGGCAAGCAGCTAACCCTGGCCCAGTAACGGCCGTGTAGGGACGGACGCCTTCGTCCGTCCAGCGAAGCGAAGCGAGCGCCCCCATCCATGCGGCCGCACCCGGACGAATGCATCCGGGGCCACATGTTTCGTTTTCGCTTGACACAAACCGACTCCGATGCCATTATGGCGTCATACGACATGTCGCCAAAAGCCATAATGGAAAGCCTGCCGTTGTCCGAACCTGTCCTGCTCATTCTGCTAAGCCTGGCCGGACAGCCGCAGCACGGCTACGCGATTCTGAAAGACGTGGAACGGATGAGTGACGGACGCGTCGCCCTCAGCACCGGCACCTTGTACGGCGCTCTCCGACGATTACTCGACGATGATTGGATCGAACGTTTCGAAGAAGAAGAGACTTCCAGGGGCCGTCAAGCGTACCGCCTGACGCCCCAGGGACGCCGCAACCTGCAGGCAGAAATCGACCGGATGAAGAACCTCACGCGGCTGGCCACTCTGCGGGTTGCGACGAAAGAGAGTTGATGATGCTCACTGTCTACCGAAAGCTGCTGCGTCTGTATCCCGCCGAACATCGGGAGCTGTTCGGCGAAGAAATGCTGGCGGTTCTGGGCGAAGAACGCGACGAGAACGCAAAGCTTAAGGTCGTTGCCCGTGGGCGGCTCGTCATCCGAGAGACCTCAGGTCTTCTGATGGGTGCCTTTCGCGAACGTTTTCGAGCGTTAACTCAGCTTCAAGATGAACTGTCGTTTGTATCGGGGAGGTTTGGCATGCGCAACGGATTCCGTTTTCCAAAGACAACGATCGTATTCATGACCCTCATTCTTGCCTGTGTCGTGACGGCCATCAAGAAAGGCGAAGAAATCGCTGCCTCGGTGCCCAACGTTGATCCGCCGCTCCCCATTCACATTCAGCCGGTGCACTCGATTCTGCTAGGGGGACTCCCGCTAATCTTCGCGTTCTTCTATGCTGCCGGACTGATCGGGTGGGCGATTATGTTTGCCCTCCGGCGCTCCGGTATGCACCGCCTCGGCGACATGTCCACCGGACAAAAATAGCGGCATTCAGACGGCAATTCCTCACTCTCACTACGTATCTCCGCCGCCAGCCTGTGCCTTTACTTGCCTGGCGGCACCATTTCTCTCTAGACTCGTTCTCTCGAAGCAGCGTTCATTCTGATGCGGACTGCGGATCGTCGAGGGCGCGCCGTGACTTGGTACTTTATCTTTTTCTTCTTGTCGGGTTTCTGCAGCATTCTCTACGAACTGATTTGGTTGCGCCTGTCCATGGCCCAATTCGGCGTTACCACCGCGATGGTGTCAATCGTTCTGTCGATCTTCATGGCGGGCCTGGGCCTGGGCTCGTGGATCAGCGGCCGGTGGCTGAACACTGATCGCTTACCGGCGCTTCGACTCTACGCGTTGATTGAATTCGTAATTGGCGGCTTGGGCGTCGCTGTGCCTTACGCGCTGGCCTGGAGCGGTCATACCCTGCAGAATGTAGCGCTACATTCTTCATCCGGCTACTACTGGCTGGCCGGTTTCCTCGTTGCGCTCATTCTGTTGCCGGGCTGCTGTCTGATGGGGACAACCCTTCCCGTCGGGATGCGGGCCATCGGGCAAACAGTACCCAGTGAATCGCACCGCTCGTTCAGCTATCTCTACATGGCAAACGTTGCCGGCGCCGTGGCAGGAACCGCATTGCCGCTGCTTCTGATCGAAGGGCTTGGATTTCGCGGAACCCTCACGATTGGTGCCGCCTGCAACGCGCTGATTGCCATTTCAGCCCTCGCACTTTCCCGAGGCCCGCTGACGCAGCGGGTGTCTCATGAAACACCCCCCGTTGCGCTCGGCACTCCGCCAATTTCGAATGACGGTGGCAGCGGCATCCTGGCGCTTCTCTTTTTGAGTGGCCTGACTTCGATGGCAATGGAAGTCATCTGGGTTCGTCAATACACGCCGTTTATGGGCACCGTGGTTTATTCGTTTGCTTCGATTCTTTCGGTGTACCTGCTGGCGACGTTTGTTGGTTCCCTGGCTTACCGGCGATGGACTTCGCTGGAGTGGCGTGAAAATCCGGCAATTTGGAGCATTCTGGCAGCAGCGGCATTGCTTCCCCTACTCGTCACTAATCCGGATATTCAATTGTCGAGACTCCTTCGTTTAGTGCTGGGGCTCTCTGCGTTTACCGGGCTGCTGGGCTTTATCACGCCCATGCTGCTCGATCGGTTTTCCGCGGGGAACTCCCGCAAGGCCGGGATTGCATATGCCGTCAATATTGCAGGCTGTATTCTCGGACCGCTGCTCGCAGGATTTATCTTGCTGCCTTATGTGGCGGGGCGTTGGGCGCTGGTCGGGCTCACTGCACCGTGGCTTGTCTTCGGCCTTGCCCAATTGTTCCCGGCTCGCAACAAGTCGGCACGCATCCGTGTGCCAATCTTCGTCTCTATCGTTCTGGCATTTGTGCTGCTCACGGCAGGAAAGGGGCTCGACGAAGAGACCACAGATCAGCAAGTGCTTCGGGACTCAACGGCGACTGTCATTGCGACCGGCACTGGCATGAACAAGCAACTCCTGATTAACGGCTACGGCATTACTTCCCTCACTACGATTACCAAAATCATGGCCCACCTTCCCATGGCCTTCCTCAGCCGGCCGCCGGAGAAGGCGCTGGTGATTTGTTTTGGCATGGGAACGACATTCCGTTCCATGCGCTCCTGGAATGTTCCCGTGACGGTGGTCGAACTCGTGCCCAGTGTTCCGCGCTTGTTTAGCTTTTACCATAGCAACGCCGAAGAGATCTTGAACTCGCCGCTGTCGCACGTCGTAATCGACGACGGCCGCCGGTATCTGGAACGGACACGCGACCAATACGACGTCATCACGATTGATCCTCCACCGCCGCTCAGCGCCGCGGCATCGAGCTTGCTTTATTCAGAGGAGTTTTATCGGGCAGCGCGACTACGATTAAAGCCTGGAGGAATCTTGCAGCAATGGCTTCCGGCTACTGCTGCCGATGATCCGGTGGACACCGCCTCTGTCACACGATCTTTACGTAACTCTTTCCCGTTCGTACGCGCCTTTGCCAACGAGTTTGGCGTCCATTTCTTGTGCAGCGAGCGGCCCATCCCCGTTCTTACGACGGAGCAAATCGTGGCGCGTATGCCAACGAGCGCGCTCGCCGACTTGACCGAGTGGGCGCCTCCCGGTCCTGGAGGACTGAGTCAACGGGCTTCCGCACAATTGGATGATCTGCTGCAGGGAGAGTTGACCCTGGACTCGCTGATTACCGCCTCTCCTGGCACGCCCGCGCTCACCGACGATCGTCCCATCAACGAGTATTACCTGCTCCGCAAACTGAGCCACGGCGGGCACCCACAAACCGATTGAGTCTCATTCAGTTCTTGTGGGTAGCCGCGCTTTGTCAGTAGACTCAGGACCGCCTTGCCAACGGACTCCATGACTCTGCGTCGATTCTTCTACCTTCTGATCTCGTGGTCCCTCTTTGCTTCCGCGAGCGCGTTTGCTCAGTTGCTCGATACTCCATCGGCCGTCGAGAGCTACGTAAAAGCCGAGATGCAACGTCAGCACATTCCCGGCCTGTCGCTCCTCGTTGCGAAGGGTGGAAAGATCCTTCTCGCCGAGGGATTCGGATTGGCCAACGTGGAACTGCAAGTGCCGGCCAAGCCCGAGACGATCTTTCAGTCTGGCTCTGTCGGAAAGCAATTCACCGCTACGGCCGTGATGATGCTGGTGGAAGAAGGAAAGATCGGCCTCGACGATCCGCTCAGCAAGTACTTTAAAGATGCGCCAAAGACTTGGAATAACGTCACCGTACGCGAATTGCTCAGCCACACTGCGGGCTTCGGTGACTATCCCGAGAAATTCGATTTTCGAAAGGACTGGACCGAGGACGAACTCTTGAAGCTCGTCGAAAGCCTTCCACTCTCCTATGAGCCCGGAACGAAGTGGGCCTACAGCAATCTTGGCTTCCTCACCCTCGGAATTCTTATTCACCGCATCACCGGCGAATTCTACGGTGACTTTTTGCAGCAGCGGATTTTCCATCCGCTGGAGATGAACTCTACCCGCATCATCAGCGAAGCCGACATTGTTCCCAACCGCTCTACCGGATACCGGCTGGTGAAAGGTGAATTGAAGAATCAGGAATGGGTAGCGCCCATGGTCAACACCACGGCCGATGGTAGCCTGTACTTTTCGGTTCTCGACCTGGCCAAGTGGGATGCCGCGCTTTACACCGACAAGTTGCTGAAGAAATCAAGCCTGGACCAGATGTGGACCGTCGCGAAGCTCAAAGATGGCCGGCCCAACAAAGGCCACTATGGTTTCGGCTGGTTTATCGATGACCGGCACGGACACCGCTGCATTCATCACGACGGCGCGTGGCAAGGATTTCAAACCGCGATCGATCGTTATGTGGACGATCAACTGACGGTAGTTGCGCTTTCGAACCTCTCCGGCGCGGAGCCGGGCAAGATCACGCAGCATGTCGCAGAGATGTATCTCGCAGCCAAGTAGTCAGGCTCGGGCTTCGAGGTGCATCCGCATGCCATGCTTGGGACGCAGCGTGATCAGAGGTTCTGGTTCGACAGGATGATCAGGAACTAGCCTCAGCTTCCATTTCTGCCCCAACGTCGCCAGCAGCAGCACTCCCTCCATCCAGGCGAAGGACTCGCCGATACACTGCCGGAATCCCGCCCCGAAGGGAAAGTAGGTGAACTTTGCTCGCCGCGCCTTGGCCTCGGGCGTAAAGCGCTCGGGATCGAAACGCAACGGGTCAGGAAAGAAGCGAGGATCCCGGTGCGTAATGAACTGGCTCATCAGAACCGTGGTCTTCGCAGGCAAAAAGAATTCGCTCAATTGAAAATCATTGAGCGCGTATCGTCCCATCGCCCACGCCGGCGGATACAGCCGCATCGATTCCGCCATCACCATCTCCACGTAGCGAAGCCGGGGAACGTCGTCGTAGGTTGGCAAGTGCCCTTGCAACTCCCGGTCGATCTCTTCGTGGAAGCGGCGCTCGCAATCAGGATTCTGCGAGAGCAAATACCAGGTCCAGGCCAGCGCATTGGCCACGGTCTCATATCCGGCGAGGAAGATGGTGATGACCTGGTCGCGAAGCGACTTCTCCGACGCGGGGCTCCGGTCGGGCGAGGCGGCCAGCATCAGGTCCAGCAGACTGCTTCCGTCCGAGTGATGTTGGCGGTGCGCCTCGATCATGCGGTGAGCGACGGCGTCGATCCGCTTGCGGGCACGCACAAACGCAGCCAGTCCGGGAGGCCGCACGTGCACCAGCCACTCCGCGGCCGGGAGCATCACGAGGAAGTTGTAAAGTCCCATGATGCGGTTGATGGCATCGGCGAGTTCATGAACTTCGTTACGCAGGTCGGTGGCAAACAAAGTCTCTGCCACAACGTTCAGCGTCAAATGCATCATGTCGATGGCAATGTTCCGCTCTTGACGATGGCGCCACTGATCCCGCATCTGCGCCGCCTCCCGCACCATCGTGTCCGCGTATTCCGGTATGCGCTGCCGATGAAACGCCGGCTGCGCGACTTGCCTTTGCGTGCGATGCTGAGCGCCCTCGCTGGTGATCATGCCTTCGCCCAGCAACATCTTGCTGCGGCGCACCGTCCGCTCCTTCACAAAGTTGTCGTTCTGCACTACCAGCACTTCGCGGATGTAGTCGGGATGGTTCAGGAAGACAATGTGGTTCCACCCGATTTTGTAATGCGCGATGTCGCCGTATTCATGAACGAGATGTTGAAACAGGAATATCGGGTTGGCAGGTCGAAACCGGCGCCAGGCGAACCACAGCAAATTGCGCTCAAAGCCCGGCGGGAACCGGTATTCCGCCTGCTTGGCAGTGGGATCGTGGACGCCATTCCGTGCGGCAGTTGCCATTTCGATAGGGTATCAGTCAGGAAGGAGTCCCGGGGGGACTGTTGATAATAGCCCGCCAGTTCCACTGGCGGGTGGCCGAGGTCGGCCTTCCACGCAGACTAAGGCTTCACCGCCGCGGATTTCTGCAGGGCATCCAGTTCCGCCAACACTTCAGCGCTATGGCTATTTGGACTCACGCCCGTGTACGTTTTCGCAATTTTTCCCGCGGGATCAATGAGGAAGGTATTTCTCGCCGCAAACTTCACCACTCCAAAGTTGGTCAGCGATCCGTAGGCCTCCGTGACTTTGTGGTCCGCATCGGCCAGCAACTTGAAATTGAGCCCTTCCTTGGTACAGAACTTCTTGTGGGACTCCACGCTATCGAGGCTCACTCCCAGCACAACCGTGTTGCGTTCAGCGTACTTCGGTTGGTCCACCTG
>DATEHP010000379.1:0-4605 GCA_035279505.1 Candidatus Sulfotelmatobacter sp. | reverse complement strand
CGGATCGTTCATCCAGCCGTGATTCGCAGCCAGGAGGAGTGGATGCACACGGTCAGCTTGCAGAATCCGGAGGGAGTGGCCATGGTCGAAGCGGCCTTGCTCATCGAAGCAGGTGCTGCCAAACGATTTGATCGTCTGATCGTAGTGACCTGCACTTTGGAGCAGCGTGTCGAGCGATTCGCGAAGCGCCAGAAGCTTAACCTCGAAACCGCGCGAGCGGAGGTTGCGCGGCGGATGGCGGCCCAACTTCCGGACGAAGAAAAGATCAAAGCCGCCGACTACGTGATCGACAACGCCGGTCCGCTGGAACGTACCGGCGAACAAGTGCGACAGATCTGGGAGAAACTTCGAACGGCTCACTAATTCACCACGAGGCCTGTAATCCACTCGCGAAGTGAGTTTGGTCCTTGTTTACGAAACGAAACAATGTTCACGAAACGAAACAATCAGTCCGCGCTCGTGTTGTGGGATACCGGATACGTTCTGATTGTTTAGAATTAATCAGGACCTTTCGGGTCTCGAATCACGTATCCATCTTTTGGGGTTCGAGATCAGGTCGGTCAAAACTCGAAATACCGACCTCGGGGTATTCAATCTATGAAACTCGTGCGGCCTTTGATTCTTGCGATGGCTATCGCGGGAGCATTCTTCTACTTCACCACGTGGCGCTCGAATTCAGCGGGCGAACCGCATACTTCGGATTGGTTCTCACGGCCTGATCGGGTGGAGATCACCGAGGCGGCTCCCGGTGAGTCGCTCGACGGAGAAGAGCAGAACAACATCTCCGTCTATAAGAAGAACATCCCGTCCGTGGTAAACGTGACGTCGCGCGCCATGACCTTTGATTTCTTCTATGGGCTGGTTCCACAGGAGGGGCAGGGCTCGGGATTCGTGATCGACAAAGAAGGCCACGTTCTGACCAACTACCACGTGATCGCTGATGCCCGGCAAGTGGAAGTCACCATGCACAACCGCAAGAAGTACAAGGCGACTGTTGTGGGGACGGATCCGTCGCACGACCTGGCGGTGATTCAGATCAAGGCTCCGGAACTGGTTCCGGCCGTGCTGGGCGACTCGCGCAACCTGCAGGTGGGGCAGAAGGTATATGCCATCGGCAATCCCTTCGGACTGGCGGGAACGATGACGCGGGGTATCGTGAGTTCGATTCGCCCCGTGCGCGAACCCAACGGGGCCATGATCGACGAGGCGATCCAGACCGATGCTGCGATCAATCCGGGCAATTCCGGCGGCCCGCTGATGAACTGGCACGGCGAGGTGATCGGGATCAATACGATGATCCTGTCAAACTCGAATCAAAGCGCTGGCATAGGTTTTGCCATTCCGATCAACACGGCGAAAGCCGTCCTCAATGATCTGATGACCCTGGGGCGGGTGCGGCGTCCAGCGTTGGGCGTGCGCACGGTGCCGGTGAGCCCGGAATTGGCCGAAGAAATTGGATTGCCCGTCGATTTCGGACTTTTGATCATCGGGGTCGTGCCGGGCAGTTCCGCGGATCAGGCAGGGTTGCGTGCCGGAACCGAGCGCGCCTACCTGGGCAACATTCCCGTGATGTTGGGCGGAGATCTCATCGTGGCGATCGACGGGGAGAAGATCCAGGATCAGGACGATCTCACGCAGATGATGAACAACCACCGCGCTGGCGATTCGGTGAAAGTCACCATTTATCGCGGTAAAAAGAAGATGGACGTGGACGTATCGCTGGGCGAGGCGCGGCAGCAGGTATAACGACCGCGCCTTTCCGCAACAGAGGTCACTAGTGGCGTCGATTCATTCGTGAAATGTGTCTGGAAGCTCTGAAAAGCGCACCTCTCGGGCGCGCGGTAAGAGTACTTAAGAGAACTCGGGCTTTGGTGTGGGCGGAAGAACCAGATTTTTCCAAAGTTGCACAACACGTCGGTTTTAGCCGCGAAGCGGCGTAAGAATGCAGCCCACCGGCGTAAGCCGTGGGTGGAAGTGGGAAACGACTCAGCCCCAGCGGTGCGAAAGAATAGTTCTCACGCACAGCTGAGGGTCCGCGATTGTCGCTCGCAAACTTTTACCGTAAATTTCCAGAACGCAAAACTAGATCGGTCCCGAATGAACTCTCGTGGCCTGTTCTTCTCTCCGTCGGCAGATGAAGGACTCCAGGCACAGATCAAGAGGCCACGATATCGCGCCCAGTCGATCCTTCAAAACTCATAACGCATCGATAAAGTGACCGAGTTGCTTTGGAAATCTCTTGCCAGCAAGGGAGCGGGCAGAAACTTCTCGTTGTAATCGTAGTACCCCCAGGCGGTTCTCCAAGTCAGCCCCTTTGCCAGATTCACGTCAAGCCCGGCGGTGGGCTTGTGGTAGTTGAAGCCTAGCGAGCTAAGAATCGTCGGATCCTTCAGAGTGGGCGACCAGCCGCTGCTGCTCGTCAGGTCGTAGCCGGCATGGGCCGTCACTCGCGGAGCAGGCTTGAACATCAGGTTCACATAGCCGAAGTGCACTTTGTTGCTGTAGACAGACACTGCAGAGAAATACGGCGTTCCGCTGTCGCACAGCGTTGAGTTCACGGGCGGCGTCGAAGTCAGGACGTAACAGATATCCGTCGTGGAGAAAACATCGTCGTAGTTGTACCCGAGATCCAGGCCGAAGCCGGACTTCGGTGTGAAACTGGTTGTGAACCCGTAGTTCCGGTTGTGCTCGCGGTGCAGCACTGCCGGCACATTGTCGCGGCTCTCCAACACGTTGATGCTTCCCGAGATGTCGACCCATGATTTCGGTTTGTAGCTGGCTCGCCCTTTGTAATGCTGCAGGTTGCGCGGTGAAATGCGCGTCGGTGCGTTGTCGGCGGAGAACAGTTCCAGGTCAAATGTAGTGCGGAACTTGTCGGTGGGCCGCGCGGAGAAGCCCGCCAGAAGCGAGTTTGCGTGCACATCGATCGTCATATTGTCGTTTGACGTGGCCGTGGTGTAGCAGACTCCCTTGACCAGAGTTACGCCGGCACAGGGGCCGCGCGTGGCCAGACTGGGATAGAACGTCAGGTTCTGGAAGTCGAAAAAGTTGTGGTTAATTTCCCGCGCCTCGTAGCGGTAACCGAGATGTGCGGTAATCCGGTGGGTAAAGTCGTACTCAAGTTCGAACGTATTCAGCTTGCTGTTCTGTCGCAGGAACTCAAAACGCTGATCTCGGGTGACGTCCGCTCCAGAACTCGCGTTGTGCTGCGGGCAGGTCGCAGCGGTGAATGGCGGAGGGCATGTCGCCGGATCAAAAACGTGGGGAGTAGAAAGCAGGGTTGCGCCGAACAGCTGGGAGGTCGTGAGATCCCAGGCTGAGGGAATGCGGAAATTGGAGAAGCGGAAACTGTCGACGATGCGAAATCTGCTGGTGACGTGAACCGTCGCCCCGAAGTCGGCGTTGCCGACTACCCGCTTCGCACTCGACGGCCCGCTGACGAATCCCTGTCTCTCGCGGCTTCGCGTAGCCAGGCCCACGAAGTTTTCATACCAGTTGGCAATGTTGCTCTCCGAGGAACTGTACGACGCGCGGGCCGACAGATCGAGGTTGCGAAAATAACGGGATTGCATGGACACCTGCTCAGTTGGATACGAGACCCGAACCGGCGCCCAGCGGCTGTAAGAAAGAAACCCGTTGCAGGCGGGATTCATGGTGGGGGGAGTGGTCGTCCCGTTAAGAACCGGCGTCGCGCAAGGCTGGCCCGCCGTGGGATTGTAACTGATGCCCGGATCGACCGCTGTGCCCCCCGCCAGTTGGAAAATCATGCTTTGATCCGTCCAGCTGGTGTCGCCTTTGGAGTACTGCAGGAACTGGTCGTAGCTGATGGTGGTGCGAGGGAGCAGCCGGAAGTCGATGCCCGCTCGATAGGAGTCGGTCAGCGAACGGGTGTTCTGAAATACTACCGCATCCGTTCCCTGATGCACACTGCTGAACGCCGGGCCCTCCATGGTATTTCTCGAAAAGCCGAGGCGCAGGGAAACGACCGACTGCGGCAGCAGCTTCAGATTGTAGTCGTACATACGGCGTACCGTATCGAACCCGTGCGGCGATCCGCTGACCTGCACGTACGGATTCGACGGGTTCAACGGGTTCGCCAGGCTGTTGTAATCGAAAAAGTTGTGATCGCGCCGAAACGTCGTGTTGAAGTCGTACCATCTGTCTTTCGACATGCGCAGACGTCCGGAATTTTCCGGGTCGCCGCCCCAGCCGAAGCTCGAAACAAACAGGTTGTCAAACAGCAGTCCCTGGTGCTCGAGCGAACGCATGTTCAACGTCTGGTCCAGCAGTCGCGGCCCCTCGCGCTCATCCACCAGCGTGTCGTAAACCGAGCGGGCGCCAAATGTATTCACAAAGCGGTAACCCAGATCGAACGATCCCTGATAGTGGTAGGCGCCTTTGTCGATACCTTCGCTGCCGTCCTGTGCAAAGGCCGCGATGGGGCACATAGAGAGCACACACAGCTGGGGTGAACCCTTCTGTTGAGACAGTTTGGAATTGGCACACTTGCTGTTCAATAGTTTTTCCTACTCAAACTTCCTCTTCTGTTTCAGGATGACGCTCAGCTGGTGAAGCGGAGGTGAGCTCTGCTGGAGAGCAACTCGC
>DATEHP010000378.1:0-4468 GCA_035279505.1 Candidatus Sulfotelmatobacter sp. | reverse complement strand
ATCATCGGATTGAAATTCCGCGCCGTCTTGCGATAGATCAAGTTCCCCGCGCGATCTCCCTTCCACGCCTTCACGAAGGCGAAATCGGCGGTCAGGCCTCGCTCCATCACGTACATCCGCCCGTCAAATTCGCGGGTCTCTTTTCCCTCGGCCACGATGGTTCCCACACCAGTCGGAGTATAAAATGCCGGAATTCCTGCTCCTCCCGCGCGAATCCGCTCGGAAAAGGTTCCCTGCGGAACCAGGTCCAGCTTGATCGTCCCCTTTAGCACCATCTCCTCGAGCAGTCGATTCTCGCCCACATAAGTGCCGATGTGGTGCACAATCTGTCCGGCCGCGAGCAACAACCCGTTGCCCACGCCATCAACGCCCACATTGTTGCTGATCGTGCGCAGGTTCCTGGTGCCCTTGCGCACCAGCGCCCGAAGAAGGTTCTCGGGCATGCCGCACAAGCCGAATCCCCCGATCATGATGGTTGCGCCATCAAATACGTCGCGGAGAGCCTCATCCGCGTTGGCCACAACTTTATTCATAGCGCAAAGGATTCTAAATGAATTTCACCACAGAGGCACGCTTGGTAATCAGGCGACGAGCTGACTTCCTCCCAAAGAAATAGGACGATTGCAGCGGACACGGTTCCGAAGGTGCGGCTCCACTTTTGAAGAAAGAATGCGCCAATGAATCCAGCTGCGCTAATCGCGAAACCAAAGTTAGAGACATTCAGGCGCGTAACGTAATGGCTTCCAAAGCCACCGATCCATCCCCTTAAGGCTCCAACGATGAATAAGGTCCATGAGGCTAAAGCAAGTACCGCACCTAAAACTCCCAGTATGCTCCGCCAGGTCGGTAAATCATGACACAATCTGAACCACCGGAAGAGGCTACTAGCGATTAGGATGGGCACCGCGAGCACGCTGATGATGAGCAGCCAGCCGAAGAATCTCATATAAGTTCCTAGCCTCTCTCTGTGCCTCTGTGTCCTCTGTGGTGAACGATCTGCTACTTCTTCCCCGGAGCCTTCCTCAATTCGTGCGCCCGCTCAAACTCCGCGGCCAACTCCCGCGTCGCCAGATTCTCCCGGATGTGCGCCAACCGCTGCTCCACCTTCCAGAGTGCGTCCTGCAGATTCTTCTTATTGCTGATGGCGACATCGCGCCACATGGAATACGGACTCGCCGAAATCCGCGTCATCTCCTGCAAGGCGCGGCCACCCGCCGGTAACACAGGTGCCTCCGCTCCAAACTCCTCGACCAGCGCAGCCGCCAGCGCGGTCGAAATCATCTGCGGTAGATGGCTGATCCAGGCGCACAGCCGGTCGTGCTCATCGGGCGGCAGCATCGCGATCTGCGCCCCGACCGCGTCGATCCATCCCGCGAACTCGGCAAACAATCCTTCATTCAAATTTTGATCCGGCAGCGGTGAGAGAAACCACACTGCATTCTTAAATAAGTCGGGATCGGCATAATCGACACCGCTCATTTCCTTCCCGGCCATCGGATGGCCCGCCAGGAATCGCTTTCCTGCATTCTTGCCAAAGACACTTACGGCGCGCTCAACCACGGCGGCCTTTGTGCTGCCTACATCCGTCAGTAACGCCTTCGCCGGAAGCACCGGCCCGACGCGCTCAATCAGATCGCAGATTGCCAGAACCGGAGTGGCCAGCACGACCACCTGGCTGCCTCGCACCGCGTCGCCGGGATTCACTACCCCGTCATCGATCGCCCCGCGCATCCTCGCCCGTTCCAGCGTCCCCTCGCGATCGCAGCCGATGATCATTCCGGCAAACTTCTTCTTGCGCAAAGCCAGCGCCAGCGATCCACCGATTAGACCTGTACCGATAATCGTGATTTGTCGAATCGGCATAAGTAAATTGGGTAATTGGGTAATTTTGTGATTGAGTAATTTTGTAATCGGGTAATTTGAACCCCGACCGTTCAAATTACAAAATTGTCCGATTACCCAATTACTGAATCTTGCGTCCCACCGCGGGCGCGATGATTCTGAGTTCGTCCATTAGCTTTGCGAACTGCTCGGGCGCGAGCGACTGCGCCCCATCTGACCATGCCTTGTCGGGCGTGCAGTGGACTTCAATCAACAGTGCGTCCGCGCCGGCCGCGACCGAAGCCCGCGCCATGGGCGGCACCTTGTCGCGCCGCCCCGTGCCATGCGACGGATCAGCCGTCATCGGCAGATGCGACAGCTTATGAATGATCGGGATCGCGGAAATATCCATCGTGTTCCGGGTATACGTCTCGAACGTCCGAATCCCGCGCTCGCACAAAATCACATCGTAGTTCCCACCCGCCATGATGTACTCGGCTGACAGCAGCAATTCTTCCAATGTTGCCGCGATCCCGCGTTTCAGCAACACCGGCTTTCGCACCTTCCCCAATTCGCGCAGCAGGTTGAAATTCTGCATGTTGCGGGCGCCGACCTGCAGGATGTCTACGTAAGGCAGCATCAGGGGAATCTGCGAAATCTCCATGACCTCGCTGATGACCAGTAGCCCAAACTTTTCACCCGCCTCGCGCAGCAACTTCAGCGCGTCTTCGCCGTGTCCCTGAAACGAATACGGAGAACTTCGCGGCTTGAATGCCCCGCCCCGCAGCACTTTCGCGCCCGCCTTGGCGACGGCCTCAGCTGTAGAAAAGAGTTGCTCGCGGGTTTCGACCGAACAAGGCCCTGCCATGACGACAACTTCATTGCCTCCGACTCCGATGCCGTTCCGCAGTTGAACGATCGTCCCCTCAGGCCGGAAACTTCGCCCCGCCAACTTGTAGGGAGAACTTATACGATGGACTTCCTGCACGCCGGGAAGCAGTTCGAGATTGCGAATATCGAAATCAATCCCAGAGCCGACGGCCCCAAGGACAGTCATGCGCGCGCCGGTCGACCGGTGCACCTCGAACCCCAACTTCACGAGATGCTCGATGACCTGTTGTATCAGCGCCTCGTCGGCGCCTTCCTGCATGGCAACAATCATAAAGAAGCCTTCAGCTTTCAGCTGTCAGCTATCAGCCAATTCACCCTCATGAGGGCTGATAGCTAAGAGCTGAGAGCTAATTAGTCGTTCACTTCCGAATCCAACTCCGTCTCGGCCTCCGTCGTTTCAGGCGAGCTCGTAATCTGTTCTTTCTGAATGTTCCGCATCACATCGATGATGCGCTCATAAATCCGTACCAGATCGCGCCCCGGTAGCGGCCCGTGATTCGCGCCCTGTACATTTTCGAAAACCACACGTTCCCGGTCGGGCTCGTAGATCGGCAACGACGTTTCGCGCTTTAATTTACCGATGGCAATCGCTGCTTTCGCGCGTTCGCTCAGCAGCGCCACCAGCTTGCGATCGAGGTCGTCAATTTTCTTTCGCCAGCCTTCGATGTCCATAGAAAAGAAGCTTTCAGCCTTCAGCTATCAGCTGTCAGTAATTCCAAAAGCGCGACATCTAGAACCGTTCCTCACTGTTTACAGCTGACAGCTTTCTCACAAATTCTCCCACCGCCGCCGCCTCACGCCCCCGATTCTTCTCAATCGTCTCCACAATCGCGCTGCCTACGACGACTGCATCCGCAAACTCTCCGACTTCCGCAAACTGCTTAGGAGTTGAAATCCCGAATCCCAAGGCGACCGGCAACGTCGTCACCCGCCGCAATCGCTGCACCAGCTTCCGCGCATCCTCCGCAAGTTGCTGCCGCTGCCCGGTGACGCCCGTTCGAGAGACCGCGTACACGAATCCCCGCGATGCCGCCGCGATCCGCCGCAGGCGCTCATCCGGACTCGTAGGAGCCGTCAGAAATATCGGAGACAGATCATGCTCGCCCATCGCTTGCAGATACGGGCCAGCCTCTTCCACAGGCAAGTCCGTGACCAACACTCCATCGACGCCCGCTGCCCGCGCTACCTTGCAAAACTTACCCAGCCCCATGCGCAGAATCGGATTCAGATACGAAAACACAATCAAGCCCGTTGACTGCGCATGCTCGCGAATCTCCGCCGCCAGCGTGAGCACCTGCCCGAGCGAAGTCCCATACTTCAGCGCTCGCTCGCTGGCCCGTTGAATCACCGGCCCATCCGCGACCGGATCGCTGAAGGGAACCCCGAGTTCGATCACATCAGCCCCGGCCTCGATCGCCGCGAGCACGATCTCCCGAGTGGTTGCGAGATCCGGATCGCCGCACGTGACGTACGCGACCAGAGCAGGCTTTTTGTAAAAGGTCAGAGGCATACGAGTCGATCAGTAGCGCTCCCACGCAATGGTCCAGTGCTCATCGGGGCGCGACGACTTCAAAATCAGTTGACCATCGGCAAAGCGGTACACACGCGTCAGGTCCTTGCCGACCAGTGCCCGCACCAGCGCTCCCTGAACGTGGTGCGTGACCGTATGCGCCTGCTCATTCACTTCGTAGCTCCCGTAGTATGCCTCGTATCCACCTTGATCGTACTTGACGGGATTATCCACATCGCGGGGAGC
>DATEHP010000377.1:0-12477 GCA_035279505.1 Candidatus Sulfotelmatobacter sp. | reverse complement strand
GCGAAATGACTTTCCGCCGCAAGCTTCTCGTCGTGTTTGCGCTGACTGTGTTTCTGTCGGTGGCGGGCGTTGCATTGCTTGTGCAGTGGGTCACGAGAAATGCGTTTGAGAAAACTGAAAATCAGCGGACCGCAGCGCTGGTGACACAGTTTCAGCGAGAGTTCGGCCGCCGGGGTGAGGATGTGGCGAGAAGGGTTGAAGCAATTGCGGCTTCCGATTCTGTGACGCGCATGGCCAATGCGCTCAATGGAACGTCTTCGGACTTCGCCGAGTATTTCGATCTCGCGCGCGGGATGGCGGAAAGTCATCAACTGGATTTCCTCGAAATTATCGATGGACGGGGAACGATCGTTTCGTCGGCGCAGTGGCCGGCGAAGTTCGGGTACCCAGAACCGGCGTTTGAGAGCATCTCTACCCCCAACGACCAACGCCCCTTTTTGAAGTTGGAAGAGTTGCAGGACTCCACGGCACTGGGATTCTTTGCGTCACGCGCGATTCGCGTGGGCGACCGTTCCGTCTACGTCGTGGGCGGCAGGAGACTCGACAAGAACTTTCTGCTGGCGCTGGATCTGCCAGCAGACACGCGGGTGCTGCTGTATCAGAATCGGGGCGATCATTTTTCTCCCGAACTGCTGCTGGATCCTGGAACTGGCGCGAGTGCGGCGGACCCTTCGCATCCGGGGGAGAAGTTCGCTCCGTTGATTGACGCCGTGCGCAAGTACGACCAGGAAATCAGCGGCCTGGTGGATTGGACTTCGGACCGAGCCGACGAGGAAGTGTTTCATGCGATTCCGCTGCGGGGAGTGGGAAGGGATCGTCCGCTGCTGGGGATTTTGCTGATCGGGAATTCGCGGCGATCGTACGTGGAATTGAAGCGGCGGATTCGAGACGCAGCGCTGCTGGTTGGGGGCGGCGGCGTTGTGGTTGCAATTCTGCTGAGCAGTTGGGCTTCGGCGAGAGTAACGCGCCCGGTAGTGGACTTGGCTCGGGCAGCGCAGGACGTCGCATCGGGAAATTGGAATGCGAGCGTGCAGGTCGAGGGACACGACGAAGTCGCGCAACTCGCTGAATCATTCAATCGCATGACTTCGGAGTTACTTGCGCAGAAGGAACGGCTGGTGCAGACCGAGCGGGTGGCGGCGTGGCGGGAACTGGCACGGCGACTAGCGCACGAACTGAAGAACCCGTTGTTCCCCCTGCAACTCACTGTGGAGAATCTGATTCGGGCCCGTGAACATAGTCCGGAAATGTTTGAGGAGATTTTCCGTGAGAGTTCGCAGACGTTGCTGGCGGAGATTTCCAATCTGAAAGGAATCATTGGCCGCTTCAGCGAATTCTCGAAAATGCCGCAACCCCAATTGCAGCGGGTGCAAGTGAATGAGATCGTCGAGGCGGTGGCACGGTTATTCCAGGTGCAGTTTCACGCGAAAGAACGCGAGGTGATTCACTGCCAGATGCAACTGGATCGTCATCTTGCGACGATCGCGGCAGATCCTGAATTGCTGCATCGAGCGCTGTCGAATCTGGTGCTCAACGCTATGGATGCGATGCCGAAGGGTGGCACGCTGACGCTGTGCACGCGCCACGACGGCGGAAAAGTGGTAATCGAAGTTTGTGACACCGGCTCCGGCTTGACTCGCGAAGAATGCGAGCGCATTTTTACGCCGTATTACACCAGCAAGCAGCATGGGACCGGACTGGGGCTGGCGATTGTGCAATCGGTTGTCAGCGATCACGGAGGAAGGATCAGCGTGCAGAGCGAACCGGGCAAGGGCACGACGTTTGTGATCGAGTTGCCGAGCAATGTGGACGCACTTCCGGCCGCACTTTCGCCGAAAGAAGAGACTGCCCGGAAGTTGCCAGTTTAAGAAGGAGGGGGACTCTTGCCGCACAAAGCGTATCTGCTGATCGTCGACGATGAGGCCAATACCCTGGCATCGCTGTCTCGCGCCTTTCGTCTCGGCGGGCATGAGGCAACGGTGTGCGATAACGCGGCCCGCGCGCTGGAATTGGCGAAGACGCAGAGCTTTGACCTGATTCTGTCGGACGTCGTCATGCCCGGCAAGGACGGATTGACTCTTCTGGAGGAATTGAAGCAGCAGGGCGTAACGACACCGGTAGTGATGATGTCGGGCCAGGCACACATCGAGATGGCAGTGCGTGCGACTAGACTGGGCGCGCTCGACTTTTTGGAGAAGCCCATCTCGTCGGACAAACTTCTGCTCACGGTAGACAATGTCCTCAAGCTGCAACGTTTAGAAAACGAGAACCGGCAGCTTCGGCAGCGCTTGGGGAAGCACGAGATCGTGTGGAAAGGCGACGCGATGCGGCGAGTGATGGCGCAATTGGAGCGCGTCGCCGCGAGCGAATCCCGCGTGTGCATTTTCGGTGAGACCGGCACCGGAAAAGAACTAATAGCCCGGACCATTCATGAGCGTAGTGCGCGCGCGTCGGGACCGTTCGTCACTTTAAATTGCGCGGCTGTACCGGCGGAACTGATCGAGTCAGAGTTGTTCGGGCACGAGAAGGGATCCTTTACCGGAGCATCCGGAAGGCACATCGGGAAATTTGAGCAGGCCGATCGGGGGACGATTTTCCTGGATGAGATCGGCGATATGCCGCTGAACATGCAGGCTAAACTGCTGCGCGTGCTGGAAGAGGGGGAGGTCGAACGGATTGGAGGCGACAAGCCGATGGCGGTTAACGTACGCGTCGTCGTTGCCACGCATCGCGATCTGGAGGCTCGCGTACGCGAGGAGAAGTTTCGGCAGGATCTGTTTCATCGCATATATGTTTTTCCGCTCGCACTGCCACCGTTGCGTGAGCGCCGCGAAGATATCCCATCGCTAGTCCGGCATTTCGCCGAGCAGGTTTGCGCGCAGAATTCCTGGAAGCCGGTTCCCTTCACCGATGATGCCATGGAGGCGCTGCAGTCGTACTCTTGGCCGGGGAACGTCCGCGAGTTGCGGAACATGGTCGAGCGCCTGATGCTGCTTGCGACTGAAGGGCAGGTCGATTTGGCGACTGTGGAAATGGCACTGCCGAAGGGCTCCGGAACCGCGGTCAGCACGGCTGCCCTCACCGGTACCGGTCCGCTAGCGGATCGCGTGCAATCTTTCGAGCGTGAAGTCATTCTTGCGGAACTAAAGCACAGCCACCACAACATGAGCATGGCCGCGAAATCGCTTGGACTGGAGCGCAGTCACCTGTATAAGAAGGCGGAGCAACTTGGAATCGATCTGCGCGCTCTGCGGCGAGAGCAGGGCGCGTCGGACTGACTCCGGTTCAACTCACAGAGTATTTTCCCGGAGCCTGCGTTGGCGACGAACTTTCGGATCCTCTGTTTCGTATTCCTCTCACATTTATGTTTCTCCGCAGTTGAGCCTCCATCACCGCCCAAGTATCGAGTCCGCATGGAGTCAGCATGGATCCCGATGAAGGACGGTGTGCGGCTCGCGGCAACCTTGTATGTGCCAGATGGAGCGAAGCCGGGGGAGAGGTTCCCCGCTCTTCTCGAATACCTGCCATATCGGAAAGACGATGGAACGGCCGCGGGCGACTATCCAAAGCACACCTATTTTGCGCGGCGCGGTTACGTAAGCGCGCGGGTGGACATTCGAGGATTCGGCACCAGCGAGGGCGTTCCGCCGGAACGCGAGTATTCTGAGCAGGAGCAGGCAGACGGCGAACAAGTCATCGCATGGCTGGCGCATCAATCCTGGTCGAATGGCAACGTGGGCATGTTTGGCATTTCGTGGGGCGGATTTACGGCATTGCAAATGGCGATGCGGCATGCTCATGGGTTGAAGGCGATCATTGCGGTCGATGCCACCGCGGAACTATTTCACGACGACGTTCACTACATCGACGGCATGGCACACATCGACGAATTCGAGTTGAACATGGATATGGCGGAGGGCTGGGTCGGTGCGCCGGATTATTCGCTCGACGAAAAAGTACTTGGGCCGCGCTTCGACTCTCCGCCCTGGTCGCTCCTCTATCTGAAGCATCAGCATGATGGGCCATTTTGGAGAGACCGCGTGCGTCCGCTCAGCGAGATCACGATTCCGAGTTTTTTGATTGGCGGCTTGCAGGACGGGTATCGCGATAACGTTCCTGACATGCTCATGCAGTCGAAAGCTCCGATCAAAGCCGTAGTCGGGCCGTGGAACCATTCTTTCCCGAATGATGCGGACTTTGGGCCCCGCGTCGAGTGGCGCGATCAGGCGGTGCGCTGGTTTGACTACTGGCTCAAGGACCGCGACACGGGAGTGAAAGATGATCCGCGGCTGGTCATTTACATGCAGCACTGGCATCCGCCGGACGCGAATCTGGAGAACGTCCCCGGAGAGTGGCGACGCGAGGATGTGTGGCCTCCGACGAGCGCGAAGAATGCGACCTTATTCCTGCAGGCGAATCACATGTTAGCGGATGCGGCCGCGGAATCGGACATCCATCAATTGAAATACGTACCGACGGTCGGCGTAGAGGCGGGCTTCTGGTGGGGAGAACTGTTGAGTGATCCACGACCTGTGGACGCGTTCAGCCTGGTTTACGACTCGGCGCCTTTAGAGAATGAGACGGCGATTCTGGGGCGGCCTCGCGCATTGTTGCGGGTGTCGGCCACGGCTCCGCTGGCGAACTGGTTTGCGCGACTCTCTGATGTGGCACCCGACGGGACGGTCACGCAGATCACGGGGGCGGGGATAAACGGAGCGCAACGCGAATCGATGAGCGAACCGCGTGATCTGGACCCGGGAAAGGTTTATCCCCTCGATATCGAAATGCACCTGACTTCATGGGTGTTTCCGAAGGGGCATCGCATACGGGTGGCGATTTCGAATGCTTTGTGGCCGATGGTTTTGCCGACGCCTTACGCGATGACGACGACGCTTGTACTCGGCAGGAGCGATGGGACACGCGTTGTGTTGCCGGTGGTTCCAGTGCATGGAACGCCTGCGCCGGAATTTTCTGCGCCGCAAGCGATGGAGGAACGCACGGATCTCAAGAGTGAAGGATTCCCCTGGCCCGGAGAGTGGACTGTGGAGCGCGATGAAGCACATCAGAAGACGACCGTGCACTGGAAGGGAAAGGACGGGTACACGTACCCATGGGGTAGGCAAGAAGATTTCGAGAATCTCACCTATGAAGGGGATGATGCGCATCCGGAGAGTTGCTCGGTGCGCGGCGAGGCAGAGAGCGTTTTCGCGTTACAGGGTCGAACGCTCGTATGGCGGGGACATCTCCTGGTGACCACCGATCGGAAGAACTTCTATTACAAGTACACGCGGGAGTTGGTGAAGGATGGGCAGATGGTGAAGTCAAAGACATGGGAGGAGACCATTCCACGGGATCATCAGTGACGCGCGTCGCAAAGAGGCTGCGGAGCTTTGCTCCGCCGGACAGCCGGTTACGGCTGTCCCCACACTGGTTTTTTCGATTCCCTGATGGAAAATCTAACATGTGACTGCAAATCCGCTCTAGCTCTTCAGATCGGCGGCCAACAGGCGGTGGAACAATTGTTCTCCGGCTTCACGGCGTACCGACAGCCGGCCGGCGCCGTAGGCTCGCGATTTGAGGCCGCGCTGCACGTCCTCGCAGATGCCGAGGTCTTCATCCTGCACACGATTGCCGACATTCACTGA
Organism: Candidatus Sulfotelmatobacter sp.; assembly: GCA_035279505.1. GTDB lineage: Bacteria > Acidobacteriota > Terriglobia > Terriglobales > Acidobacteriaceae > Sulfotelmatobacter. Next base: position 6,832 of record DATEHP010000377.1, on the reverse strand, counting down.
CTCCGTGTTATACGCGTGGCGGGATTCGCTGACGTCGCTGAAGTAGAAATCGAAAACGACGGTGCAGTGATCGGCATCGACCGGGACTACATAGTTCGTGTCCATGTATCCCTCGTAGCAGTTGATCATGAGATTGGGATATTGCCAGAAATACGAGGCGCGATCGCCTTTGCGCGTCGCTCCGGTCGAAGTGTCTTCATCAGAAGCAACCATGGGGCTCGACTGGAGGCAGTAGCGGTCTTCGTTTTCGATGGTGTACTGCTTGTAGTCGAGGACCGAGCTCAATCCTTTGTGCAGATGTGGAACGTGATATCCCCCGTCGAGATAGTTGTCGACATACACCTTCCAGTTGCAACGAATGTCGTAGGTGCGGCGGTCGAAGTAGTGGAGCTTGCTGATGTCGAGAGGCGCGATACGCTTAACGAGTCCACCGAGAAATTCATTCAGCGACAAGGCGTCGGGGTCGAGGTTGATAAAGACAAAACATTCCCACGTCTCAACGCGAACAGGCAGAAGACCGTTTTGCGCGCGGTCGAAGTTTTCGACGCCTTCGAATTCGGGCATGCCTTTCAGGGAGCCATCGAGACCGTACTTCCATCCATGGTAGGGGCACTGCAGAATCGAGGCTTGACCGCAAGGCTGGGTTACCACGGCGGCGGCGTGATGGCGGCATACGTTGAAAAACGCGCGCAGAGTGCCATCAGCGCCGCGCACGACGACGATGGGTTCACTGGCGACTCTGGTGGCGACGAAATCTCCCGCATTCTGGAGCTGGCTTGTGCGAGCAACGAGCTGCCATGCTGTGCTGAATACGTTCAGCCGCTCGAGTTCTGCGATTCGGGGATCGACATACCACGCGGCAGGAATCGTGAATGCCTCGGACAGAGGTGCGCGGTCGTTATAGCTGGACAGAATTTGCTCGATGGATGCTGGCATTGTTTCGCTCTCGCTGGGAATTTGAGACTGAAATCAAAGTATCACGCGAACAAGTAAGTCAACGGCGGTGATTCGATCGACTCTTCTGTTTGGAAACAGTTGCAGGAGGCGGAACTCCGATGGCCCGCTGTAACATGGCAAGGAACTGCTGGATTCTCGCTTCTTTCTTCTCGGACAACTCGCCCTGGCGGCGGAAGAGCCCAGGATCAAGCTCGGCGGTGAGAAGTGCATCCTGAAATCGCTCGACCATCCAGTCGATGATCGAGACCATCATCTCAATGTCGAGGTCATCGCGAAGTTCACTGCGTTCCAGGCCAAAGAGTACGAAGCTCACGGTGCCATATGGATCTTCACTGATGAGGAAGCGATTAATCTCGCGCTTGAGAACCAAGTCGGTGCCGTAGTTCCCTAGAAGTGAGATCCGATATGGGATCCAGTCTTCGTGCACCAGATGTTCGGTGCTGGCCAGCCAATGGCGAAGAACGGCGAAGAATCCTTCCTGGCGGACTGGCGCGGGTACATCGAGATATTTAGAGAAGGAGCGCACGGCACGTTTGTAAACTTCGAAGAACAATCCGTCTTTGCTTCCGAAGTGCTGGAAGATGGAGCCCTTGGCGATACCCAGGGCGGTGGCAATGTCACCGACGCGGGCGTCGTGATATCCATGCTCGGCGAAGTGTTGGGTGGCGGCTTCGACGATGCGCGCGCGCTTGGCCTCGGAACGGGGGCGGACTTTAGGCTGGCGCTGGTAGAGCGGGGGCGCGACGCGATGGCTGGCGATTCCTGGCATAATAATGACTTTTAGTCATGTTAGCATAACAGCAGACCTCCATCGGTTTCAACTTCTACTTTGCGGGGCCCTGCGGTAATGTTGTTCGACTCTAGATTCGTATCGTGACCGCAAGTCAACACATTCGCCAGACGGCAAATCGAGGGTACGACGCCATCGTCATTGGCGCCGGGCACAATGGACTGACGGCTGCCGCTTACCTGGCGCGCGCCGGCCTCTCGACGCTCGTGCTGGAGAGGCGCGATATTGTCGGCGGCTGCTGCGTGACGGAAGAGATTGCGCCGGGATGCCGGGTCTCGACTACTTCATATATTGCGAGCATGTTAAGGCCGGAGGTGATCTCGGAACTTCGGCTCGCCGATCACGGACTGCGGATGATTCCGTGCGATCCGGCGATCCAGGTTCCCTTCGCTGACGGACATGTCCTTCCCTGGTGGGCTAACCGTGACCGAGCCCGCGACGAATTCGCGAAGATTTCTGCCAAAGATGCGGCGCGATTCGTGCAAGTGGACGATCAATTGAAGAGGCTGGCGCGCTATTTGCAACCATTTTTCTTAGAGCCTCCGCCGGAGATTGACACGTCGAGTTTCAAGGGATGGAGCGATCTATTTCGGGCCGGCACAAGGTTTCGCGGGATCTCCAACCGAGAGATTGGGCAACTCGTTTCATTTCTGACAGGCAGCCTCGGCGAGTTTCTGGATCAGAACTACGAGTCAGAAAAGATGAAAACCATGTTTCTGGCCAACAATGTGTATGGGAAGCATGGCGGGCCGTATCAACCAGGAACCGCGATGGGCTTGCTGTTTCACCTGCTGAGCGGCGGTGAGCATGAGTTGCAGGGTTTCTACGGACACGTGATGGGCGGGATGGGATCGATCACGCAGGCGTTGGCTGCAGCTGGCAAGAAGCTCGGCGTGGAGATTCGAACTGGAGCTACGGTCGCTCGCATCGATGTGAACAATGGGCGGACGCGAAGTGTGGTTCTCGACGACGGCACTGAGCTTCGTGCTCGCATGGTGCTGTCGAATGCAGATCCGAAACGAACGTTCCTGGGATTCCTCGATGCGAAGGAGCTTTCGGAAGATTTCATTTCTTCGGTGCGCGGAATCAAGATGGACGGGCCTTGTGCCAAGGTGAACATGGTGCTGGCTGAAGAGCCGCGATTCACCGGAACCTCACCCGCTGCAACACCTCTCGAGCGCACGTTCTATACTCTCGTGCCTTCGCTCGAGTTCGCCGAGCGCTGCTACGACATTGCAAAATTCGGAGAGATTCCCGAGGAGCTTTGGGTGGATTGCGTCGTATCATCCAACGCCGACGCATCACTTGCTCCACCCGGGAAACACATCCTGACATGCTTTGTGCAGTACGTGCCTTATCGTCTGAGAGACGGCAATTGGGATGATAAGCGCGAGTTGCTCGGAGATCGCGTGGTAAAGAAGATTGCCGAATACGCCCCGAATGTACCGGGGGCGATTGTCGCGCGGCAGGTGCTAACGCCGCTCGACCTGGAACGCACGTACGGACTAACCGAGGGAAACATCTTTCACGGAGATCTGCGCTTGGAACAACTCTTCTTCATGCGGCCCATGCCGGGATGGTCGCAGTACCGAACGCCGATCGAGGGCCTGTATTTGTGCGGAGCGGGAGCGCACCCGGGTGGCGGCGTTACGGGAGCACCGGGACGCAATGCCGCACATCAGGCGCTGCGTGACTGGAAAAAGGGACGATAGCGCGAGGCAGCATGACCACTGTGAATTCCAGTTCACTGCCGAAGACCGCTGATGTCGTCATTCTAGGCGCCGGCGTGATGGGTTCGTCGATCGCATTTCATCTGGCGAAACGCAAAGCTGGCAAGATCGTGGTCATCGATAAGGATCACGTAGGGCACGGCGGAAGCGGGCGGTCGTCCGCGTTGGTCCGCATGCATTACAGTTTCCCGGCGGAAGTGGAATTGGCCTTGATCAGCTTGCGGATATTTCAGAACTGGCAGGACGTTGTGGGAGCGCCAGGAGACTTCCGGAGAACTGGATTTGTCCGCATTGTGCATCCGAATGAAACTGCACGATTGAAGCTCAACGTCGAGATGCAGTGCAGGCTCGGGGCGACTGTCGAACTCATTGATACGCGCCAGTTACACGAACTTGAGCCGGACTGGAAAGTGGACGACGTGGAGCTAGCCGCTTACGAACCGGATTCGGGATATGGTGACGGCGCTGGAGTGGCGGGAGATTTTCTTAGTGCTGCGCGTGGGATGGGAACGATCTATGTCTCGCGCACGCAGGCCACAACCTTGCATGTCAATGATGATTGCGTTCGCGGCGTTGTGACCGAACAGGGAACAATCTCATCGCCGATTGTGATTGCTGCCACGGGTCCCTGGACGCGGCCGCTACTGCAGCAGTCTGGGTACGACGTACCGATCGAATGCGAGTACCACCAGGTCGCGATTCTCCGTCACGATCCCGGCATGAGGGGTGGGGGTTGTGCGTGTATTGATTCGGTGACGGCAACGTACTTTCGCTCGGATGCGCACGACAAATTCCTTGTCGGCGACTTTTATGGGAAGCGGCCCGTGGATCCGGACAATTTTCCGCAGCGGGCTTTATACGAATCGTTGGAAGAGATCATCGAGCGAGCCTGCCGCCGCGTTCCCAAGTTGGAGGGGGCAGAGGTGATGCGTGGCGTGACGGGCGTCTACGATATGACCCCTGATTCGCGGCCGCTCCTAGGCGGGGTCCCGGGAATCCAAGGGCTGTATTTGTGTGCAGGCTTCTCCGGCATGGGCTTCAAGACTTCGCCCGCGATCGGACTGGTAATGAGTGAGTTAGTAATCGATGGTAAAGCCAGATCGGTTGACATCAGCCCGTTTCGACCCAATCGATTTGCGGAGAATGCCCCAATCAAAGCGGAATATGAATATGTGGATGACTAATTTGCGGGAGAAAACATGAAGAAGAAAGGAATTCTCGAACGCCTGAAGGAAGGTCCGGTTCTAGGCGACGGCGGTTATCTACTCGAATTGGAGAAACGCGGATGGGTGCGGGCGGGTCCGTTTACTCCCGAGGTCGCGCTGATGTATCCCAATGCGCTTCGCGAACTGCATGTGGAGTTTCGCGAAGCGGGCGCCGAAGTTTTGCAGGCGCTCACGTTTTACGCCAGCCGCGACAAGTTGGCCACGGTGGGTCTCGAAGACCGGCTGGAAGAACTGAATCGTTCAGCGGTGCGTGTGGCGCGCGAAGTCGCAGGCGATCAGTGTCTGGTCGCGGGCAATCTTAGCCTGACGTGGATGTACGAGCCCGGCAGCCCATCGGCCGCAGATCAAGTGCGCAAAACGTTCGACGAACAACTGGCGGTCCAGGTCGATGAGGGCATCGATTTTATCATAGGCGAAACTTTTTCATGGCTGGGCGAGGCCCTGATTGCCGTTGAACGCGCGAAAGAGACCGGGCTGCCCGTGATGGTGACGATCTGTTTCGAGAACAAAGACGAAACTGCCGAAGGAAAGAGCGCTGCTTATGCAGCGAAGGCGCTATTCGACGCGGGAGCGGACATTGTCGGGATGAATTGTCTGCGACCTCCGCAGCACATTCTGGGTCCGATGGAGCAGATGCGCAAAGCTGTATCCGGCTACCTTGCCTGCCAGCCTGTTGCGTATCGAACGCCGACGGAGAAACCGGACTTCACCAGCCTTCCCGAGTTTCCGTACGCGTTAGATCCTCTGCAACTGACGCGGAAAGAGATGGCGGACTATGCAGTGCAAGCCCGTGACATGGGAATCAACTTCATCGGCGCCTGTTGCGGAACAGTGGCCATGCACATACGCGAGATGGCGCGCGTCCTCAACAAGATCCCGGAAGACTCCCGCATCTGGAAGAAGGGCGGAGAAAAACCGATGTCAGCTTACGAATATTACGATCACGATAAGCTGAATGTGGCAGGAACGAAATAAATGAGAGTGAAACTGAGAGCTGCGGCGCCACGTTTGGGACCGCAGCTCTTACCCTAACGGATCAACCCGCCTTCTGAATCCCTGGATCAACAGCGTGTACCAGCGGCATCTCGACGAGGTGCTCGCTAAGGAACCACACCTGCAGTTCATTGGGGCGCAAGACGTCGCTGAGGATCATGTCATTCGTGCCATCGTCGCCCACGATAGATGCGCGTTTTGCCAGGGTGCGGCAATGGCCGATGATGATCTGATGTGCATCGAGCAGTCGCGAGATCTGTACAGGCACTTCTTCCCTTCCGCGGGGTGGACGCTCGATGCGGGTGGTCTCGGCGACGTCGGGCGCCATGGCGAGCGATATCCCACCCAGTAACTGAATCCGCTCGGCAACGATGTCGACGATCTCGGCTTGTTCCTCGTAATGTTTGTCGTACAGCAGATGCAGTTGATAGAACGTAGGTCCGGCTACCTGCCAGTGCGATTTCTTATAGAGATCGCGCAAAGTCATCGTGTCGGCCAGCAACTGGTTGAGTTGCTCGGTCATTTCCAAGCGGACATCTTCTTCGAGTTCCAAGGGTAGCGCGTGCGAAACGGCACCGTAGGCCTGGATTTCGCGGGCGCGCTGATGAATGCGAGGTTGGGCACTGATTGTGGTTTGACGGCTGCTACCGTCCCTCTTCGGCATAATAACCTCCTGATGGCGAGCGAATCTGCGTTTCCCAGTTGTGAACTGATTCGATACGAAACGGAACCAACACGCGTTGGATGCAACATTCCCGTGTTGGATGCTCGAAGAAATGATGCATGCTGCGTAGTTTCCGAAGCTGAAAGAAAGGTGTCAAAGAAACACCATCGAAACTGGGCAGCGAACAGGTCCTCCGCGAACGCAGCAGGTTTGACGCCACCCAGCAGCATTGTTATGATCGAGATGCGGGGTGGAGCAGTCTGGTAGCTCGTTGGGCTCATAACCCAAAGGTCGGTGGTTCAAATCCACCCCCCGCAACCAACCTCAAGCGGGGTCCGGCCCGGAGACATGGGTAACAGAATGTACCGGCTACATGGGTAACACTTTTGGGCCGAAGGGATTTTCTAGCGGTTCCAAAACTCTGGTCTCCAAATCGAAGTAGCCCAGATCATACTCCATAAAACTGACCAGC
>DATEHP010000376.1:0-8064 GCA_035279505.1 Candidatus Sulfotelmatobacter sp. | reverse complement strand
TTTGGGACCATTTGCGAAAAGACATAGATTCGCAAATTTCGCGCATCGCATATTCCGCAGGCGCTAAGGGCTAGTCCGCTCGCGAAGGTGGGGAAGGGTGCAGGGCCGCAATCATTTAAAACTGCTTTTGTGGGTTACGGTGCTGTTCATCGCGCTGCTAACGGCAGGGTGTCTGTTGCTGCCGCGGGGCTTGACGGCGGCCGTCGTGAGCGACACGTTCGGCACATTGCTGATCGTTTGCGCGATGTTGGCTTTTACCTGGAACGCCCTTGCTGCGAAAGGCCGGGTACGGTGGTTCTGGATGCTGCAGGCCGCGGGCTGGGCACTCTGGCTGGGCGACCAGATTGTCTGGGATGTCTGGGATCTGGTGCTCCGGCGAAGACTCCCGGATATGTATCCCGCCGACGCTTTGCTCTTTTTGGCTGGCGCGCCGATGTTGGGGGGGCTCCTGCTGCGGCCACATCGGCAGCCGTCGTCGGCGAGCGCACGGTTCGGACTGCTGGACTTCCTCCTGCTGGTGCTCTGGTGGCTTGATCTTTATGTTTCGCTGGTGGTGTGCTGGCAATATCCGTTCCCGAACGTTGCCAACTACAGCCGGAACTTTGATCTCCTCTCCGAAGCAGGATCGCTCGTTATGATTGGGGTTTTGCTGCTGTTCTGGCGGGAAAGCCCTGGAGTATGGAAGAGGTTTTATGCTTTCTTCTGCGGTGCGGCCATTTTTAATGCGATCGCATTTTTCCTGATTAATCGTGCTCTCGGGCAAGGGCTGTATTACACCGGCAGTTGGTACGACATTCCCTATTGCGGATCTTTTGCGGTTTACGCGGTGGTGGCGCTCAATGGCCACGGACTGACGGCGACACCGGAGACCGCAGGAGAAGAATCCTATGGGGCGTGGATGGCAGACCTGGCGATGATGGCTGTTCTATCGTTACCCATCATTGCTCTGGTTGCCCTAGTCGATCCCCGGCTTCCGCACAAAGCCTCGAACTTCCGCGTTCTGGTAACGCTAGCCACCATATTTGTGATGGCGTTTCTAATCTTCATCCAGCATCGACGCCTGAATCGGGAGTTGAGCCGCACCAATGTCGTGCTGCAGGAGGCGTCACTCACCGATCCGCTCACCGGTCTTCGCAACCGGAGATATTTTTCGGCGACCATTGACGCAGACATGAGTCAGGCCCTCCGCTCGCACGCCGACAATCACGATCCGCACACGCGCGACCTGGTCTTCTATCTGATCGATGCCGATAACTTCAAGGAAGTGAACGACCAGTACGGTCACGATGTTGGCGACGCCGTTCTTGTCGAGATGGCGCGGCGTTTGAGTTCTTCGATCCGTCACTCTGACGTGCTCGTGCGCTGGGGTGGGGAAGAGTTTCTTATCGTTTCCCGCTACACCGATCGCGCGGAGGCCGAGTTACTGGCGCGACGGGTGCTCTCGTCAGTTGCCGACATACCTTTCAATGTTGGCCCGTCCGGCGAGAGCATGCGAAGGACTTGTTCGATGGGTTGGGCCGCGTTTCCCTGGTTTCTGGATGATCCGCGCTCGGTCAGTTATGAAGAAGTGCTGACCATTGCAGATCGCGGACTCCACCGCGCGAAGCAGGCGGGAAAGAATTGCGCCGTCGGAATGTTACCCGCGAGGGGAAACTCTTCCGCCACAACGGTCGCCCGGTCGCACGCCTCGCCACTGGCCATCGATGCCCTCGCAGTCGCTGGCCCCCATTCGACGATTCGGTCGTAAAGTACGGTAGATACAGGGTCTTACTCTTCGGGCAGTAAATCCCTTCTCTGTCGCATCCAATTCGCTTAATGACCGTCTTCGTCGAAGGGGATTCCTATGTCTAATCTAGCTTTTCGGATCGCAGGTTCGATTTCCGCTTTCATGATTGCTTTCTGCGCGACAATGTTTGGGCAAGACGCGCCTTCCGTTCCGTCTAATGCCGTTGTCCAAGGCACGATCGGCCTGATCCAGTTGACTGACCGGCTCGACACTCACACCGTGAAGGCCGGCGACCACTTCCATGCTCGCTTAGCGGAGCCCTTGATGGCGTCGAATGGCATGACGGTTGAAGTCGGGCGCAAAATCAAAGGACACGTCAGCGCGGTCGAACCGGGCTTGCACACTCGCCTGCTGCTGAGCTTTGACGAGATCGAGACTGCGCACGGGTGGCTGCCTCTGATTGCGACCGTCACAGGCGTCCCGGGAGAGCACGGTCTGAAGCAGATTGGAGAAGAGGGAGAGATTGGACGCAAGGGAATGACGAAGCAAGAGATTGCTGAAGCGGTTGTGATTGGTGCGGGCGAAGGTGCCGCGGAAGGAATGCATTCGGGCGGAAAGAAGGGTGCGGCCGCCGGAGCGGGCAACGGTGCTGCGAACTCGGCGTACTCGGCCTTTGAATCTGGTCACGATCTCGTGCTCGACAAAGGGACTGCCCTCGAAATCCGACTGGATCATAATTTATTGATTCCCTGACGCGAGGGCCGGTTCTCCCACCTCGCAAGATCGGTGTCACGCGGCGTTCTTCTGAAAGGGCGGCTTGGGGAATTCGCTCCCATGTCTGATAATCCCTTCATGAGGAACGCTATGAAATCTGCAATCGTTCTTTCCGCAATTCTCGTCTTTTCTGTCAGAGTGTTTGCGCAGGAGCATCCCGCGATCACCGCGCAGCCCAACAGTGTTTACGTAGGCGCTGACGGCAAATTTGACGCCGCTCCGGATACCGCACAGATTCAAATGAACGTCTCGGTGCAGGATGACAGTCCGCAGGCGGCGTATCAGCGGGCATCGAAAAATGTAGATCAGGTGCGGCAGGTCTTGCGCGCGAATGGGCTGGATACAAAGCTGGCCACAGTTGGATTCCTCTCGGTACAACCGATCTACGAGTGGAAACCTAAGCAGCGCGTAATCGGCTATCGGGTCACGACCGACGTCACGCTAAAACTGAAGGACTTTTCCAAGATCGGCCGCATCACTCAGCAGCTCGCCGAAGCCAACGTCAGTGAAACCCAAACCCTGAACTACATTCTGGAAAATATGGACGAGGCCAAGAATCATGCGGTGGAGGATGCCTACCGGCGTGCGCGCAACTCCGCCGAAACCGTGGCCCGTGCCAGTGGAAGAACCTTGGGCGATCTTTCCTACGCCTCAGTGGACACCTTCGAGAATCCACGAATTGTGATGCCGCGGATGGCCCGTGCTATGGCTGCTGCGGCACCGAATGCAGCCCCTCCCGCTCCGACAGAGGACTTCTCGGCCCAAAGCGTCACCGTCTCGGCGCACGTGAATGCGCTCTTCAACTTGAAGTAGATGACTCACCACAGAGGGCACAGTGGATCACAGAGATGTTCCTCTGTGTCCACTGTAGTGAACTATGCCAATACGTGATGCTCAGGTGTCGATGACGGGACTGCTAGCGGTTCAACCTGCAGCGTGAGGCCGTCGACTCGGCGCACGACTACCAACTGCCCAATCGATATGGAAGACGGTGCGATCGCATCCCAAAGTTCGCCGTGCACGAAAACTTTTCCCAGCGGTGAGAGCGCTGTCTGAGCAACACCGGTTTCGCCGACGAGTCCCTGTTCTCCGGTCACGACTTTGTGGCGCCGAGCCTTCAGAGCGATGCTCATCAGAAATGCCGTAATAATTCCCAGAGGCACGCTTACTGCCAGAGCCGTAGCCAGATGCACGCGCATTTCCGGAATCGGCGCGTCCACCAGAAGGAGCCCGCCAAGTGTCAGCAGCACGATGCCTCCTGCCGTGAGCACTCCGTGAGAAACGAACTTGGCCTCCGCGGCGAAGAGCGCAAACGCTCCGAGAATCAGGCCAAGGGCGGCAAAGCGGGTCGGCAGCAGGTTGAGCGCGAATGCTGCGACCAGGATAAATACGACACCCACAGTCCCCGGAATGACTGCGCCCGGATGATTGAACTCGATGTACAGCGCCAGAGCTCCAATGGCGAGAAGCAGGAACGCCAGGTCGGGCTCCATGAGGGCGTCGAGGATCCGCTCTTTCAATGTCATGTCGAAAGGTACGATCGGCTGCCCTTCGAGGTCCAGGGTCGCCGAGTCGCCATTGAATCGTTTGAACGGTTTCCCCTTCATCTGGCGAAACAGATCTTCGGTGCTCGGTGCGACATAGTCGATCAGGCGCTGGGACAGCGCTTCCTGATCAGAAAATGACTTCGACTCGCGTACCGCTCCCTCCGCCGCCTCGATATTGCGACCACGCTTCGAGGCTACCGAGCGTATCAATGCCGCGGCATCGTTCTCGATCTTACGGTTCATCTCCTCGTCGGGCTTGATTTGTACCGGACCGATAAGGAGCACAGGATGTGCGGCCCCGGCCGCCGTGCCGGGCGCCATGGCGGCAATATCGGCGGATTCAAGAATGAAAATCCCGGCCGAGCCGGCGTGACCGCCCGTCGGCGTCACATACACGATCACGGGAACCGCCGAGGTGGATATCTTCTCGATGATCTCCCGGGTCGAACTGACCATGCCTCCCGGAGTATTCATCTCGATCAATACAGCTTGATCGTTGCGGCGGGCGGCTTCGGCGATGGCACGCGCGATGTATTCCCCGCTGATGGGCTGAATTGTGTCGTTCACCACGACCTTGAGGACCTCAGCCGACGCGGAGCAGGAACCGACGACCAGTAGAACCAGGCAAACCAATACGCTGATAATGGCAAATTTCTTCATGGAGTCACGCGCCCCGAACCATGGCCCAATGGGCGGCGTTCAACAATATTGTCTACCTATTTTGGTGTGCCGGCGTGAATTTCTTGTGCCAGTTGCTGATCGGAGGTAACCGTTGCTGCCTGATGCGGCGCAGCCCATCCCGGAAGGTACGTGCTGCCTGTGATCAACCGAGCGCCGCGCTCGTAGGTCACGTATGACCACGCCCACTGGATGAAAACCAGCAGGCGATTGCGGAAGCCAATCAGGAATAGGATGTGCACAAACAGCCACGACAGCCAGGCGATGAATCCAGAGATGTGAATCTTTCCGAATTGCGCCACGGCAGCGGCTCGTCCGATCGTGGCTAGGCTGCCTTTGTCCCAATAATGGAATGTTCTCCGATATGATCCCTGTCCAACGGGTTTGGCGCCAGACTGTTCCACCTCGTCTCGAATCAGCTTGGCGACGAACTTTCCCTCCTGAATGGCGACGGGCGCAACGCCAGGCAGCATTTTGCCTTGCTCGTCTTTGGCTGCCGCGAGGTCGCCGATGACGAATACTTCCGGATGTCCAGCGAGACTCAAATCGGCTTGGACCGGTACTCGTCCCGCCCGGTCCACGGGCGCGCCCAGTTTCTTCCCGAGTGGAGACGCAGCGACTCCGGCTGCCCAGAGCACGACTGTCGCCGGCATTGCTGTTTCGCCGACGCGGACCACTCCCGGTTCGATTTGCGTGACCATCGCTGAAGTCCGGACTTCCACTCCGAGTCCGCGGAGTTGTGCCTCCGCGCTGCGCGAAAGATCTTCGGGATAAGTCGGCAAAACCCTCGGGCCGCCTTCGATCAGCAGGATGTGCGTGCGCCTCGGATCGATGGATCGGAATTCATGAGCCAGAGCGTGGCGGCTGATCTCGGCGAGCGTTCCCGCGAGCTCCACGCCGGTAGGGCCTCCACCGACAACCACGAAGTTCAGCGGCAATTCCGATTGTCCGGCAGCCGCCTGTCGCTCCGCCAGTTCGAACGCCAGCAGCACGCGTCGCCGGATCTCCAGCGCATCTTCAATGGTCTTAAGCCCAGGAGCGAAAGGTTCCCAGTCGTCATGCCCGAAATACGAGTGAGTCGCCCCCGCGGCGATGATCAGGTAATCGTAGGGAAGTTCCGCGTCCGGAGTTTGCACGATTCGCCGCTCGAGATCGAATCCTGTAACCTCGCCCATCAGCACTTCCACATTCTTGTGGGAGCGAAGAATCGAGCGGACCGGGGCCGCGATCTCGCCCGGAGACAGACCGGCTGTCGCGACCTGATAGAGAAGCGGCTGAAAGGTATGGAAGTTCTTGCGGTCAATTACGGTGATCTGCAACCCGGCCTTGCCTAAAGCGCGGGCGGCGTTCAGGCCACCAAAGCCGGCACCTACAATTACAACTCGAGCCTTGCTAGTCATGTTCCTGCTCCGTCACCTTGCTGCACGCGGCCTTACATCTATAAGATTCACGCGATGGCAGACGGTTCCAGAAGTTCTTTGCTTACAGGTACCCCCGAAAACGCGTTACTGCGCTGGCTGATGCCATCTGTCGCGGACTTGATGTTCGTCGCACTGCTGGCCTCGTTGATCTTCACTCCGCTGTCCGTGAAGTTGTTGGGGGATGCAGGGATCGGCTGGCACATCCGGACCGGACAGGAGATTCTGGCGACACACGCGATTCCGCGCGTCGATCCCTTCTCTGCGCAAATCCAGAAGCCCTGGATCGCCTGGGAATGGCTCTATGACGCCATCGTGGGCAGCCTGGAACGCTCGGCCGGTCTGAATGGAGTGGTCTGGTTTACGGGTATCGTCATCGCCGCCGTATTTGCAGCCGTGTTTCGGCTGCTGGTCAAGCGCGGGACCGACGTTCTGGTCGCGTTGCTCCTGACGTTGCTGGCCATGTCGGCTTCGACGATCCACTTTTTGGCCCGACCGCACGTGCTGAGCTGGCTGTTTGTTCTCATCTGGTTCTGGATCCTCGGCTCGGCGGAATGGGATGAGCGCCATAGTGGCAGGCGTCTATGGCTGCTGCCACTTCTGATGTTGATTTGGGTCAATGTGCATGGAGGCTTTCTACTCGGTTTTGTGCTTCTGGGAATTTTCTGGCTGGGATCCGTGTGGACATGGTTGCACTTGAAGGAGTCGCGGATCGAGGAATCGCTTGAGAAGATTGCGGCCGGGAAGCGAGTGCGGCAACTAACGCTGGTAGCGGTGGCTTCAGCGCTTGCGAGTCTGGTGAATCCATATGGATGGCATCTGCACGCGCATATCTATTCCTACCTCTCCAACCATTTCTTCATGGATCACATCGACGAGTTCCAGTCGCCGAACTTCCACAGCATCGCTCAGAGATGCTTTCTCGTGTTGCTGTTGGTTGTGATCGCAGCTCTGGCTTGCCGTGGCACTCGGCTCAGGCTCAGCCAGATTGTGCTGACGCTCTTCGCCGTGTACGCGGCGCTTTACTCCTCACGCAACATCCCGATCGCGTCCATTATTCTGGTGGCAATTGTCGGACCGCTGATCCCTTTGCCAGTCACCAGGGGATTCGTGCAAAGAATGGGTGCGATGGACTCGAGCCGGCGCGGTCATCTATGGCCAATAGTCGCTACAGTTGCCATCATGATAATTGCTCTCAACGGGGGGCGCGTAGGTTCGAGGCCCTTGATAGATGCCCACTTTGACGCACGCAGAATGCCGGTCGAGGCCGTCAGCTTTGTCGCGGAGAGAGGCGTACGCGGCCCGGTGCTCAGCCCTGACTACTGGGGCGGCTATTTGATTTACCGCCTGTATCCCCACAACAAGGTTGTGATCGATGATCGTCACGATTTCTATGGCGAGCCTTTCCTGATGTCATACTTGACCATGATGCACGTGGAGTCGGGCTGGGAAGATTTCGTCAGGTGGCGCAGCTCTTGCCTGGTGCTGCCGAGAAGCGGGGCGCTCTCAGTGGTCCTCAGCAAAACGCCGGAGTGGAAGCCTGTTTATTCCGATGACCTGGCGATCGTGTTTGTCCGAAACCAAATCGAGACAGACAGAGATCGTGCCGCGGACCACTAAATTCAATTGCGCGCGCATCCAATTCCGCAGATGATGAAAGCAGTCCCAGAAGATCTACATCGCATCGTATGACCAAACTAGTTTTCTGCACTTCCTCCGGATGGGCCCTTTGCGCCATCTTTGCCTTCACGCTCGCGCTGGCCGCCTGCGGTGGTTCTTCGTCGCAACATGGAAATCCTGTGGGACCGAATCTGATCCAGGTCAGCTCCGATCCGTTCACGGTCGCGCCGGGTCAGCACGCGACTGAGGTCGAGCCGCACATGCTGTCGAACGGCGCGACGATGGTGGCGGCGTTCCAGGT
>DATEHP010000375.1:0-16010 GCA_035279505.1 Candidatus Sulfotelmatobacter sp. | reverse complement strand
ATTCGAGGAAGTGACAGGAGTGCCAGTGCTGCTGAACACATCCTTTAATGAGAATGAGCCCATTGTCCAAACACCGGCCCAAGCGATCGACTGCTTCCTGCGAACGCGGATGGACGTGCTGTCGATCGGTGGGTTCGTATTGCACAAGGAAGAAAACGTTAATCTGAGCGAGAGTCGGGCAGCATTTGCGGAGATGCAGAGAGGTTGAATGCATTATCCGACTGCGGCAGGCCCCGTTGCAGGCTCTGCTCAAGAGGCATTATAGAAGTGTTACGCTTGGGAAACGCTGCGGTGCTGAGTGAAGTATTAGCTAAACATCCCACGAATCATGAAGATTTTGCTCCTGAACCAGGCTTTTTATCCGGACGTTGTCTCGACCGCTCAGCATGCGGCTGACTTGGCAATGGGCTTGACGCAAGCTGGACACAAAGTCACGGTCGTGTGTAGTTCCCGAGGTTACGACGATCCGCATATTCGGTTTCCCCAACGGGAAACTTGGAACGATGTCAATATCATCCGCATACGATCGACTGGATTCGGCAAAGCCTCGAAATGGCGTCGTGCGACCGACTTCGGTACATTCATGGCAAGCTGCGCCCTTCGCTTGTGGTTGCTGCCGCGTTTCGATGTTGTAGTGGCAATGACGTCTCCGCCCCTCATTTCTTTCCTTTCGAGCTTAGCCGTGCCTGGCAGAGCGACTCGCCTCGTATTCTGGTCCATGGATCTCAATCCGGATGAGGCTATTGCTGCCGGATGGCTATCGGAAAAATCACTTGCTGCACGTGTATTGTCACGCATGATGTTGTACAGCTTGAAACGGGCTGCTGTCGTTATTGTCCTCGATCGGTTTATGAAGGACCGCATTCAGATGAAGGGCATCCCAGCGGAAAAAATTCTGGTTGTGCCGCCCTGGTCACACGATGACCGCGTCAGGTTCGATCCTGCGGGCAGGGAAGAGTTCCGTGCCAACTATAAGCTCTCGGATAAATTCGTTGTTATGTATTCGGGGAACCATAGCCCGTGCCACCCATTAGAGACCCTCTTGCAAGCGGCTGAGCGGCTGGCGGAGAATGAGGGCGTTGCTTTCTGTTTTGTTGGAGGCGGAAGCGAATTTGTCAAGGTGAAGGAGCGTGCCCGGGACCGCGGTCTGCGCAATGTGGTGTGCATTCCTTACCAGCCGATGGAGAAGCTGTCGGGATCGCTGTCGGCGGCTGATCTCCACGTGGTCGTGATGGGCGAGCCGTATGTAGGTATTGTCCACCCATGCAAAATCTACAACGTGCTCGCTGTGAAAAAACCATTGCTCTACATCGGACCCAGTGAGAGTCACGTGACAGACATCATTGGACCATCTGATGCCTATGTGTCGTCCCACGGTGATGTAGAAGGAGTCGTAGCAAATATCCTCCGCGCAGTGAAGAACAGCGCGGATGATTTAGTGCGCGGGCTTGAAGTGCAGAAATTGTTTTCGAAAGATTGGCTCGTTCCGCAAATGATCAGTGCCATTGAACAGGGTGACTCGCACGCAAAGTCAACTGGCCGTCGCTGCGCAGCGTGATGAGGTTCTGTTCAGAATTATTCCCGGACAGACTGCGAAATTCCTTGTGGTGACTCCAAGTTTGACATCCACCACACAAGTGACACCGCCAGCCGACGCGACACAGGACTCGCTGCCGAGGCTGTCGTACGCCGTCTGCTGCAGTCGCATGCCGAGACAGAGGGGACACCGCGGTCTCATGATGCCTTCTCGCTAAGGCTTTCAAGAAACGGCTGTCGTTGCTCTTTGGGCAGAAATTTGAAGAACCGTTCCATTGAAGTAGAGCGTAAGCGTTGGAGCAAACACACGGTTGACGGATTGAATCCGCAGCCAGGGTGACTTTACCACTTGATCAGCAAATTCTCAGACGCCAGTATTCAGATCATTTCCAGAACAAGGAGATTCCAGTCTATGAATCCCTTGTGACTGAGTGCTGCCCCGGTATCGGGATGGTAGTACTCATTCAGTGAGCCGTTTGCCTCAAGGTCCATCGACAGGAGAAGAAGAGTTTTGTCGGCGAGGGCATTTGCTTCCTTCTTGTATCCATATCGCCGCAAGCCCCTCCATACGAAGTAATTCACGATGATCCAGACTGGCCCAAGCCAGTTGCTCGGATTGGAACTAAACTCCAGAGAGTACATGGTCTCGCGGGCCGAGAGCGACCTAGCGCCCCATCGAGCGCGGAGGCGGTCGTCCGCGAGATAGTTTGTGCTAACCAGTTTCTCCGCGTTCTGTTGAGGTGCGATGCCGCACCAGAGCGGCAGGAAGCCGGTAAACATCTGGATCCTCATCGGGAGGCATCTCCAACACATGTCCATCCCACGCGGCACAGTTGGGATCAGCTCACGGCGACGATCGACACATTGCACATCGACGGTATAGTAGTAACTATCTCTGGGATCCCAGCAGAACGTTTGGATCCGTTGCGCTAAGTCTTTCGCCTGACTTGAAAGTCGATCATGATCCGCCGGGCGTCCTAGGCGGCGTGCGAGTTCTGCCGACGCTAAAAGATCCTGATAGAACAGGCAATTGAGAAGCAAGTTCGCCGAGGAAAAGAACGGCCGGCCAAATGTGGCTGGGTCATTGTCATCACCGATTGCGACATCGTCGCCCCAGACCAGCAGGCCAATCGAGGAAGAGTTGTGCCCAATCCAGGAATCGTAGAAATGCAGAATCGCATCGAAATGTGGCTTCAGCCAATTTGCTTGTCCGCGGTGATCGCAGGCGAGAAGCGCAAGCTGACCGAAAATAGGCTTGGCCTGGTTTCTCGCAGTCGAGTTCTTGCCCGGTGTTCGTAAGGGATCCGGGTCGTCCGGGGTCATCATGATCGGGATTTGCCCACCTGGTGAAGCGTGCTCGAGGAAGTTCAATAGACTCCCGGAGACGTGCTCGCACAACTTCTGTTTAAACTGATCGTCATGAAGCAATGCCGCAAGTCGAAAAAGTCCCTGGCTGGTCCAAAGTGTGTCCCAGTCCCAGAGGTTCGTCGAGTACGCTTTTCCAGGCAGACTGGGCGCAACGCTGGGGTGCTTCAGGATCCCCGCCGGACCGCGAAGGAGTTTCGGTGCACACTCCGCAAAATACTGCAGCAGTGCGTCAGAGGATCGCCCTCGCGCTTCTTGCGAGAGAATCGGCGAGTCTGATTCACCTTTCGAATCCAAAGCAAAGCCATTCGATGGCGAAACTGCAAGCGCTCCCGAAGCCGCCAATCCAGCCAAAACCGTTCGTCTTGAGATGCGGTTCGGATCGCTCATTCTGCTCCCATTGCTACAAACGATTCTTCCACGGCAGCTACCCTACTAGGTGATCCGGCTAGCCCCACATTGAAGCGGGGCCGAATTTTTCTCACGTACTCGTGGCTCATCGCCGGCTCACCATCACACTCGATCGCGATCACCGTGGCTAGATCATCAGGGGCCAGTGCCGGAAGGCCGGTAATCCTCAGTGACAAATCATCCTGCGTGAACGTCAGCGGTTTGTCGCCACCCAGAAGCCGCACGGATTTCACTCTTGTTCTCCAGCCACCAAACGAGATCACTGAAGGCGGCTGATAGAACGTAAGCCATTGCTCGGCGGGCGTATCCCCAGGCCAGTTGATCACGTGCGCATACGCCGTGTGTCCACGCCGTGTGAAGTTAGCATAGACATGCCAGTCGAAATCGTTGCGCTCGGTTCCGTAGATCGCAGCGCCGTTTTTTGAAGTCCATTTCCCCACGGTCTGCAGAATTTCTATCGATTCTTGCGGTATCGAACCGTCGGGCTTAGGCCCAATATTCAGCAGATAGTTGCCGCCACCGCGAACGCAGGTGATCAGATGGTTGACGATGATCTTCGGCGTCTTCCAGTTATCGTCGGCTTTGTGGTATCCCCAACTGTCATTGAGTGTCATGCAGGTTTCCCAAGCACGTCCCTTATTAGCCGCGACGATCTCCTGTTCGGGCGTCGAAAAATCTCCCGGTAATCCGTTACGATTGTTCACAATGATGTCCGGCTGAAGCTGGAACACCATATCGTTCATTTTTTGCGACTCCCACTGCTCGGGGGTCAACGGCCAATCCATGTCATACCAAAGAACGTCGATCTTCCCGTAGTTGGTCAGGAGTTCACGAATCAGCCCGTGCGTGTAAGCGACAAATCGCTGCCGTGCTGCTTCATCGGTCGCGCATCGCGCTCCATCCGGATGATGCCAGTCCATCAGCGAGTAGTAGAATCCCACCCGCAATCCTTCTGCCCGCGCGGCTTCGACGAATTCGCGCACCAGATCGCGACCTGCTGCCTGCTTTGGTGCGCAGTAATCAGTGAGCTTTGTGTCGAAATTACAGAAGCCTTCATGATGCTTCGTCGTCATCACCATGTATTTCTGTCCCGCTTGCCTCGCCAATCTCGCCCAGTCGCGGGCGGCGTTGGGTTTTGGATTGAAGTGCTTCGCCAGAATTTGGTATTGCGGAATGGGGATGCCTTCCACTTCCATCGCCCATTCATGACGGCCTATCACGCTATAGAGTCCCCAGTGGATGAACATTCCGAATTTTGCTTCCTGCCACCATTGAATTCGACGCTCATGTCCCGGAGCTGGCCCCGCTGGTTGCCCGGATTTTTTTGTCGCATCTTGCGCGAAACTAAAAGGTGTCGCCGTCGCCAATCCGGCGGTCGCCGCCATCATCTTCAAATAATCCCGCCTCGATGTTCCTCGGTTCATAATCTTCGCCTCACTGGGATGCATTGCGATTTCTGTACGTCGAACTGCTGCATTCATGGTCTGTGGCTGAGTGGCGGAGCCTCAGTCCTCGACCTGTACCCCACCAGTACGCTTTTGCAGTGTGCTATTGGGAAGACTTTTGAAACAGTGCCTTCTCACGGGCAGCGTTTGCGCTGTCACCGGTCATCGTGTATAGGCGCGCGAGTCTGTAATGGACGGCCGTCTGGGTCGAACCGTCCCTCTCAGCCGCCAGTAGTTGTGCGATCGCGGCTGCCGAATTGCCGAGCTTCTGCTCAGCGGTTGCAAGATCGAGCCGCGCCCAGAGCGGGGTGTGGGGCGTAGCCACGCGAGCTCGCAGAAACGCCCGTAACTCGCTGTACTGCTGCAACTCCAGCAAGGCTTCACTGATGCGCGCCGCAGCCCGTTCATCCTGTGGGTTGGCGGCAAGCTGCAGCTTAAATACTTCAAGAGATTTCTGCCATTGCTGTTGCTTGTTATAGAGCATGCCCAGGCTGTAACGCAGCTCGGGGAGGTCGGGATGGCTTTGCATAAGCGATTCGTAGCTCGCGACTGCCTCGTCGACCCGCCCCTGATCGGCAAGCACATCGGCCAAAAGCTGCTGAAGGTAGGGAGAGTCAGGATATTTGTCATTGCAAAGCCGAACATACTGCATACTCTCTTCCCCACTTAGGACGCTCAGCTGGTACAGGAGGGCAGTATCGTCCGTATGTTGCTTCCATAGTGCGACCGCCTGGGGAAACTCTAATTCTGGCTTGAACCACGGCGACGCGGCCGCTGCCGCGGTGAAGGCGCTCCGTGCGTCCCTTGCCTGTCCGTCGCGAGCTGCTTGAATTGCGCTCAAGTAATTTGCGCCGTTCTTTGCCGCCCGCAGCTTCTTGAAGAAGAACTGCGCCGAGCTCAAGTAAGCTTTGGCCAATTGGATGGTAGCGAGATCCGCAGGGTAATCAGGGTCGTCCAGTAAAGCGGTGTACGCCTGGACAGCCTCGATCGGTTCATCTAGGTCGAGATAACAGGGCGCCACGATTGACATACTATGTTTGTCAATTGGGCGGACACTTATGATCCTGGCAAGCATAGGACGCGCGCCATCGAGGTCGCGCGTTTTACAACGCTCTTCTGCGAGAAGAGCATAAGTGATGGCACGGTATTTCTGCCTGAGAGCCTGCTCAAAAGTGTAGATAGCTTCGCTGGATTTACCCTCCAGCTGCAATGCAATGCCAAGGTCAGTGAGCAATTCCGGAGAATTGGGCGCTTGTCGTAGGGCCTCGCGGTACAAGGGCTCGGCCGCTGAATAGTGCTTATTCGCGAGGAGGTTCTTTGCAGCCGCAAGATCGACTTTGTGATGAGCCGTCGATTTGCCGGAGTCCGACTTGGCGCCTGCGCGATGAGTCGGAGCGGCGGACTGTGCACGCGCTGGCTCGCCAGGCACGTGAACGCCAACGCCGAACGCGATCGTAGTGGCCAATGCCAGACGTGCGAAGGAACTGTGCCGCATATCAGTGAAGTTTAGCCCAGCAAAATACACGAATGACTATTGCGTACGTTATCAAAGAGCACTTCCAACAAACTATCAAGCAAGGGACCGGCGTCGTCCTCGCCTCCGCCCTAAAGAAACTCACGGTGCTATCGGAAAAAATCGCCAGGGACGGCGCGAATGGGGCCGTCCCGGGTGTTTTCCTTGGAGGCGGGATCGTTGCTCTGAGCTAGAAGATAATCTTCGCCCCCAGTTGCACGATACGTCCTGGGATTCTGGCTGAATTGATAGTCCCAAAGCTTGTACCGTCGAGCACTTGGGAATCTGCTTTCCCAAGATTCGTGTGGTTGAAAGTGTTGAACGTCTCAAGGCGGAGTTGAGCGGTGAAGCGTTCAGAAATTTCGATGTTTTTGAAGACGGACATGTCCCAGCTATTCAATCCCGGCTCACGAAGAATATTGCGCCCGGAATTGCCATAGACCCCAGGAGCGGGATTGCTGAACACGGATGTATTGAACCAGTGTGCCGCATTCCTCTGACCCCGTGGAAGCTGCGGGTTGCCATTGACGTTAGCACGTTCCGCGAAGTTGGCTCCGTTCAATCCGCTGCCGTCATTGCCATTTACCGAAAAGGGGAAGCCATCCTGGAAGGTCGCAATGCCGTTCAACTGGAAGCCACCAAAAACCCCATTCAGAACGCGGTTATGCAGGTCGAGTGGTCTCCCTTTGCCAATCGGAATGTCGTCTACGAAGCTTAGAACCAGTCGCTGCCCCACGTCGTAACCCGACCGCGCATATTCCGCGGCTTGATTGTGTACATCTTGCCCGCCTTGCCACCCAGCGGAATCTCCATCGATAGCTGCTGCGGCCGACTTGGTGTCCATCGACTTACTCCAGGTGTAAGCAGCCAGCAGGTTCAAACCGTGGCTATTGGTTTCGAGCTTCGCGTTGAGAGCATTGTAGTTGGAATTGTTATTCCACCGGTCCACAAGGAGAATCCCACCCGCCGGGAAGTTCGAGAAGGGAGTACGTGAGGCCAGCGTCGTGGGATTCGCCGGATCGTAGGGGAAAGGCTGATTCACGTTCCCCCTCCCGATCTCGTGCCTTCCCAGATTTCCCGAGTAACCAACTTCCGCCTTGGTAGCGCGGCCAAGTCCCCGTTCCACCGAAAGGTCGAACTCCTGCACGTATGGGTTTTGTTTGCTGATGGCCTGTGTGAACAAGAAGCTAAGGTCAGAAGCCATTACGGGGCGGGTCGTGGTGATCGCCGGCCACAGCGCGTCTGCCTGGCCTGCGCCTGTGTTTTTGTTGTAACTAATGTTTGAACGCACGTTGTAAGGATAAAACCCAGCGAACTGATGAGTTTCGGAGTCTTCAGATGCGTCAAAGAAGATCCCATAGCCACCGCGAAGCACCCACTGATCACGCGGGCGGAATGCAAATCCCAGACGTGGGGCGAAGTTATTCTTTTGTGCACCGGTCGGCGTGCTGCCGCCAGCGTACTTGTAGACACCGGACCCGAGGTTCTGGGTGATCAGACTCTTGTCCGAGACTAGGAGGTAGCCCGGACCGGTTGGATCGAACCAGCTGTAGTGATTGTTAAGGTTGTAAGGAACGGAATTGAAGTCGTAGCGCAAGCCGAGATTCAAAGTCAGGCGGTGGGAGACCTTCCAGTCGTCCTGAACAAACGGGGCGAAAAACCAATGTTTGACGTGGACAAAGACGCCCAGATCCCCCGGGGTGCTAAATGGCGTCGGCGAATTGTTCTGCGCGTTGACGAAATTGCCCAGCAGCAGGTCCCCGATGTGGCTGTTGGAGAACTGACCGTCAAAGGTGACATAACCAACGCTCGCACCACCGCCATCGTTTAGCTTCAGAGTGCGGAAGTCGAAGCCCGTTGTGATGGTGTGCTTTCCGTGGTTAATCGTCACCGAATCAGACATATCGTAAGTCGGCTGACTGAAAAGATTCGGGTCGTTGTTGGCCGAGCCTCCGAAAAGGGCGTAATGGTTTGGGTTATTCAACCAATTGACTTCCATATACGGCGTACTCTTCAGTGGATAGAGCCCGGACAGTTTCAGGGCCGCGATCTGCGCTTGCGGCGCCGCAACACCGCGGTGGGAATTGTCTGTTTTCAGGTAGCCAAATCTGAACTGGTTGATCAGATTGGAAGTGAAGGTGCGCGTGTATCCGCCAGCGTAACTCTTCTCCTGCGCGACGTCGTTGGTCTGTCCCTCGGGAAGCAGCCCTGGATCACCGGGACCCGCCACAATGTACTCCGAAGTGCTGTAGCGGAAGAACAGCGCGTTCTTCGATCCCAGATTCTGGTCGAAACGATAGTTCTGCTGGTTGCCCGTGATGGGGATGGCTAGTTTGGCGGCGTAGTTATAGGTTACACCGTTGACTTGGAACGGTGCGCCCGCAACGGGGATGTGGGTCCTAACCTGTGCCCCAAAGTTCGAAAAGGCGGACGCCGGGATGATGTAGTTTCCGTTGCCATCAGTTGCAAACGGCGCATTTCCAGCATTTGGATTCACCAGGGCTACCGGGCTGGGTGGCGTGCAATTCGGATCCGCAGCCGGACATACGAAGCCATCAACCGCGCTCTGAGGGATGATGGCATCGCCGTTGGGGGTACCGATTCCCAGTTCAGCCTGCGTAGGTACGAAATAGTTTTTTGCAAAGTTCTGGTGAATTCGGAGCCCTTCGTAGTTGGCAAAGAAAAAAGATCTGTTTCTTCCGTTGTAGATCTTCGGAATGACGACCGGGCCACCCAGCGTGAAGCCGAACTGGTGCTGCCGCAGGAAGGGATTGGGAGGGGGCACGCCGAAAGTATTTGCATCATACGCATCAGTCCTAAAGAACTCGAATCCTGTTCCGTGGAACCCATTGCCGCCTGAGCGGAAGCTGATATTCACCTGGTTGGCGCTGCCGCCGAACTCGGCCGAATACGCGCCACTCTGCAGCTTGAACTCCTGAATTGCATCGATCGAGGGGCTGATCGCCGGAGTTTGTTTGTCCGTATCGTTGTTGTACATGCCGTCGATCAGGTACTGGTTGGAAGCAGATCTGCCGCCGTTGATACTGATGGCCCCGCTGCCCCTGGCGGCGCTAAGGGTGTTATTGCCGGCCTCGCCACCGGTCATCACCGTTCCGGAGCTGAGGAAGAGCAGGCCCACGAAATTCCGGTTGTTCAGAGGCAAATCAACCACCTGCTTCGAGTTAATGGTCTGCGAGATCTCCGCCGTATCCGTATCCAGGCTGACTGGGAGGGCGGTAACTTCGATTGTTTCCGTTACCTGACCTGTTTTGAGCGCCGCGTCCACCCTGGCATGCTGATCCACTACCAGCTTAATCTGATCGGTTACCCAAGTCTGAAAACCTGGCGCACTCACCGTTACCTTGTACAGGCCCGGGTGAAGGTAAGGGACCGAATACTCACCGGCACTTGTTGCCGTGACCTCCGCAGTCACGCCAGTATCCAAGCTAGTGACCTGGACCCTAGCACCGCCTACCGTAGCGCCCGTTGCGTCGGTGACGGTCCCAAGGATAGTTCCGGCAGCCCCGCCTTGGGCATAGAGCCTTCCGACGGCCAAAACGAGCAATACAGCCCAGATCCTCATCGTCGATCGCCCCACAAACCGACGCTGTGCGACGGGGAATCTTTTCATCCTGGAAAAGTCCATGGTTTGCCTCCTGAGCAAACGTTGCTGGGGTTAGGTATTGTGGTCGCTTTCTACTTTCTTCTTAGCTCCTCCTCTTTTAGTATTGGAGGTGCTCGTTCGGCCAAAATTCGAGCTGGTAGAAGTTGTGGCCCGTACCGAGAAGAACATTGGATACACTTGCCGTTCTGCGCCTCCCTGGCATTTCCCCTCCAAAGTTGCGGTTCCATCAGCGAATAAATCACCTAATGAAACTTGGTGAGCCTAATCTGCGAAAGTGTTTCCGAGCCCCAGATCAGCGTCGCATTCATACGGTCAAACCCCGAAGGGGTCAAGATTGCTACGGTAGCTCCAGCGTCCAATACCTCTAGACGGCTTGCCGCATTGCGCAAACCACTGCTAGGAAAGCGGTTCCAGGAAGCACTAGAAAGCAGTATCAAGGCCGTGTTACGTTGAGGCTGGCCAAATCTTGTGGCCTCGGAATGAGACGATGGCGTCCACTTTGTCAGTGACAGGTGCTTGGCACCCGAAAACCGACGGCGAAAGACTGCTCGTGCGATCGCAACTTGAAAGGATTCTGAGCGACAGTCGATTCGCCGCCAGCAAGCGCTATCCGTGCCTGCTCCGGTACATCGTGGAACATACTCTTGCGGAAAACGAAGACAACTTGAAAGAGCGCACTCTCGGTGTAGAGGTATTTCATCGACCGCCGGATTACGACACCAATCTCGATCCTGTTGTGCGTCTGTGTGCCGGGGAGGTGCGGAAGCGACTCGCCCAGTATTACCAGTCACCGGCGCATAGGGGCGAGCTAAGAATTGACTTGAATCCGGGGTCCTATGTTCCCGTTTTCTCGCAACCCGAACCGGATGCGCCTACCCTTCAGGTGATTCCGGCGGAAGTTGTCTCAAGAGCGGAGCAGATCAGCCAGCCCAAAAGGACGAAAAGAGTCTATTGGCCGGCTGGTTTGATAGCTTCTGGCGTGATAATCGTCGCGATATCGGTCTTGGGCACTCGGCATGGGACGCAATTCGAGAAACAAAAGTCCGCTCTCGAGGAAGTCTGGTCTCCGTTGCTCACCAGCAGCAAGCCGATCTTGTTCTGTGTGGGCGAAACCGAGTTGTTTGCCCCTCATGATTCCCCGCTGACTCAGCTGCAGAAAGGGGCCGACGACGACTCGTTTCTTCAGGCGTTCGCGGATAAGAACGACTTTGTCCCTTTTTCTGACGTGCAGATTCTTACCAGATTCGTGTCTCTGATCGGAGCCCACGGACATGCTTTCAGGCTTCAGAATGCTCGGTCGACCGTTTCCCCTCAGTTTCGGGAAGGGCCGGTTGTTCTGATTGGAGCGCTGAACAATGAGTGGACGCTGAACAGAACATCCTCACTCCGGTTTCATCTGGAAGGACCTGAGGGCCCAGATGAGGTTTACTGGATCGCGGACACACAGCACCCCGAGTCACGCGCCTGGCAAATCAAAGCAAAGGCTCCGAGGAGTAATGTTGTCAAAGACTATGCCATAGCCGCCCGTTTCACTGACGAGAGCACCGGCCAGGTAGTTCTGGTCGCGGCAGGAATTGCAGGCAGCGGAACCAGGGCTGCGGGTGAATTCCTGACCGACGATGCAAGCCTGAGACAGTTGATCGATGCTGCTGGCATCGACTGGGGTCGAATCAATTTCGAAGTCGTCCTTAGCTCGCAAGTAGTGAATGGGATGCAAGGGAAACCCAGAGTTGAAGCAAAAGCATTCTGGTGAGCACCATGACGCGCGGCAGACCGCGTGTTCAAACTGAACATCCCAGCACCTCACTGCTCCACTCGCAAAGTCGTCGCTTCATCGCCGGCCTCACGCGGTCGCGACGGAGTACCTCAGCAGCACTCCCATCGCTTGGTTCATGAATGCCGGGCGACCCGACAGCATGGGTAAGGTCCGGAAGGCACCTGATCGGGAGATCGGCAAGCCCGGGGAGAATCGCTAAAAAGTAGTTGCGCACCGGAACTTTCAGCCTGCGACAGCTTTCCACGACCGAGAGAATCGTCGCAACCTTCGGTCCCGCTTGTGGACTGCCGATGTGCAACCAATTCTTTCGACCAAGAGCTAGCGGACGCATGGAGTTCTCGGCCAGGTTAGTACTCAGTTCTAATTCGGGATACTCCAAGAAGCGGGTAAGCTTTTTCCACAGTGCGAGCGCGTACTGGCAGGTGTCGCGCAGCCCCTTAAATCGCGGATTTCTCCACAGCAGCTCATTTTCTGGCACTCAAATCGCGCACTGCTGCCCTGATTGGCGCCCCAGATTTGTTTATCCAGTCGAGTGACCAGGTTCTTGATTCGCGTACGAAATATGGCGCGGTGTACGCTCAGGATTCCTATAGATTGAGATCGAACCTCACGGTAAATTACGGCTTGCGCCGCCCAGTGGGAGTTCACTTGCTCCCGCTGTGGAATTGAGTTTACCGTGCCAAAAGACGACTTGGTTTTTCGGTCTGTGCCCACACAGTGGCTCTTTGCCAATGTTGAGGCGGCACAACTGGAGGCGGCATAAAGAATTGACGATGGCAATCGAGGATGCCCCCGGAAAGGAGTGAACATCACCATGAAGCGGAGAAGGAGGAGCGGTTTAGCCGTTCACGAGGAGTTCCAAAAGGCATCAGGGGTTTTGACGCTCTCGGAACAGGGGGTAGACGCCATGACTGAAAAAAAGGCTAGAGACCGAGTGATGGCCAAGTACCTCGCTTGCCTGAGCCTTATGAATGTCGGGCGACCCACGCAGCGGGAGTAAGGTCTGGAAGGCACCGGATCGGGAGATCGGCAAGCCCAGGGAGAATCGCGGAAAAGTAGTCGCGCACCGGGACTTTCAGCCGGCGGCAGCTTCCGACGACCGAGAGAATCGCTGCAACCTTCGGTCCTGCCAGTGGGCTGCCGATGTGCAACCAATTTTTTCGACCAAGAGCTATCGGACGCATGGAGTTTTCCGCCAGATTAGTACTTAGCTCCAATTCGGGGAATTCCAAGAAGCGCGTGAGCTTTTTCCAAAGCGTGAGCGCGTACTGGCAGGCCTTGCTAAGTGCGCTGGGAGGCAAAGCAGCGGACTGCGCTACTTCGATCTTGCTACGAATATCATCGAGGAGATCTTCGGCTGCTTCCTGACGGCGGACGTGTCGCGCAGCAATAGTCAGCGCTTTGCGGCGAGCTTCCGCATCGATAGCAAACAGTTCGTCCATCCGGGCCACAACTTGGGCTGCAACCGGATCTCGGGGATTTAGCTGCACCGCTTCGAAAAACTGTCTTCTTGCATGAGACCAACAAGCGGCATGTACCATTCTCGGCCCACCGATTTGCTCATACGCTGCATAGCCGTCGGTTTGGAGAATCCCTTCGAACTGTCCCAGGAACCGCTTCGGCCAATCGCGTCCACGGCCTAGACGGAAATCGAACACCAAGCTTCCTCCGGGGCGACTGTATTGCCAGAGGTACGCTTGGTGGTTCTTACCTCGACTTCGCGTGTCTGCACATCGACTGGGGTTTCATCCGCCTGAATATAACTTCCGCTGATCAATTCTCGCCTCATTGCCGCGACCATCGGGATCAGCAACTCGCCGACTTTGAGGACCCAGCCGTCCAGCGTCGCTCGGCTGATTTCCAAGCCGAGGTCCCGTTCCAGAATCATGCTCTGCCGATGCAGGGGAGTGTGGTTGCAATATTTGCTCACGACCGTGTCGATGACGATGCGGTCACTGGCTAGGCACTTCTCGATGATCCGTGGCAGCGGTGGGGCCGATACCACTCCAAGTTCCTCACACCACCGGCAAGCCCGCTTCTCTCGTTTCGTGACCAGCACGTAATACTTCGCTGGCTCCACATCCAACTGGGAACTCTCCTCGTAGCCGATCACCACCGTTTCTCTGCCGCAGCGTCTGCAAAGGCGCTGATCCGGTGTGCAAGCCAGAATCCGCTCTACGCGAGGAAGATTCGCAGGCAACTCTTGGCGGCCTGGATGCTTTGTGGATCGCTTCGTTGGGCGATGCACTGGCGCGTGCTCACTCTCCGCCTCCTCAATCATTTCACTGACGACAGGCTCAAGCTCGAACAATTGCATTTGCGCCTGCGAAAGTTTTTCCCCGCCCGCTCCATACTTCTCGATCCGCATGAGCCGCAGTCGCTCTTCCAGCACTCGAATCCGCAGCTCCGCGTACTGCAGCTTGCTCTTCAGTTGTGCGATGAGTTCCAGATCGGCCGGCGCAGAAGGAATGGAAGCTACGCTCACAATGGGTTAATGATTTACCAGAGTTGATCGAACCGATCAAACAACTTATGCGGCAGCGTGTCCCTCGGGGGAAGCCTTTCGGTACCACCGCTTGTGCTTGGCTTTGGTCAGATCGATCCCACACAACAACAGAGAAAGCTCTTCGTGACTCAGGATGACCTTGCCCTGCGCATCACCGGATTGCGGCCACGTGAATCGCCCTTTCTCTAACCTCTTGGCACAGACCCAGAGTCCGCTACCATCCCAGACGAGGACCTTCAACCGATTGCGCTGGCGGTTGCAGAACAAGAACAGGTGCCCGCTCAGAGGCTCACATGACAATCGATCCCGGACCAGACCGTATAGGCCCTCGAACCCCTTGCGCATGTCGGTGACTCCGGCGGCAAGATAAATCCTTGTGGCTGGACCCAATCCAAACACGCCTTACACCCGCTCCAGTGCACTCACCAGGCGCTCGAACGTATTCGCATCAAAGTCACGATGTACCTCGATCCGGCGCCCACCCGGCAGCATTACCGCCAGCCCACAACTCGATTCGTGCTGCGTCAGCGATTTCCTGGCGGCCAACTCCACCGGCACCAACCGACCAGCCGAAGAAACTGGACTGCGCCTTCTCTTCCAACGCAGTTTCTTTAGATGGCGATCCAGCGTGCTGAAGCTCAAGCCTCGACTCTGGCAAAACTCGCTCCGCCGCATACCATTGCTCACAAACTCGGCCACCAACTGCTGAAGTTCCACTCGTGTACGTCGCTTCGGCGCTGATAACTCTGTTTTTGCGGTCATCCGAACACTTCAACACAGACTCCGCCATCCGAACAGGTGTGTTGGTCAGACGCTTACAGTAGAGCAGCATCTCGGGAGCTTCATTGTCCATGGGGTGCACTCAGAAACGGGCCCAACCTGTGCGAGTTCCTCTCAGTTTTGAAATCGGGCTTGCGGCGAGAACTTGACTCCTAGGGGCGGGGGCGAAGCGGACTACTCGGGAGCGGCGGCGGACCAGAATGAAGGCGCAGGAAGGTGCATTTACAAGTTTGCAGGTTCAGACGAACGAAAAGTAGCCGCGGACTGTTCGACACCTAGCAGGACGCTGAAAAATCGTGTTTCGATGCGATTCGGTCCACTTGGTTCGTGATTTTATGAGCGGCTGGGAGCTTGTAGATTTACCAGATTTGGTCTCGCGATGACTGTTCTCTCGCTTCTTGCAAAGTTTCAGGCACACTTCGGCATCAGCGTCCGCATGCGAACTAAGTTGTAGGTCGCCGCCGCCAGCGTGAACATCCAGCCCACTCGCTCTAATCCACGATGCCGCAGCTTGCGCAACAGTCCGACCGTCTTGATCCAGCCGAAGACTTCCTCGATCCGCTTCCGCTTTCTTTGGCTTACTTCATAACCGGAGTGCCGAGTCGTGCGCCGGTCCACCCGGCTCCTGCGTCGACTCTGGTTTTGCGCCACATGGGGTGTGATTTCCATTTGTCGCAGCTCGTCGATGAACTCGCGTTGGTCGTATCCTTTATCTGCACCCAAGGTGACTCGTCCGCGCCCGGGCAACTTCTCCGCCATCAGCAGTCCGGCATGGCATTCCGCCGCACCGTAGGCCGTGGTCACAAGCGTGTTCACTACCAGCCCGTTTCGATTCTCCGTCATCACGTGTCCGTGGTAGCTCAACTTTGCCTCCTTGCCTCGTCCTTTACGGGCCAGCATCGCTTCCGGATCCGTCGTCGAACAATGCGTCTGGTTGCTGCGTTTCTCTCCCCGATAGTTAATCGTGGGGTTGTTCTCGTCCCACCGCGGCGCCGGCGGTTTCGGTTCGTCGTCGTTCTTATCCTTCTTATCCTTAGCCACAGCATCAACCG
>DATEHP010000374.1:0-9331 GCA_035279505.1 Candidatus Sulfotelmatobacter sp. | reverse complement strand
GGCACGTCATATACCGTTGAATCACCCCTCGATGTATCAAAGGCATAGGCTTCGCCGCCACCATCCGTCCCGAAAAAGAAAAAGTTCGGAAAAAACTCGGCGACCTTATAGCCCATGTGGTTCTTCATCAGTTCCTCTGCTCTCCACAGCCACACGTATCGTTCTCCAATGAATCCCTCGCCACCATTCGATCGTGCGAGGAAGACTAGATAGCTGTCCGGCAGAGGCTTCGGTAAGGCTGCGATGAGCGACGCTAGAACTTCTTTCGTTGCGGGTGGATTCGGCTGGAAACTTTGATCGACTGCCACAGGGCGAGATTGTATAGCAGCGCCGGTCCTGACGCGATGATGAGTGTAATGGAGATATTTCATCAGCTCAGAACGAGGATTGCTTTTTAGCAACCATCGGGCTGGTCTCGGGTAGCGATACATTGAGCATTGCCGCAGCAAGCATCACTTTTTCGAGGCTTACGACTTCTACGTCAGGCAAGTCCGTCACCGTAGCGAGCGCTTGGTCAGGCGAGATCCGGAACTGCAGTGTAAGCAGTTCCCGGTACGCACGGACGGAGGGCCAATAAAGCTTCAACGCTTCGTTGGGATTGTCATGATTGGAGTCGTCATCATACACGCGACGTGCAGCTTTAAGTCCTGCTTTCAGGGTCGCACCAGCGAGCTCCGCATCTTTTAACTGCACAGCAACTTCCGTCGCCTCCTTCCACACATGCCAGCCTTCGTCCTGGTCAGATGGGGATTTCAATGCCTCGTAAAGAGCACGCTTGGCAGCGGCTGGTCCGATTGTGGCGATAGCCTGCGCTATTTCAACTAACACACGGATGCGCAGCATGGAATCGGAGATGCGCGAAGCGTTCGCAATAGCGCTATCGGGATATTTATTCGCGGTGGCGATAAACTCGTCAGCCGTTCGCTCAAGGTCCATTCGAGCAGGAGCTGAGCTAACAGATATTGGGCCGTGCACATAGGAATATGAGACGTGGCTTAGTTGGTTTGCAGCGTTATTTGTGTCCTTAAGCGAGGAATCGACCGACAACTGACCCTCAGGATACGTCGCAAGGAGAGCTGCTGTGCTGGTCTCGTCCTTCAGGAGCTGGTTGGCGCGATCAGGATCAATTGTCTTCAGGACGGGCAAGATCTGAAACAGTCGGAATTGATACGAAGAGAAGGTGACGGTGCCCCGGGGTGATTTCATTACGATGCCGTCGCCATCCTTCGATTGCTTCAGTAACTCGTCGATCGCCTGCTGCACGAGACCGGGACTTAACTTGCGCCAATAGCGCAACAGCAGCGTGCCAAGGTCGTCCGGACTACCGGTTCCGACCTGACGATGCGTTGTTTGGGTGTAAGCGTCTAGAACAAGCCTAAAAACGCGATCACGGTCGTCCTGTCGCGACAAAGCTGCCAGTAGATCGCGAACTGGCGAAGTCATCCTCTCGTCCGATTCCATCGTCCCAAGCAATTCAATTGCGCGATTCCAACTCTTTTGATGGGCATATCGCCTTACCAGGCATTCAAGCGCAATGTCGCGGAGCGGCTGGTCGGGAGGCAAAGAATGTTCGACCGCCATCGGAGCCGCTTCCACGGTGGCCATAATGAGATCGCCTCCCATGAATCCCATAATTCCCCCTTTGTCACCATCAGCAGCAATGCTTGCCTGAAAATTTTGATATGCCGCTTCGTATGCTGCTCGGGACTTCGCTCGGTCGATCACCGCATACGTTTTGCCGATGACGAAAAAGAGACCAGCTTGTGAGGAAGGCTGAAGGGTGCCTGCCTGCGCAGACGCTTCGTCCAAGAGTTGGACCGCTTGACGCTGTACACTGTTGGTACTGTTATGCATCGACTTAGGCGCTTGTGCCTGAGCCAACATCAATATCGCGCCCAATGGCGCAAAAATCGCAATAGGCTGGAACCTCAAGGCCATCCTCCGGCTGCGCTCCGCTTTTTGGATTTCCGCATCGAGGGTAATTTCGGAAACAAACTTCGTCCAGTGGTTGTACTTCCGTTTCTTGGGTTTTTCTGCGGACATCAGACGTATGGTATCACTGCATTCGCCTAAGTGTTGTTATCAGGCCTTAACACAAGCTTGCGCCGTTTATTCGCCGAAAGTCCGGGGTCAATGGGCGTTATGGAGCGTTTACATGCGCTGACCTGACCGCGCTGCAGGAAGTCATAGCGCGCACCGCGCGCCAGCGGTGCCGGCGTCGGAATCGATAGTCAGTCGCACCCCTGTGACCTGCGATCCCGTGCTAATCTACGCTCACCGTGCGCCCCGGCCTGCTCGAACTTTTCCAGGAAACTTACGCCGAGCTCCGTCCGGGCACTGCCCTACCCGAATTCAAGATTGAGTTCTTCGCCTTTGCCAACGTCAACAACACCATCCGGCTGCGCGATGGCCGTCTGCTGGTCCGGCTCTCCGATCTGCTGGAAGGCGCTCCTCTCACCGTTCTGAAGGCTATCGCGCACATTCTGCTGGCCAAGATGTACCGCCGCCCCATCGATCGCGGGCAGGCCGCGCGTTACCGCAAATACGTCGCCAGCCACGAAATCGTCCGCAAGGCCCACCTGGTCCGCCAGATGCGTGGCCGAAAGCTGCTGCGTTCCCCCCGAGGCCACTTCTACGATCTCGATGCCATCTTCGAAGACCTGAACCGCCGCTTTTTCCATGGCCTGATGGCCCGTCCGCGCATGAGCTGGAGCCAGAGGAAGACCCGGCGCGTTCTCGGCCACTACGATCCCGCGCATAACGCCATCATCATCAGCCGCATCTTCGACCATTCCGCCATGCCGCGATACGTCCTGGAATACATCGTCTATCACGAGATGTTGCACCTGAAGCATCCGGTCAAGCTCCGCGGCAGCCGCCGTTGCGTCCATTCCCCGGAGTTTCAAGCCGAGGAAAAGCTCTTCCCGGGGGTGGCTGACGCCAATGCCTTCCTGAAGCGCTTGTAATCCCCAATCCCCCGAAAGCCGCGAGAATTAAGCCATCTGACGCATTTTTTCGTTCCCAGAATTCCTCAACCCGTTGTAAAATCCTCGCCTCTCCCAGATGGGGTGGGCCCATGCGATCCTGTTCCGCTCTCGATGTAAGCCGCCACCGGGAAATGCTTTTCAACCTTCTGTGCGTATTCGCCGTGCTCGTTGCAGCCATTGCCTCGAATGCGCAGACGTCGACTTCGGATCCCGACGAGGATTCCGCCGACCCTATGCTGCAAAAGGATCCGGTGCGCCCGGAAGATCCGAAGAAGATTGCAAAATACGACGTGAACCGCATCGGTCACCGCGGCATCGGACACGGTTTCAACATTTACTCCCAGAAGCGGGAGCGCCAGCTAGGAAAGAATCTTGCCGCCGCGTTCGACAGCAGTTCCAGAATCGTCAACGATCCAGTGCTGAATGACTACGTGAACCGGCTCGCCCAGAAAATTGTGCGCAACTCCGATGCGGAGATCCCGTTCACGGTCAGGCTGATCGATTCCAGTGAAATCCCGCGCGCCTACGGCCTCCCCGGCGGCTTTCTGTATGTGGACAGCGCTCTCATCTTCGCCGCCGAGAGTGAAGCAGAGCTCGCCGGCGTCATGGCCCACGAGATTGCCCACGTTGCCGCCCGTCACGCCACCCGCGCCCTTACGCGCAAGGACCTGTACAACGTTACCGGCTCCCTTTCTCTGTTGGCCGGGCCGGTTGGGATCGTTCTGCAAGATGCTGGCGGAGTCGCCGGCCCGCTTTCTGTGAAGAAGTTCAGCCGCGATTCCGAATATGAGGCCGACTTGCTCGGCGTCGAATACGCATACACCGCAGGATACGATCCCGAAGCAATGCTCTCCGCTCTGGAAAAACTGCATGCCTTGGAGGCAAGCCGGGCAGCGATGTTTGCCAGGATTCCCGGCTATCATTTCGTCAGCAAACTGCCCTTCCATTCGCAAGTGGCCCGCGGGTTTTCGAATTATCCACTCCTCGAAGAACGCATTCGTCGCCTGCAAATGGAAATCACGACGTTCCTTCCCGACCGCAGGGATTACATCGTCGACACCAACGAATTTCAGGACATCAAGACGCGACTCCTGTCGCTCCAGGGTCCTCTGCAGTTGCGCCGCCATGGAGAAGACGAGGATCCCCGCGCCCCCGTCCTGCGCCGCGCCCCGCAGGAAGATACGGAGCCTGCCCCGGGTAATCTGCGCAGCCTAATGACCTTCGTCCACTAGAAGTGGCGTCCCAGATGATGAGGGTGCTCCATCTTGGCCGCGTTTGAGTCTCCTCTGTGACCCCTGTGGTGAGTCCTCTGAGTCCTCCATCCACCACGGAGGTCACAGCGGAACACAGGGGAAGCCAGTCCGAGGAGTCGGCTAGATTGTTCTGATGACTTGCTGATCCCCGTTCAGGCGGGAAATCCGACCGTGTGATCCTAATCACAGCAGATTGTGAGGGTCCGGATTGACGGTTTGCTCCGCAGAAGCATATCCTTGAAGTTGAAATTGAAATTCATTTTCAAAATCATCCGGGCCTGAAACCCGCTCTTCGATAGCTTTCCCGGCACTCCAGAAGCCGGGCCGGTCCCAGCACCATCGAAAGAGTTAAGTTCAGGAAGGAACGAGATCGAACGGCATGTTACAGGCTTTTATTATCACCCTGCGCGAGGGGGTCGAGGCGGCCCTGATCGTCGGCATCACACTGGCCTACCTGACCAAGATCGGGCGCGCTGAACTGCGCAAGACCGTCTATGCCGCCCTGGGTGCGGCTTTTCTGGGCAGCATCGGCGTCGCCCTCGTCATCTCCCGCGCCCACCTGAACGAAGACGTCTTTGAAGGATGGGTTGAGCTCATCGCCGCCTTCTTCGTCGTGACCATGGTCGTCTTCATGATGAAGACCGGCCGCAAGATGAAGGGCGAAATCGAAGGCAAAGTCGGCCTGCTGGCAGGTAACGACGCCTGGTTCGGCCTGTTCATCTTCATCTTCCTGATGGTGCTCCGTGAAGGCGCGGAGACGGTGCTCATCCTGGCCGGCGTCAGCCTGAACTCCACCGAACTGATGAGCTTTCTCGGAACCCTGCTCGGCCTTATCGCCGCAATTGCATTCGGCGTGATGTTCGTCAAGGGCAGTGTCCGCATTAACCTGCAGAAATTCTTCCGCGTTACGACCGCGATCATGTTCCTGGTCGCGGCCCAGCTGATCATCTCCGGCCTGCACGAACTTTCCGAGAGCGGCTTTATCGCCTCTTCCAAGCGTGAGATGGCCATCATCGGCCCCATCGTCAGCAACGACTGGTTCTTCTTCGTCACCATCTTCGCGATGGCAGCGCTGATGGTGTTGTTTGAGGCCAAGCGTCGCGCGCCCGTTCTCGATGCCTCTGCATCCCCGGCAGAGCGCCGCAAAGCCGAGTGGACGGCCCGTCGCGAACGCCTGTGGATGGGATCGGTCTACACGTTTTCCTTTGTGCTGATCGCCATGGTGACCCTGGAGTTCGTCTACACCAAGAACGTAAGTGCCCTATCTCCGGCTGAAGAGGTCTCTTTCATCAACGGCCAGATCAAGATCCCGCTCTCGCAGGTTGCGGACGGCGATCTGCACCGTTACCAGGCGAAGGAGAACGGAACGCCTGTTCGCTTCTGGCTCTATCAGAAGCCTGACGGCAAGATCGCCACAGTATTCGACGCTTGTGAAATCTGCGGCGCGGTCGGCTTCTATAAGAAAGGCAACGGCGTGATCTGCAAGAACTGCGCTGCTCCGATTAATCCGCAGTCCGTAGGCACGGCCGGCGGCTGCAATCCGGTGCCGCTCAAGGCCGTGCAGACCGCTGACGCCATCATCATTCAGGAGGCCGACATCGCGGGCGAAAGCCGCATGTTCGCGCAGCAGTAATCGATGTTCGTCCGACTGGTCTACGAATCCTTCCGGCGGCAGAAGCGGCGCAAGATCCTGGCCGGAGCCGCGATTACTCTCGGCGTCACCGTAGCCACGGCCATGATTGCCGTCGCTACCGACATTGGCGACAAGATCAATCGCGAACTGCGCACGATTGGGGCGAATCTTGTTGTTACTCCGCAGGAAGATTCGCTCGACCTGGAAATCGGCGGAGTCAACTTGAAACCCCCGACCGATGGTGCATTCCTGAGCGAAGCGGACCTTCCCAAGATCAAGGGAATTTTCTGGCATAACAACATCGTGGGGTTTGCGCCCGTCCTTCCCGTCAGCGCTGTGATTCAACATGAGGGAAAACCGCAGGATGTCACGTTAACGGGAACCTACTTCTCCAGGAAGGTTTCCTACGGGAATGAAGACTTTGTCACCGGAGCCAAGACTCTTTATCCCTGGTGGAAAGTCTCGGGTGCGTGGCCGGACGACAATTCCCACGACGTTCTGATCGGCGAACGACTGGCCTCCAAACTCAACGAGAAACCCGGCAATACGATTTCCCTCTCCGGCCGCCAGTTGCGCATTGACGGGATTCTCTCGACCGGCGGTGCGGAGGACAACGAAGTGATCGCCCCCCTGAGCCTGGCGCAAGAGATCCTTGGCAAGCCGGGCGCCGTAAAGCGAGTCTACGTCAGCGCCCTCACCAAGCCGGAAGATGCATTCGCCCGCCGCGACCCAAAGAGCTTGTCCGGCGCAATCTACGACCGCTGGTACTGCACGCCGTATCCGCAGGCGATCGCGCTGCAGCTCACCGAAGCGATGTCGCACTCTCACGCCGAGCAAATTCGCCAGGTCGCGCAGAATGAAGGCGCAGTGTTGACCCGCATCGAAGGCCTGATCTTCCTGATCACCCTCGCTGCGTTGTTCGCCTCCGGACTCGCGGTATCCGCCGCCATGGCAACAGCCATCTTCGAACGACGCGCTGAGGTCGGATTGATGAAGGCCCTGGGCGCGGGAAAACTTGCCGTGGCGTCGGTATTTTTCGCCGAGGCCGCATTGATGGCCTTGATCGGCGGTGCCGTCGGCTTCGGGATGGGTTCGGCTCTCGCCCATCAAATCGGGCACTCTATTTTCAATTCTCAGATTTCGATTTCTCCCGTGCTCCTGCCGGTGATCCTCGCCATCGCCGTGATCGTGACTTTCGCCGGCAGCGCGATGGCCATCCGCAAGGCTGTCAGCCTTGATCCAGTGTTCGCACTGCGAGGTGAACTGTGAGCGCACCGATGTCCCATCAGGCGCGCGATCTGGCGACCACTCGCGCCCATGCTCCGCACACCTCTATGTTTCTCCGCATGCTGGTGCGTGCGGCGGTCCTGCGGCGCGGCCGTGCGGCATCAGCGTTGTTCGCGATGGTGGTTGCGGCTGCGGTGGCAACAGCCATGCTCAATCTCTATGTCGACGTGCAGGCTAAGCTGCAGCACGAATTCCGCAACTACGGAGCGAACATCATTCTGGTTGGCAAAGACGGTGCTTCCCTTCCCCCCGGAACTCTCTCACAAGTCGATTCCGTGCTAGCAGGACGCGGCATCGCCGCGCCTTTTGGACTAGTCGTTGCGCGTACCACCGACGGCCAGCCGATCGTCGTTGCTGGCACAGATTTCGATCGCGTGAAACAACTGGACCGATGGTGGTCGGTCAGTTCCTGGCCCGCTGATGATTCCCATGTCTCGCAAAATCAGCAAGACATGGGGCACCCTGCCTTGGTTGGTATCCGCGCTCTGCCATTGGTTTCACCGAAGAACCAAACATTCGATCTCACCTTCCAGGGACATGCTCTGCGCGTCGCACCTGTCGGCACGGTGCATACCGGAGCCGCGGAAGACAGCCGAATCTATGTTCCCCTCGCCCAGTTCGTTTCCTGGACCGAAGTGCAACCATCGACGATTGAAGTCGCCGCTAGCGGTTCTCCAGCGGAAGTTGCGACGGTCATGAATCAGCTGGCGCAGGCCGTTCCCGCCGCCGAAGTCCGTCCCGTTCGACAGATCATGGAGGGCGAAGCGCGAGTGCTCGGCAAAACGCGCGCGACTCTGCTGGCAGCCGCGGCGCTGATCATTCTCACCGCCGCGTTGTGCGTGCTCTCCACGCTCATGGGATGGGTCTTCGACCGCCGTCGCGACTTTGCCATCATGAAAGCTCTGGGCGCCTCCGAACGCCTGCTCAACGGATTCTTCGCGGCTGAAGCCGCCGCTCTGGGCGCGACCGGCGCGCTCATTGGATTTCTATTCGGGATCGGCATCGCCGCCTGGATTGGCCGTGCGAACTTCCACGCTCCGGTCGTGCCTCGCCTGGGCGTGCTGCCAGTTGTCCTGGCCGGTAGCATGGCAGTAACCCTGATTTCGGCGATTCTCCCGATCTCGCTGTTGCGACGCGTACAGCCTGCGGTCATACTGAGGGGAGAGTGAAATGATTCAGATCAAGAACGTCACCAAACTCTACCCCGCCAAAGAAGCCGGCAACGGCACGGGCAAGGACAACGGCTCCGGCTCGATCCATGCGCTCGACCACATCTCGTTGCACGTCGCTCAGGGCGAATGGCTCTCGATCATGGGACCGTCAGGCTCCGGCAAATCAACGCTCGTCAACCTGATCGGATGTCTCGATCGACCTTCCTCGGGAGAGATCTGGCTCGATGGCCAGAACGTCGCGGGAATCTCCGCAGCCGAACTGAATCGTGTGCGCTGTGAAAAGATCGGATTCATCTTCCAGCAGTTTCACCTGATCCCCTTTCTCACCGCCGTCGAGAACGTCATGCTCGCGCAGTACTTCCACAGCATGACCGACCAGAAGGAAGCCGTCGAAGCTCTGACCCGCGTTGGCCTGGGAGATCGGGCGCATCATTTGCCCTCCCAGCTTTCCGGCGGCGAGCAGCAGCGGGTGTGCATTGCGCGTGCTCTGATC
Organism: Candidatus Sulfotelmatobacter sp.; assembly: GCA_035279505.1. Classification (GTDB taxonomy): domain Bacteria; phylum Acidobacteriota; class Terriglobia; order Terriglobales; family Acidobacteriaceae; genus Sulfotelmatobacter. The sequence goes on along the minus strand of DATEHP010000374.1, from coordinate 506 downwards.
AACGATCCGCGAATCATCCTCGCCGACGAGCCGACCGGCAATCTCGACGCGCAGAATGAAGAAATCGTTCTCCGTCTGCTGCGCGAATTCCACCAGCAAGGCCGCACGATTGTCATGGTGACGCACGATCCCGTAGTTGCCCGCCTCGCCGATCGCCGCATTGAGCTGCATCACGGCAAGATTGCTTCTCAGGAAGTTTTCTCCATGGCCGACGAAGAGCAGCTTGACGAAGTCCTGGAAGAGCTCTGGGTTCTGGCCGAGCACGGAGAAATCGCCGAAGTCGAGCGCATGGAAGTCCACGGCGCTCTTCCCGTGAGTCTTGCGATCGAGAAGATGATCGAAATGGGATTCGTCGTTTCCGCTCCCCATCCGCCACAGTCGCACGATCACAAGCCATTTGTGAATCCTTGCCACGAGGCGTTGAAGCCGGTCGCCGTGTCATCGGGAGATGGCACGCTGATCGTCGAACTGACACCACGCGGACGCGAGCGCGCCGGCAGCATCAT
>DATEHP010000373.1:0-8634 GCA_035279505.1 Candidatus Sulfotelmatobacter sp. | reverse complement strand
CTTCGAGGAGGACACAATAGAAGATTTCGATCTGATAAAGGTGGTCACGTTTAGCTTCGAAAAACTTCCGGCGCTGATCGATGGCTGCCTGTACAACCGGATCGTCATGTGTGGCGAAGGGTATGTCTGGGCGATTGGATTTGAAGAGGTACTGGTAAACATGAAATCCCGGCCCAAACGCTTTAAGTGCGGACTCCAACCGCTTTACTGCGTATTCCTGTTCCGAGCGGTCAAGGCTTTCGTAGTCCACACCGGTAACGCGAAGTACCATCCCAACATCGCCGCTCTTGGTGAGGAAAGTGGTGTCGTTCCAGAAGCCATAGAGGTTGATATGCGCATTCAGAGCCGCACTCTCTTTCCACGGCTTGATGACCTTGTCGAGCCGCAACATCACACGACCTCCACGCGGGGGATTTCTTGTTTGGCGGCGTCATAGCGAAGTTTGTAGCGCTCGGACTTTGCCAGGATTCGCAGGAATGCCGGGTCGCTGTTCGTCACCCAATGACCGAAAGCGAAACCACCGATGAAGACGGTGACACCGGCAAGGATGGAATTGAAGAGGTTGAAGGCTCCAACGGCGCTTACGCAGACGAAGTAGAAGAGCGTCCGCTCCACGCCCAAATAGGTGAGAGGTTTATGCAGACTCTTGAAGACTCGATTTGTGCGACGTTTCTGCTGTGGTTTGTCGGGCATGTCGTTGTCCTCTACGAAGTGGCGAGCCCCGGGATCGACGGCAGATTGGGAACTGAGGCTATACGCCCCAAAGCCAACTCAGAACATTCACGGCGAGGACCGCGATGCCGGTTCCGGCGGCGACGCCGGCGAGCGCCTTCTTCGCGCCAGGTTCACCATGCGCGAAGCCGTAGCCCCCGATCACGATTGCTACAAGACTTGCAACTTTCGCGATCGTTCCGGTGAAAAGAGTTTGGATGGCATTGAAGCCAGTATCGAAGGGTGAACCCTGTGCCAGTGCTGTCATGGGTACGAAGAACAGCAGACCGAGCAAAGCGGCAATTGTAAGCGCCGATTTCCGCCGTGGAAGGTGTTTGATTGGGTGACTGAAACGGAATCTTGCTGAACGCAACATGTCCACCTCCGCAGCCGCTTTGATGCGGCTGCCTTTCGCGCAAAACTAACTTCACTCAATCAACAAGTCCAACGGCATTGAAGCGATCAGTTGTGCTGGAGAAGAACCTCTACGAAGATTAGAGCGAACCTATGGAATGAGTTGTTGCCGAAGTGCTGGCGAGAACGCCTTGTAAACGATTCGCAATTAAGGACAACGGCATGTGCGATCGCTGTAAATGTGGCATTGACGATCGCAAGAGAAAGCTTCACAGATTTTTTTCTCCTGAGAACAATAGGGGTGGTGACATGCACGACCGCAAACTTTAGCGTGAGTTCGTTCTGGATTGCCGATCAACGAGTGGAGGGCAGACTTCAGCGGTTGTGAATGGTATCGCTATGTTTCAACAGTTGGGGACCGACGCCGTATTACCGACACGCAAACGCTAGAATTGATGCGCATGAGGCGAATCGCTCGAGAGTCACTCGGTGGGCTCTTGCTCCTTTCGGTGTGTCTGGCAACCACCGGAGCGCTCTACGAGATAATCGGCAGGTGGCGTGACACACGACGATTCCCTGAGCGTGGCCATCTCGTGCAGGCTGGTTCGATCCGCATGAACATCGACTGCAGGGGGCAGGGTTCGCCCACGGTAATACTGGAAAGCGGTTCGGGTGGCCCTTCCGTTGACTGGCTGATGGTGCAACCCGAGGTGGCGAAGTTCTCCCGTGTATGCTCCTACGACCGTGCGGGGTATGGCTGGAGCGACTCAGGTCCGGCGCCGCGGAGCAGCCTGCAGATTGCACACGAATTGAAACAGTTGCTGCAGGCAGCTGGTGAAAAAGGTCCGTACATTCTCGTCGGTCACTCTATGGGCGGCTACGACATCAGGGTATACGCCGGTGAGTATCCAGGTGATGTTGTGGGAATGGTGCTTGTCGATTCCTCCCACGAAGATCAGGACGTAAGAGCGCCGGAGTCTATTCGCAAATGGCAGCAGCACGATAGAGAACACCCTGGCTGGAAAAAGCTGAAGTATTTTTTTCAGCTGCATCTTGGCTGGGCTCGCCTGACGGCGGATCGCGATGCGCCTGAATTCTGGCCGAAAGCATTCCGAGAGGAAGAGACTTTCCTTACGCTTCCGACCAAACATCAATTCGCTGTTATCGATGAAGATCAGGTGTTCAGCACTTTGAGCGCGGCACAGGTGCGAAGGGCCGGAAATCTAGGCGATCGCCCACTGATTGTGCTCACGGCTACGAGACAGGACGATATTCCCCCGGAGATTCCGTCCAAGGATGCACAGTTGGAGGAGGATCTCTGGGTACATCAGTTACAGCCTGAGTTGGCCCGTCTCTCCACTCACGGCAAGCAGATTATTGTCGACAGCAGCCACGAGATGCCAACCGAACGTCCGGAGGTCGTCATTTCGGCAGTTCATGAGGTATGGTTGGCGACTCACTAGTTGATTGTCGAAGACAGGCGATAGCACGTTGTGACTTTGTCCCCGAGCGCACCCAAGCAGGTCCAAACACGTTCATCAATCAGAGCCATGATTGGCGATTTAGATGTCTCAACTTGCGTGCTGATCGGCAACCAATTGTCTGGGATTGCCCTCCGACATTGCCCCACGACACGCCGGGATATGTCCAAAATATCCGTTCCCCCTAATGCTGCGCTTGCACTTTGGGCAGGGTCTAGCCACGAGCGCCTGTTTCTGCGAGGCGTCTACCGGGAAGGTTCGCTGCGCCGCCGTTTCGAGACCATACTCATCAATGAGCCACTTCGCGACAGCAGTATCCATGAGGCCGAAATTTAGTTCCGATGTGTGGTGACGGCAGAATGTCTCGAATGCTCGATCGGTCACCGAGGTATCCATTACCTTGAGATCCCCATCGGCGACCCATTTCCCCACTTCGACAGTAGTGACACCCAAGAGTTTCGCGATTCGTCCCCACGAGTACCCTTCGTTTTCATTACACACGCCCGCTTCGGTTTCCGGTTCCATTCCTGGTAGGGCCAGGCCTCCGTGTCTCAGACGGAATTCCGCGAGGGAGATTGCTGAGACGCGCGGGTCCCGGACTCTTAGAATGCCGCTACCAATCAAACGCTGTAGCCGGCGATGGCTTATGTGGAGAGTTTGCTGGATTCTTCGCAATGACCAGCCGTCCGTGACTCTTGCGCTTATGGCCCGGCCTTTAAGCCGGAAGCGGACTGACTGTTCCGAGCGCTTGAGCCTTTTGGCAATCGCTTTGACCGGCTCATAACCGGCGCGTACAAATAATTCTTCTTCCTCTTCCCTAGTCCAAGGTCGTCGATTGCCCTTTTGTTTGTTTGCCGGCTTTTCGTCCAGCCAACCTTGACTCCGGGCAAATCTCGACACCGCGTATCCCGCGAGTCCTGGGTAAAGCGCCCTCACAGCTTTGATTGCGTCCGTCTTTTTTCGCCCTCCACTTCGATAGCCCTCCCGGAGAATTTCAATCGCGGATTCGGCCAAATTGAGGGGTGTCGCACTCCTGCCGTGCTCCTTCTCACGAAGGTGTCGCATTCGGTGCCAGACTTGGGCAGGCGCTAGCTCAGGCGTGAGTTGCCGCACTCTTTTCACTGCCTCCTGAGTGCCTCTCGGACCGTACCTCATCCCCACAACCAAGATCCGATCTATCTCCTCGAACCAGGGGAAGGATTGGCTTTGCTTCTTTCTTTCGGGATGTATTGCATCTTCCATGAGCAAATCGAGGCTCCATCGGGGTCTTGCTTCTGAGAAATCAGAATTGCCCCCATACTGATAAAAGGAACCAAAACAGTACCCAACCTATCGAAAATATTTTCGCTACTTTCTGCTCGCGGTCGGGTTGGTCTTGACATCCCTTTCTGTCGGATGGCAGGCTTGCGTTAACCCTCTGGCCGGGTACCACGCAATAGTTGATGTGAGGCGTTTGGTATGCCAGCCCCCGAAACCGGTCCCGAGTGGGTGCTCTCAGGCGTCCACCCTCGTTTAAATCCGGCCATCGAAAGCGAACTCTCGAAAGCCGCACGATCAGCGTGGCCAAAAGCGTTGGCTCACGTCCGGCAGGTTCAATCACGAGATCCATTCGATGACGACGGAATCTTGGTAGCCGAAGTGTGGGAGAGCGTTCTGCAATCCGTTTCAAAAACGCTCGATCGGATGAATGGAAGGCGCGGCGAGATTGGGGATTTGGAGGCCTACCTTCTCGGAAGCTTCTACCATCGGCTTGGACGTGCTCTCAAGAAGGAAGAACGCCGCGAGGAAATGATCCATCTTGTACCTTCAGCCATGGACTTGGAGGTTCTTGCCAAGACGAGTCACGCGAAGCAGCACGACATTGAAGACTCGGCCCATGCTCGAGAGATTCTTGATCGGATGGACAAGTGGACCCGCGAAGTCTGGATTGCGCGGGAGTATGGCTACTCCTGGAAACACATTGGCCGCGTTCTCGGACTCTCTGGCATTAGCGTCATGCTTCGCTTCCGACGGCGCATGAAGATTTTGCGAGAACGTTTGTCTGGTGATAGATGAGATGCCACGGTGTGTGCTGGACGCTCTTTCAGTTACACTTGGGCTGTTTTCCAGATTGAATTGTTTGCGAGCTGACACTCTCTGAGCAGCGAAAGCCAATCCAACGCAGCGGACAAGCGCTTGCTTGAAATTCTCCGGCAGGGCTTGGCGACGGAATTCCCTAACCCCGAGAGAATCGGCTGTCCGGGGAGTTCTCTACTCAAGGGCATCGCACAAGGAAAGGTTTCTCTCACGGAAGTTGGGCCTTGGCTTGACCATCTTGGCTCATGCAGTCCGTGCTTCCGGGAATTCCAAGAGTTTCGCCGACAATCCGCGATGCAGCGTCGACGTGTGCTGACCTTGGTGGCTACTGCTGCTGTTCTGCTCTTCGCTGTGGGGGGATGGTTGTGGGTGCGAGCTCGACACTCGGTGCAAACGACTGAGACCGCCGTTTTGGATCTTCGTGACCGCTCAGTGGCCCGCGGGCAGAACCCATCTGACACGAGTCAGGCGCGTTTGGAGATTCCTCGAACGGCCAAGCACCTGGTTCTCGATCTTCCGATTGGGAGCAAAGAAGGACCATACGATGTCGGGCTGATCACTAACACTGGTGACGAGCTCTTGCGCGCGACGGGAACGGCGGAGTTGCGTGATCACATTAACCGCCTGCGGGTCGATGTTGACTTCAGCCGCATTCGCTCCGGAGACTATTCTCTCGGCATTCGAGAGCCTAATCTCGAATGGGCTCGATATCCCATCCGTGTGTTTTGATCCTATCCATCGCCGAATGGCACCAAACTGTACTCCGCTTCTGGTCAGTGATCACTTCTGGATTGGTAATACTCCAGGGCGTTGATCCATAAGTTATTGCAAGCCCGTTTTACCGGTACCAATCGGGGAGATCGGAGAACATATTCCATCCGAATGCTTCGGAATACGTCGCCGGGAACCACGGACCAAGATTTATGATTGGATCCAATTAGCAACGGAGGCAACTATGGGATTCAATGATCATCCGCCCTATAGAGCGAAGCTTCCTCCGGAGGCGGGCGATTGCGAAACCACGCCATTCGATCCAAACGACGATTGGATTAAGCACGCCCCTGAAGAACAGCAGATTGAAGCAATGCGCAAATGGTTCCATGCCCGATACGAAGATCCTGTCAACGAGACACCCTACGACGGCGAGGAGGGCGGCTATCAGTTCGTATGGGGTGGCCCGTACGATCCGAGGGAAGAGATACAAGAACGCTTTAGCCATGTTGTCACATTCGAAGTTATGGAAAAGCTCATCGATGAATTGTTGCAGGAGGCTGGCGATGAATGGGCCCCCATTGAGCATGAAGGAGTAGACTACGACGACGAGTTGTCCTTCCGCGTAGTCCACCGAAGTGATCCATTCCAGTTTTTGAACGACCGACTCGGGCAAGTGGATGCAGTACTGGCTCTGAATGCTGATCTCCATATCTCTGAACTTGTGAACCAAATGGCTCACAGCTCAGTCATCGCAGCGCTTGAAGCATTCTTAGCCGAAACCATGGCTTATTGGGTTACAAACGACAGGAAAGTTCTCCAGCAGTTCGTCTCCTGCAACAAGGATTTCAAGCTGAGGACGCTCACTTTGGATCAGGTCTTTGATCGACTTGATCATCTGGAAGACGAGGTGAAGCTCTACCTTCAGGAAATGATCTGGCACCGCCTTGATAAGGTAAAACCCATGATGGGAGTCGGACTGGGAATCTCCGTCCCGGAGATTGGTGAACTGATGAAGGAGGTCGTGATCCGCCATGATATCGTCCATCGCGCTGGACGCACGAAGGACGGCATCCGAGTGTCGGTTTCTAACGCGGACGTGCGCCGGGTGCGTGGCACCGTCATGGCGTTCGCTGGTGCAATCGAAGCAGAACTTGAGAAGCGCTTTCCTCGTACAGAGGAGACTCAGCCTTTCTAATCGAGTTCTCCACCTCTCCCATTAGATGGCCCGCGTAGACATTCATAAGTCGGCACCACGCCAGGATTCCAGACGTCAACCAAATGGGATGTCTCGTGGGCGTTTATCGTTCCCTCGGCCACATCTCCGAGAATCCGACTTCTGAAGCGCTCAATCTGACGGAGCACAACGACTCTAACAGCGACGAAGATTTTTTTGGCCGCGCGCACTCTGGGTGGTGACAGTCCGGACCGCTTCGATGGCCGGAACATGCGCACGCTAAGACTATGTACATCCTGTCGGTTATGGTCAACAGCCGCGTCGCTATGTCTGGAATTGCACACTCGCTCCGAAGCGCGTTTGACCAAAATCTGCTTTCCGCTTAAATAGAGACTCGCGATTGCACTGCTGTAGGCCGGTGGCATTTTCTGGCCGTGTTACCGGGCAGTGCCAAACTCCGCCGAGAATGAGGACCCCATGTCGACCCAGCCCGGTCCGGCCAGCGCGGCCATTTCCATTTCAACGACTCCAGAACCGTATGTCGACGTCAAGCGAGCAGCTTCCTATTTGTCCGTCGCGGTCAAAACGCTAAACGAATGGGCTCGCCTTGAGAAAATCCCGGCCTATCCATGGGGGGACGGCAGCAGGAAGACCTGGCGCTTCAAAGTCAGCGAACTGGACGAGTGGATGCGGAGGAGGGTAGACTCCGTTCGTCGTCCGCCTCTTTCGGAAAGGACGGTGAGACGTGAGAAAGAGGCACACTAGTACAGGATTTCCAAGTGTAGTTAAACGCAAGAACGGAAAGAAAGTAGTCATCTGGAGATGGTACGAGACGGGCCAAGACGGCAAGTCTCGCGAGCGTTGGAAGGCCCTTGGTTTAGCCAGTCGGTTCAAGTCTGATGCCGCGGCACGGCAAGAGGCAGAACGCCTCGGCCTCGGCAGACCGATCGAAGCGGGGCCGCGAACTCTGAAGGAACTCGTCGATCACTGGCTCGATACAGAATGCCCGGAGACTGACGAGGATCCGAACCAACGTCGGGCATTCTCCACTCGCGACAACTATCGTGGTTATCTCCGAAAGTGGGTCAAACCGCGATGGGGGGACCAAGCCTTGGACGAGGTGAAGGCCGTGGCCGTCGAAAGTTGGCTTTCGACTTTGAAGAAGGAAAATGGCACTCCCCTGGCCGATGGTTCGAAAAAGAAGATCAGGGACCTCATGCATCTTCTGTACGAGCACGCAATCCGTTATGAATGGACAGACCGTAATCCGATTACGTCCGTTCGGCAGAGCGGCGTGCGCCAAGCAACACCCATCCGCCTCAGCGTCGATCAGCTTTCCCAACTTATCTACGGCGAGCTGAGACAACGAGAGCGAGTGATGGTGTTACTGGATTTCGGAACCGGACTGCGAAGGGGTGAACTGAGCGGCGTTCGATGGGAAGACATCCGTTTCGACGACAAGGTTTTGATCCCAAAACGCTCAATCGTGAAACAGCGCGTTGGCAAGGTCAAGACGGAAGCTTCGAAAAAGAGTATCCCACTGGATGATGTGCTAATCGACGAATTGTTGGCTTGGCGTCGGGAGACTCCCTATGCCCAAGACAGCGACTACGTCTTCGCCAGCGCGAAGATGAGAGGCCAGCAACCATACTGGATGAGTCGGATCATGCAGCATCACATCAAGCCTGTCGCCGCGAAAACCGGGATCGAGATTAAGGGATGGCATACACTGCGCCACTCCTACACGACCCTATTGCGCCAGAACAACAACAACCCCAAAGTAGTGCAAGGCTTGTTGCGGCATGCCTCGTACTCAATAACGATGAATGTCTACGACGAAGCGATGTCAGAAGAGAAGCGCAACGCTCATCGTGGAGTGATCCAGCAGCTGAACCGTAGCGTAACCCGTAGCGCGCCCAAACCAGCAATTCCGCAAGTGGTTGATAAGGTTGGCGTCCCCGACGGGATTTGAACCCGTGTTACCGCCGTGAAAGGGCGATGTCCTAGGCCAGGCTAGACGACGGGGACGACTGAGGCAGGAATGCCAGCAAACTTTTCATGCTAACAGTACCTGCCGGCACTGTCAAAAAACTGGTGGTGCTGCGAACGACTACACCACATCGG
>DATEHP010000372.1:0-11512 GCA_035279505.1 Candidatus Sulfotelmatobacter sp. | reverse complement strand
CTGGTCTGGGGTGGGAAGAACCATGCACCGTAATCCCAATGGCCAAGTCCGCTCGCGCCGCCCAGCGGATCGTTCGGGTTCTGGTTCGGCATGTAAACGTGCGGGAACCACAGGTCGCCCGGGTTGAAGGTTCCGGGCGAGGTGCCGAAGGCCGCCCAGGTTGGGTCCGTCATGCCGGTCTGCACGGGGCTCGCGACGAAGGTCTTATCTTGAATGACCAGCGGGATCAGGTGCGGAAGATCGCCTGCCGTAATGCTGCCTGGTGCTCCAGCAAGCGCAAGCGCGGCCTCTTCTGCGGGATCGTATAGCAGGTAACCAGCGGCCTCTCCGACATACACATTCAGCCGAGTGATGCCGTAGGCGTGGTCGTGGTAGAACATCAGGCGTCCACCCTGCTGGTTCGTCCAATAGAACGTCATTTCGCCAGCAGGCGCGTTGTTAGTCGCGCCAGTGGGAAGTGCTCCGGTGAACGTTCCGTTCGGATAGCAGTTGGTGGTCACCGAAGCTGTGCAGAAGGGCACGATGTTGCCTGAAGCGTCGAAGTACATGTCGGGAACTGACTGCGTACTGACGCCCTTCAAGGGCACATCATTAATAGGAGTGGTCCACTGGTGCGGCGTTCCGTCGCTGATCCAGGGGGTCGCGCCGCCATGCAAGTGCAGAGTGGCGCGGTTATCCGGACCATCCGCTCCCATGTAGGTCGAGTCAACGGGAATGAACAGATTGCCGCTGGCTCCCGTGGGCAGGAGGTTCTTGAATAATATGCGCACAGGCCGATTTTTGGCCGCCACGATAACGGGGCCGAGGTAGGACTGGCTGGTGCACGTCGTCGCTGCACTGTTCGCGAGCTGGCAGTAGCCGCGCAGTGTTGTCAGCGGCAAGCTCGCATGCATCTGGGCTTGATACTGGGTGAGCCCTATGACGTAAAAGTCTGATCCGGGAAACGTGGTTGTATCAGGAGTTGCGATTGCCGCCTTCAAGTCCGGAAGTTTGTCCTGGAATTTCAGCATCCCACCGGTGAACGGCGGCCCGATAATCGCCGTGGCCATCGCACCCGAGCCGCAGACAGGCTGTGCAGCGCCGCCACAAGTGGGTGCGCCGATAACACCGCCAGCACCGACGTCCACGATCGTGACCATCGGCATGGTGTAGTTGGTTCCGCTGCCGGTGATGCCAGTGACGGCACCGGTGGAGTCGGTGGTCACGATAGCAGTGGCGCCAGTCCCGGTGATGTCAGAGATCACGACTTGTGGGTTGACGTATCCCGATCCTGGGCTGATTAGAGTGAAGCCCGTGATCTGGCCTGCGGGCAGGGGGCTATTGGCCCAGTTGGCAACGCCGAAATAGTCGGTGCAGAGTGTCGAGCCGGAGGTTGTGTCGATTGGGGCTCCCGAGACAGCATCGAACCCGTTGCAGACGGGGACCTTCGTCTTCTGTGCTGTCGCGAATGCGCTGAAGACCAGCAGGACTGCGATGAGACTGAGTAGGCGCTTCATGGCTACTTTACCCCCTTGCGTTGCGCCCGGATGCGGGCCGCGCGATGGTCAGCGTGCTTGATCGCCGCTTTCCAGCGATCGGTATTGGTTGTTCCCCGCATGACGCCCTTCCGGTTGACGGGCTTTTTCTGCGCCGCGACTTGGGCCGCTGTCGGGATCTTATGTGCCGTTCCGGCTTGCCCAAACGATGGGATTGCTGCCCAGCAGAGCAGGACAGTAAGAGTAAGAATGAAGTTGCGCTTCAAGATGTCCTCCTTAACGCGAAAACGCCCCAAGCAAGGGGTGATCGGTTACCTTTTCTGGAATACAGGAGGCGTCAGTCCGACGTCTTTGTGCGGAAACAAAGCGTGAGCGCGGTCACAGGGAGCGGTGACGGGGCACACGGTGGGGAGTTGGGCCAGACCGCACTATGTAGGAGAGTTGAGTACGAAATAGACGTTTCAGGCCAAAGATCCCCGTTCGAGAACTTGCAAGACAGGCTCAGAAACAACCATTGTGGCAATCGCCGTCAATCCCCCGGACGGTGCGATTCAATGCTCCTCTGAACTACAGTTTTTGATGGTAAGTTTGTCTCCCCCGAACTAGGCCCCCTGCAGTTGTTCATCGTTTGGACGAGTCGAGTTTCCTGGCAGCAGCAGAATCTGCTGGCGGTCTCAGGCCGAAGACTCGGGCACCAGTGATAGTGCGCACTGAAATGCTCACGGGAGTGACAATGGCAATCAGTAATAGTCTCGGATCTGTCTCCGCGGTGCTCTCCACCTTTCCCGACGGCGCGGCCAATCGTTCTTCTTTACAACAGGCACGCCACGGGACCGAGCCGCTGCGGACCGCGAAGGGCGGAAGTACGGCGCACACACGGCGGGCTCGAGCCGTGAGCGCGCGTACCGGCTTTCCCCGGACCGCCCTCGACACCGTAGCCCACGCCGTGAAACGGATGGTACTCTTCCGGGAGCTTTCACTATCCGAATGTGGAGAGATCGCGATGAGGGCGCGCGAACGGGTTTTCGCACCCGGTGAAACCATCTTTCGGGAAGACGACCCCGTGGGCTTCGTTTATGCGGTTGCATCGGGCCGGGTGAAGACCATTCGTTCCAACCGGCTTGGGAAGCTGATAATTCTCCACCTGGCTGGCCCGGGTGAAGTTCTAGACGGGTTAGGGCTCTCGATGGGAAGTAACCACATCTTTACGGCGCAAGCGATGGGCCGCTCTCATGTGTTGACCTGGGATGCAAGAGTGTTCGAGGAGTTTGCTCGGCGATTCCCTACGTTGCAGAGCAATGCCACGCGTTTACTTTTTCGCCGTCTGCGAATGACGGAGGGTCGCCTTCACGAACTGGCCACCGAACGGGTCCCGCAGCGGTTGGCCAGGGTCCTGTTGCGCTTGATTGTGCAGTCGGAAAGATGTGAGAGCCGCCAATCGCTGGAACTCTCGTGTGAGGAACTCGCGCAGATGGCTGGGACCACGCTGTACACAGTGAGCCGGTTGCTTTGTAGCTGGGCGGCGGAGAGAATTATTCAACCCGAGCGCAGCGCGATTCTGGTAGAGAATCTTCCAGGCTTGATCCACGTAGCCACTCAAGTCCCGACATTCAATGAAGAGGTTGGTTGAGCCGTTGCCGGCATCTGTTCCCGAACTCTGCCGGACGAGTGGACAACCGCGGCCGCGGCTATAAGCGCCTGAATCTATGGTGCGAAAGGGGGGACTCGAACCCCCACGGTTTTACCCGCCAGATCCTAAGTCTGGTGCGTCTGCCAATTCCGCCACTTTCGCACGCTGGACGCGAAGGGAATGACTCCATTGTAGCGTGAGGCTGGCGGCTCTCGCATTGACTTTGTGCCTTCCTGATGCATCCAAGGAATGCGGAGACGATATGGCACGCAAATCAAAGACTACAGAATCGAAGCTGAGTACGCCATCGGATGAACTCAAAGGCTGGCCACAGATCGCAGCCTTCCTGGGAGAACCCACTTCCGTCGTACAAAGGTGGGCATCAGAGGGGATGCCGGTCCGGCGGCAGGGCCGATTCATAAGCACTACCGCACAAGAATTGAATGACTGGTTGGGAAAGGAATCCGGAAAGCCAGTCCATGTGGCGACGGGCAATGCCGACCTCACTTCCGAACTGAAGCGCGCAGTGTCGTTCGCTCGGCGAGAGAAGTGAGAATACGAAGAGTGCCTGCAAACTCCAGCCCTATTTGGTCAGGTCTGCAATCTGCACGTGATAAGGCTCTAACAGTTCACCCGTCGCATGATCGATCGCGGCCACGGCCAATTGATAACCGACTTCGGCTTGCAATAGGGTCTGGTCCGCGGCAGCGACTTCGCTTTGCGCTTCGAGTACCAGAAAAATCGTTCCTGAGCCCAACTCGTACTTGCGTTGCTCCGCGGCCATTGTTTTCTTTGCCAAGTCCAAAGCTTCTTTTCCGGCGACAATGCTCAGTTTGGCCTGCTCCAGTTGGTGAACGGCGTTGCTGACGTCGAGGGTGACTTGCTCGCGGATTTGCCGCTGGCTGTATAAATCGTTGCGCCGCCCCACAAGGGCGGTCCCCATCTCGGCCTTCGCCGCCCGATTTTTCAACGGAAGGCTCAGTGTCAATTGCGCTTCGTAAGTGGGATAGTTAAAACTGAACATCTGGCTGACCCACGAGCTGCTGATGGGCTGACCCTGAAGATTGAATCCGGCGCCGCCGAGTCCATTGCTGGCGTAGAGACCCGTCAAGTCCAACTGAGGAAGAAGGTGATTGTGTGCCAAGCGAATCTGCGTCTCATCCCTGGCCAGAGCGGCGCGGGCTGCATCAAACTCCGGACGCTTCGTCAGTGCGGTCTGCAAAGCTGTTCCTGTGTCGATCGTTCGTAACTCGCTGGCAGGTTCCGCCTGCTCCGTCAATTCGAGATCAAGTGCCTGAAAGTATGGATCCTGGTCCGCCCCGATCGTCAACCGCAGAGCGTCTTCCGCCTGTTTCAACGCGTATTCACTCTGGATCACCTGCACGCGCCGCGATGCCACCTGCGACTCCGACCGGAAAATATCCAGCGGCGGCAAGGCTCCCAACTCCAGCGACCGCTTGTCATGCTTGTAGGTAGCCTCCGCAGCTTCCATGGAAGACCGCGCTACAGTCAGGTTGCCTCGGGCTTGCACGACCGCCCAATATTGCGCCACCGCCTGCAGGATGCTGTTGTTCACCTCTGCGGCAAAACTGGCCCGGGACTGTTCGAGGTTGCGGCGCGCTATCAGCAACGCGGCGCGATTCGCCGGAAGCCAACCATTTCGCAGCAGAGGCTGGGTGAACTGAAAGGTGAGCGTTGAGCTGGTAAACGGATTGAAGAAGCCGAGGGAAATGTTCGTGGAGTCAATGTTTGTGAGCAGGCCAGTCTGCACATTCGTTCCCGTTTGGAAGGACTGGGAGTAATTCACTTGCAGATTCTTGCTCGTATTCTTGAAATTGGTGTTAAAGCTGTTCCCTCCTATTCCCTGGAGGAAAGCAAAAGGCGGCGATATTGAACCAGTAATATTGTCTGTGCTGGTGATCAGCGGATCAAATGGCGCGTGCGCTCCCAGGAGAGCGAACTTCGAAGTCTCGATCTGTGTTTCCTGAACCCTCACCGCGCTGTTGTTCTCGATCGTCAGGACAACCGCATCTCGCAGGCTTAGCCGTAGCTTTCCATCGACCACGTACGTCCGAAGACCATTTGGTGTGTTTAGTGCGCCCGACTGGACCTGTGGCCTCATCAACGCGCCGTAGCTCTCACCCTTTTGCGCCCACAGCGGTGCAATCAGGACCGACAGGTGAAAAGCCGCAAGAAACAGGCGAGAGTATCTCATTCTTCAATTCCTCCGGATGTATTCCTTCGTGCGGGTCACCAGCAGACTGCAGCTACTCGTAGCGAATCGCTTCGACTGGGTCCAGACGGGCCGCCTTGACTGCAGGGTAAATCCCGAACACTAATCCGACCGTGATCGAAACCACGAATGCCAGCAGGATCGAGCTTGCCGTTACGATCGTTGACCATCCGGCAAGCCATGCGATCAGCCTCGACATGAGGAAGCCGAACGCGATGCCGAAGCTTCCTCCCATGAAAGAGATCAGGACAGCCTCGACCACAAACTGCCGGATAATATCGCGCTGGCGCGCTCCCACAGCGCGCCTCACCCCAATCTCCCGCGTGCGCTCGAGAATGCTGGCCAGCATGATATTCATGATTCCGATTCCTCCGACCAGAAGAGAAATGGAGGCGATCGCCACCATCACCGCGTTGAACAGGCGCTCGGTCCGCCTTTGCTCGGCCAGCAACTCGGCGGGAACGATCACGCTGAAATCACCGGCGGAGTGATGCGACGAATCGAGAATCGCGCGCACCACTTGCGCGACAGAACTCATATCGGCACTCTCGCGGATGTTGAGGTAAATTCCGTCAATCTCGTCGCGCACGTCGCTATAGTTGTCTTCGAGTCGCAGGATCGCTGAGTTCAACGGAACGTACATGAGGTTGTTCACATCCTGCGAAGGCACGCCCGCGACTTCGGTTTGTGAACTCAGTTGCGGCGAAACCACACCAATCACGCGGAACCAGGTGTCATTTGCCTTGACGTACTGCCCGACCGGGTCGGCTGAGCCGAACAAGCTGGAACGCGCCGCCGCCCCCAACACGCAGACTGGGGCCGCGCCAGCCTGCTCGTTATCGGTGAAGAATCTTCCTTGCAGTACGTGCAGTCCCGCAATGTTCACATACACGGCATCGACGCCATAGATGGTTGGAGGATCCAGCTGGGACTTGGGAAGTGTCTTCGAAGGAGCCATCCGTTTGCGGGGCGTGCCGGCGACTACGTCAGCCACGTCGTCGCGAATGACCCGATAATCCTGAAAGGTAAGTCCCTGCGAAATCTTTCGGACCTTCTGATGCGCTTGCCACTCCGTGGTTTCCTTGGCTTCAACAATCAGGTTGTGGACGCCCATCTGCTCGATCATGGCCATGACTTTCTGCCGCGCGCCCGCGCCGATCGATAGCATGGAGACGACGGCGGCCACACCGAAGATCATGCCCAGCATGGTCAGCAATGAGCGAAGGCGGTGCAGAAGCAGGTTCTGCCAGCCAAGTTGCAGATCCGGAAGCCATTGTTGATAGCCGCGCAAGGCTCGCAGCGACGGCGTGGAGACGACTGTCGCCATTACGGAGTGCCTCCTGGCCCGGTAAGCCCGCCGGAATTAGCGCTTTTTCGGGGAGCGGTGGGATCGACAAGCCCGATCTCGGTTCCGGCGTCAATGCCCTCGATGGCGGCTCGGCTCTCGTTTTCCGCTTGAATCTTTACCTCGTGCGTCTCGAAGTTGCCAGCGCTGCGCACGTACACCACGCGTTTGTTGTCCTTCAGGAACAGCGCCTGGCGGGGCACGTAAAGAGCATTCTTTCGTGGCTCGCTGTTGATGGACACATGAGCCGTGAGGCCGGGCCGCATCCGTGGATCGGTGGAAGCGAGGGTAATTGAAACTTCAAATCTGGTGGTTGTATCGTCGTCCCAGAATCTGCGGGCGTTGTTGCCGGCGACGTTCTTCACCGTGCCGTGAAACATGGTTCCTGGCAACGCGTCGAGCTGAATATCAACCGATTGTCCTTCCTTAATCCGATTCCGCTCGAGTTCTCCCACCTTGGCGACGAGTTCCATTCCGTTCGGATCGATGACCTGGCCGACTGTTCTGCCCGGTTCAACCTGATCGCCCTCGCGGTATTCCGGCAGGGACATCCCGCTGAAGAAAAATCCGCCGGTTGAGCCCTCGTTTTTCTCCAGCGCAACCAGGCCGTCCATCGGCGCGATGACGCGCATCTTGTCGATGTTGCCTTGCGCCTGCTCCATCGCCAGTTTTGCCTTGTTGCGTTTCTCTTCGGCGAGGGAGATCGTTGCTTGATTGGAGGCAGTGCGCGATTTCACGTCTTGCTCGAGTTCAGTGAAGACGCGTTGCGCCCCTTCAAGCGCAAGCTGATTCTTCCGCGCGTCGATTGCGCTCACCAGTTCGTTCTTCTGTACCTCTAGTTCAGCACGTCGCACGTCAAAACGGGCCTTCAGTAGTGCCACCCGATCCTGTGCCGCAACTACCGCCGCGTCTGCCTTGGCTTTAGTAATTTCCTGTTCTGCCTGCAACAATTCCGAGCGATTCTGGTCGAGTTTGAAGTGCTGCTCGCTAGGATCGAATTCCATGACCAGATCGCCCTTCTTTACCAGCGAGCCGGTATGCAGGAGATGCGTGATCTGCAAGGCGCCTCCGCCGATAGGCGGAGCTGTCAGCATCTCGGAGTGACTCGCCTTCAGGTCGCCCGTGACGAAGACCTTCATATCGAGATCGCCGCGTTTCACTCGACCGGTCGGCACATCCGTTGCGCCAGTCGATGGGCTGACGCGGCGCGCTGCCGCGACTACGCCAACAACGGCGCAGAGAACGACCGCCACAACCGCCCATAGAATGGCCTTTCGGCTTTTCATCCGAACTACATCACTCCTTTACCGTCGGATCCCTTAGCGCTACCTTATCCCCTACAGAAACGCCCTTGGCGACTATGATCTTGTCGCCACTTCGCCGGCCGACCTCAACAACACGCTCCTCGAACTGTCCTCCGTGCCATACGTACGCCAGGTTCTGTCCGGATTTCTGAAACAGCGCCTGCGCCGGAAGGATGATGGCATTCGGTACCTTCTCCACGACCACCGTCACTTCACCAGTGATGCCCGGCTTGAATCGCGGATCGGCCTGATCAATTCCAACCTCCAGGATGAAGTTCCGCGTAATCGGCCAGCCACTATTGAAGTCGAGGCTCGCAATAGCGCCGATCTGCTCGATGTGCCCGCTGAACTGGCGGTCAGGGATGGCGTTCAACTGCACTGTGACTGGCTGTTGCAGCGCGAGCCTCCCTCGCTCCGTTTCATCTACGCGAGCGGTGATTCGCAATGTCGTGGCGTCCGGCAACTCGGCAATTGCGGCGCCCGGCCATGCCCTGTCTCCCGGGCGATAAGTGACCATTCCAGATCCTCCCCAGTGTTGCAGGAGGCTGATAGTCCCCGCCGAAGGTGCGCGCTGATTCATTTGCGATAGCGCTCGTTCCGCTCGCATCACGTCATATTGCGCTTTCTTGCTCGCCTGCTCTTTGCTTTCGATGGTCGCCTTGTTCAGGGCTTCATCCGATTTTTGCTTCGTCCCGGCCTCGCGCAGTTTCTGCTCGGAATCGGCCAGCTTCAGCTTGGCTTCTTCTCCCTCGATTTTCGATACAATTTCCTGCTTACTTGCTTCGAGCTTTGCCCCTTCCACGTCATATCGCGCTTTAAGGACGGCAGTCTTGTTTTCTTCTTCGGCCAGGCGTGCCTGCGCCTTGGCCTGCCCGATTTCGGCTTCGGCAGACTTCAGTGCCGATTTGAATTGAGCGAGGTCTTGCTCGGTCTTCGTTCTGTCAAATTCTACGACTACGTCACCGGCCTTCACGACGGTTCCTTCGGGCGAGATCTTGATGATCTGCAGGTCGCCCGCTTCCGCCGGTGCGCTGATCGTCACTGACTTCAGGGCCTTCACCTCTCCGCGGAATTGCAGCGAGTCAAGAAACTCTCCGCGCTTCACCTCGGTCGTAGGAACTGTAGGTGCCCGCCGTCCCAGCCGCACAGCGCCGAGAAGGACGCCGCTTCCCGCAAGCAGAATGACCGCGACAGCGACGAACTTGCCTCTGACCGAGAGCTGTCGGAATCGCCGCATCATAGCGAGCCGCCGCCGGCTCCGACCATGCTTGACTGTGCCCTGTGCTTCGTCGTGTCCACATCCACCGCCGCCGAAAGGTCTGGCATCAACTTGGGATCGTTTCCCTCAATGGCGACGATCACCACAAACGTGCGCAGCTTGGTGGAAAAATCTCCACCTTCCCCGATCGGTGAAATTTGATCCACCGTCCCCTGAAGGACCATCTCCGGATAGGCATCCAGCCGCACCTTCGCCATCTGTCCAACCTGCAGAGAAGGGAAGTCCTGCTGATTAGCGTGCACCCGCACCTGCATCGTGGCCGGATTCACCACCTGCATGAAGGGCACTCCCGGGCGAACCTGATCGCCCTCCTGCACCTCGCCCATGGTGCCTTGCTTCCAGATCGTATTCAGGACGACAACACCGTCGAGTGGCGAACGAATCTGCATCTTGTCGGAATTTGCCTTGGCATGCTCCATGGTCTGCTGGGTGCGATCCCGCTGAATCTCCAGAATGCGGATCGCCGCCTGCGCCGCTCTTCGCTTCAGATCGAAGGTTTCCCGCAACTGGTCATACGTGGCCTTTGCCTCTTCAAGATTCTCCTGATTCTTTTCCGCATCGATGCGCGATACGATCTCGGCTTTCTGGATCTCGAGTTCGGCCTTACGGAGATTGTCTTCTGCCGTCTTGAGTTCCGTTTCATCCTTGGCGCGGGCGGCCGATTCTTTTGCCTGTTCGCCGGCAACCTGGTCCACCAGTTTCTGGTACTCCGCCTGCTTGTCGATGATGTCGCGCATCTGAGCTTGCCGGTCGAACTCGACGAGTAAGTCTCCCTGCTTGACCCTGGCGCCTGCTTGCGCAATGTGAATGATGGTAAGAGTGCCGATCTGCTGCCCGGCCAGCAATGGCGCGAGAATGGCCCTCGCTTGTACCGCCTCGGTGGTCCCTTTCAGGCGCAGGAAATCTTCCGGATGTTGATGCATGGCGGGGACTTGCTTAGTGGAAAGGGGAGTTCGGCTGCGGAAGACGAGTGTCAGTACCAGGCCCAAAGCGAATAGAAGGATGGCCGCGATGATCCAAACGCGCCAACGCTTCGGACGCTGGTCATCCGGTGTGGGGTCCGGCCGCGATCCCGGCTGTTCCACTAAGGATTCAGATTCGGGAATCACTTCCGCAGGAGTTGTTGACATTTCCGGCTACTCCCGCCCTTAGGAATGTTGATTGTGCTATGACGTTGCCCGACTGCAGAAACTTTCTATGACTCCGGCAAATTACAAGCCACTTCCAGAACTTGTTAGATCGTCGAACAGTTTACCGCTTGCACGTCCTGTACTTGATTTTGCACTATCGACGTGGAAGACAAAGTGATCGTCAGGCGTGGAAAGGACGAAACCAATAAGTCGGCGGCCCCCTTGCCTGTATCCGCTAACAGACAAAGGAAAGCCACCGACGGGGCGCGGCTTCTGCGACGGAGGTGTCGACCGCATTCGACGCTTCGCCAAGTGGCGATTACTGCACTTCGTTCAGCTTCTGATAAATGAGCATCGCGAGAAACGCCAGCAGAAATACTCCGGAGCCAATACTGAACACCCGCATCGGGACCGTGAGCTTGTTGACTCTCGTTAGCAACTCCGTCTGTTCTTCCTGCATGTGAGAATTGGCATCATCCAGAAACAGTTGATCGTCCTCATGCATCGTGAGAGTGCTTTTGTAGATCAATAGGACGATCAAACCAACGGCGAAGAGTCCGAATAGACCCCCGACGATTTCAATAGGCGTCATAAGCCACCTCGGCAGAGTCGACCCAACCACAGCGGCTTTCCACTTGCTGATCGGGGCACGCGGACCCCACACCAGTCCCGGGGAAGGCCTTAACGGCACGATTATAGCGCTGATGGCAAGCCCCCGGCGATGATTTAATCCCTGTTGAAAAAGCCTGTTACAGAAGTGGAACAGTGCGACTTCCCCCTTGCAATCCGCATCCAAATCGTATAGATGATTCATTATCCCCGGCCTTGACGGCTGAGGGGGTGGATCATATTTGCTATAATCAAACAGCTTTAAAGCCAAGGAGATACGAATGGCAACGACAACCGTCCCTGAAGTCACCAAGAAAGTTGCACCCATTACCCTGACCGCTAACGCCGTCGCCAAGGTGAAAGAGATCATGGCACAGCAGAACCCTGTGCCGGCAGGTCTGCGTATTGGCGTGGTTGGCGGCGGCTGCTCCGGCTTCTCCTACTCCATGTCATTTGAAAACGCGCCCGGCGTTATGGATAAGGTTTATACCTTTGACGACTTGAAGG
>DATEHP010000371.1:0-8223 GCA_035279505.1 Candidatus Sulfotelmatobacter sp. | reverse complement strand
CCTGAAGCTGCGCCTGTAGAGACAGCCCCGGTCGCTGCTACGGCGCCTTCCGTGCCTGTAAGCCGCAGGAAAGATGAAGAGGAAGACGTTCTTCTCGATGGCTGATCCCAAGACGGTTCTGACTGCTGCGGTCGTGACCGTCAGCGATTCCTGTGCCCGGGGCGAGCGGAAGGATGGGTCAGGGCCGGCGGTCGCGCAACTGCTCGAGAAACTCCCGTTCCATGTCATCGCCAGGGATGTCATCTCCGATGACGAAATCCAGATCCAAAATCTGCTGATCCGCCTGGCGCGCGAGGTGCGATTAATTGTAACGACGGGTGGAACCGGAATCGCAGCGCGCGACGTCACGCCCGAAGCCACTGCGAAAGTTTGCGATCGGTTGCTGGACGGTGTCGCCGAAAAAATGCGCAGCGAGGGATTGAAGAAGACTCCATTCGCCTCTCTAAGCCGTGGCGTTTGTGGCGTTCGCGGAAAGACCCTGATCCTCAACCTGCCGGGAAGCCCCGCTGGTGCGGTGGAGTCACTAGAAGCGGTAGCGGCTCTGTTGCCTCACGCGATCGATCTTCTAAGCGGCAAAACAGAGCATGTTTAGCAGTGCTGGTGTGGGGACAGCCGCCTCGGCTGTTCAGGCCGCGACGCTCTTTGTCGCGGCAGCGCCTTTCTAGTGACTCGCGGAGGTTTCCGTTCCCGGCCCCACAATTGCCCTTCCTGGATATACATCCGGCACCAGCTTGCCATCATCGATCACCAGCGTCCCCCCAACCAGCAGTTCGTGGACACCCACGCTAGGCTCCATCGGTTTCTCGAATGTCGACCGGTCGCTGATCGTCGCAGGATCAAAGACAACAATGTCCGCGTCAGCACCTTCCTGCAAACGTCCTTTGTGGTGAGCGATGGGAGTTGATCTCTCCAGCATCTGAGCGGGCATCAGCGTCATCTTGCGCAGTGCGTCCATCAGACTCAAGGATTTCTTCTCGCGAACATATTGCGCCAGCACTCGCGAGTAAGTGCCCGCATTTCGTGGATGTCCATCCGCTCCATCGCTCGCGATCATGATGAGCGGGTTCGGAATGGTTGCGTCCACCATCTTCTGCGTGTTGGCGAAAATGATGACATCCTGCGCCTCGCTGCTATTGTGCAGTGCCTCGAATCTTTCTTTCGTCAGATGCTCACCCGTGTTGGGCAGGACAAGGTTGCTGTATTCGATGCCCAGCCTTTCGCGCCAGCCGGGATTGAACAGAGCGGAATTGATTCCCGTCATTCCGGCGATGTACGGATAGGCCTCGGTCGTCACATCCAGGCCGCGGGCGCGGGCCCCCGCAACCAGCGACAGGCACTCGATCGTGTCCAGCAGGCAGGTGCTGTTGATGTGAACAATGTGCAGTGGCGCTCCCGATATCGCGGCTGCTCCAATCACTTCCTCCACGGCTTCGATCGCCGAGCCGGGCTCTTTGCGCCCAAAATTGCGCATATGCGTGTAAACCGGCAGTTCATGTTGGGCGGCGAAGCGGAAGATATCGATGACCTCAAGCCTGGTCGCGCCGGGCGTGTATTGAATGCCCATGCCGATGCCAAGAGCACCGGCGTCCAATTCATGCTGCAAGCGCTGTTTGATTCTGCCGATCTGCTCCGTTGTCGCATTCTGGTCGGTCGCGGGACCGCTTTTTGGCAGAATCTCCGGAATACCGGCGTGCGGGCCCATAACGCCCGGATTGAGCGGAGCACCGAAGACCAGCGCTCGCGCGGCAACGTGGCTGGCGGTGGTGCCGTAGTGAATGAGCGATTGCCCTTCTTTGGACTTAAGGAACGGGGCTACGTCCGGGACGCCGATCTCCATTTCGAGAGCAGTCGTAACGCCGTCGAACGCTTTCACTCGCTGGCTGGCGAGTTCCTGACCATGCTGATGCAGATCGATGAAGCCCGGAGCGACAACCAGACCGGCCGCATGGATGACACGTCGTCCCGATAACGGCTCAGCAGAAATTCGTGCGATCATGCCATCACGAATGCCCACATTGCGGACGGCATCAAGGCCGGTCTCGGGATCCATCACGCGGCCGCCTTCGAGCACAGCGTCAAATTGCTGGGCAGCGGCGAACGTGCTGAACAGCAACAAATAAGACAAGAGAATCGTGCGCATAGGGGCTCCGAAGCTAGCGATGATAGCAGGAAGCGAGCCAACTACTTCGAGGATGGATCACCGCCGCGGCCTGACGCACTTCTTTTCCATCACGTACACTGAATATTCGGCTTGAAACGCATCGGACACATTCTGGCGCGCTACTCGGCGTGGATCCTGGGCCTCATGAAAGTGCTCGGGATCTGGGGCGTGTTCGTGATCGCCTTTGCCGACAGCGCCCTGCTCGGCATGCCCGTCGATTTCATCGTCGCGACGTACGTGTACCAGGATCGCAGGCGAATGCTGCTTTACGTAGCAATGGCATCGCTCGGATCGGCATTGGGCAGCATTCCCCTATACATCATTGGGTATTTGGGCGGCGAAAAGGTTCTCCGAAAGCGGATCAGCGAGGAGCGCTTCCTGAAAATTCATCAGTCGTTTGAGCGCAATGAATTCTGGGCACTGATGCTCCCTGGCACGCTTCCGCCACCCATGCCGTTCAAAATATTTGTGCTCGGCGCTGCGGTATTCGAAATGAGGTTCCGCGATTTCCTGATCGCAATCTTCGCCGGGCGGTTTGTCCGCTTCTTTGTCTTGTCGGTCCTGGTGCTTTGGTTCGGCCCGCAGGTGATCGGCCACTTTGGTGGCGTTTTCAAACACCACTGGATGTTGCTCTCGGGGGCGATCCTGGAGGTGGGTTTGATCCTTTGGTTATTGGCCAGGACCAGGAGATCCAAGAAGAACGCCGCTCCCCCTTCGGAGAACGGCGTCAAAACTCAGCACTCCGTGAACTAGTACTACACCGTGGCGGTATGGTCCCCCGCACTCCGCAACCGCCCGGCAAAAGCTTGCTGAATGGCAGGAACGCTAAACATCGCGAGAGAGAAGAACAAGTCGCCGACCGCGGTGCCGCGGAAGAACGGGATCGCCGCCTCATAGCACGCGATTAATCCGGCGAGCGTCCTCGGATACATCTGCGGCCACGCCGCCCAAACGGCCAGATTGCTGACGATAAAGAAAGACACGGAACTGGCGGCCGCTGCCACCGCCACGCGCCAGAATCCCGATTTTTCGCGGAGATTCGTTCCCAGCCACAGGATGGCGGCATACCATGCCCACGTGACCAGGGTGTCCCATGTGAACGGGTAGTGCCAGGCAAAGCGGGTCAAGACCACATCCGTACCAGCCAACAACACGAGTGGGATCCACATTTGCCGGCGCGAGCCGCGAGCTCCGAAAAACAGCAGCGACGCCGCCAGTGGAGTGAAATGCCAGGCATGCGGCAAGTTCAGACCGAGAAAGGGAAAGAACCGGACGGCGATAGCGAGCAGCACGAAGATATAAGGCAACATGGTCACCTCGAGGATGAATTCCTATTCTGTGCGCTACCGGCAACTCCGTCAAGGGGAAGCAGCACATTCGGGACAGCCGCCTCGGCTGTCTGCCGAAGCGAAGCGAGGCGACTCAGGCACCGGTCCTAACGCTGATCCGGATCGGGGACGATCACTCGCCCCTTCGGCGTTTCGTATACATCCCCAACCACACGCAGATCCTTATCCAGCTTCACTCCCACGCACAAAGCGCAGCGCCCACGATCCCTGCCGAACAGGTTCGGAAATTGTGGATAGCGCAAGTCCTGAAAGAGCACGATATAGCCCTCCTCAGGAGGCTCAAGAACTTCGGTTTCCGCGATCGGATACTTGGCCCAGTCCAGAAACGCCCTCCCAGCATAAGATTTCTTTGCCGCCAACGTGATCGGGGTCTCCTCCGGCTTGTAACGAATATCCATACGTTCCTCTGGATCAACCTCTGGTCCAAGGGTATCCACGGGAGGCAGGGCAAAGAGAGCAGGTGTCTCCACGACTCCAAACCAGTGAAATGGATCCACCATCGTCGGATAAGCCGACGCTCGCAACGGATCTACTCCGTTGTAAGTTCGGGCTTCCAGCGCGTTGACCGCGCGGCGATGCTCGTAATCCCGCAATCCCCACATCAGAACCACACCTATCAGCGCCAACGTGGCAGCCACACGACCGCGAGGGGCACGGTTGCGTGCGCCGAGCTCTTTGTCAATGAGAGAAAACAGTAACGGAACAATTAAGCCGAGGATCAGCAGCCCCAACATGACCGGCTCAACAATAAACACGATGTCCCACGAATACCACCTCTCCGAAAATGGCCAGAAAGGCCGGATGCCGTAATTGTTGGTGAAATCGAGCAGGATGTGGCTGAGTCCGGCAAGGCAGGCATAGAAAAAAAGCATGCCCCATCGCGGCGGCAACTTGGGATCTTTTGTTTTCCGGCCCCGCAGCCGCCACACCAGATATACAAACGCGATCACAACCAGAGCGTCCAGCGGAATTCCCAGGATGGAATGCGTGAACCCGCGATGATGCTCGAAGCCGACGGCCGGCCCCCAGTAGCGGCCAATAACATCGAGATCGGGCGCTTCGGCCGCCAGAGTCAGCGTGAGGGTTGCCAAAGCCGTCTTGCGATTAAGGCCGGCGCGTCCCATGCATGCGCCCGTCAGAAAGTGAGTGAAAGGTTCCAAGCGGTGATCTGAATCTTCTTTCCTTGCAGCTACCTTTTACCAGCAAACTTTTTGCGGAACGCATCAATCTCACCGCAAATCACTTTGACCCAAGATGTACTCGTAGCGACGCAAAACTTCACTTCCCCCGCCGAGGTGCGAGCAGCGTCAAAGCGTCGGGAATGATCGAGATTTCAGCCGGCAGGCTTCCGATCAGTTCCCCATCGGCCTCGACGTAAATCTTGCGAGCTGGCGAGTCCGGCTGGGCGTAATCGCACACGGCACGGGTGCTGTAAGCCAGCTCGATTCCGGGGATGGTCCACTTCCGCCGAAGAAGAGCCCGCGTTACGTATGCCAGATAAGAGAGCCGCCGATCTGTGTGACATAGGATCAGCCGTATGTCATTGCGATCGAGCGACGCCCCGGGAGCTAGTTCGCGCACGACCCCGCCAAAATCCCGGATACGTACCGCCATCAGTTCAGTGACCGCCGCACTCTTCGGAGCGCCGACTTCGGGCGTCATGTACTCGACACGAAAGCGCGTCATGGGATAGGTGAACCACATCTGCCACGCCTTGGCATAATACGCGCCCATCCCCAGACGTTGCTTCGCACTTGTAAGGAGTTTGTAGCACATGTGAGCATCCACGCCGACGCCCGCAGCTACCACGAAGTAACGCGTTTTTCGAACACCGCGGAGGTCCGGACATGTGATCTCACCCAATGCAATGCGACACTGCTCGGCATTCAAGGCGGCTTTCGCCGCCGCGGGGATTCTCAATGGGAGACCAAGGTCGTGAGCAAGCGCGTTAGCCGTACCGATCGGCAGAATTCCCAGAGCGACTGGCGATTTCGCCAGCACCTGGGCGATGTTGTTGATCGTACCGTCCCCGCCACACGCGAAAATCGTATCGCAGCCCGCTGCAATTGCCTGCCGCACCAACTCCGCAGCCTGCCCGCGCGAATCCGACGCGAACAACTTGGCCTCAACACCCCCTGCCTTCAGGATCTCCAGCGCAGATTGCAACTCCCTTTGGCGTCGCTTGCTGCCGCCAGAGTCCGGATTGTAGAGCAACGCCGCCTTCCGCATAGGTTCGAAGCGTGATTGTAACTGAGATGAAAATCTCGAGGGCGCCCTACCTTGTCTCCCTGCTCTTTCTGCGGAGACAGGCTGGGGTCTTTGACTTTGCTTGGCTGAACTGGGTATTAGATCCGCAGCGGCACTCAGCGCCTGCCCCACTCCCACATCCCGAACATCGCCTTCTGCGGAAGTGGATGTCCCAGTTGCCGCGCGAGCATGGCGATCTGCCCGCGATGATGCGCATCGTGCGCGATCAGGTATCCGACGAATCCCGCAACATCCGGACGAAATCCCTTAATTCGGCCGTCAGTTTCGAGCGCCTCTCGGCATAGCTTGTGCAACGCAGCCCGGCTGCTTTCCAGAGCACGCATTGCCTGAGGTAGCGTGACCGTGGCGCGTTCCAGTTGCTCCGGGGTCTCCTCCGCCTTGGCCGCCTTTAGCCACATGACACGCACATTATGCATGTGCGCCACGATGGACGCGATTGTCCGGCCCTTGCCGTCCGAAAGCTTCGCCTTCCATGCCGCAGGCGGCAAGTTTTCGATCAGGTACAGGTTGATGCGGTTGTTGGTATCGAGCACGTTTAGTAAGGCCAGGGGGAGTTGCGTGGAGTAGGGCTCGCCCAGAGGTTTGGCGCGCGGTTCGTTAGGCATTCCGGTTTACCCTCCGGCGACTGGAAAAGCGCTTAAATTTGGCATAAGCTGGGGCACGCTTGCAAGGGTTGCTTTCCGCACGGTTTCTCTGGTTTTGGGGCTTGTCACTTAACAATTCGAGGAGGGCCGTCCAGATGAAGATTCTGGCGCAGTCATTGTCCGTTCTTTTGCTCTGCCTGCCCGGGGCAGCGCAAAATCATGCTCACCACACGCAGAGTCATGCCGTTTCGCTGGTCACGGGTCTTGGGGACCTGCACCATCCTGTATCCACGCATAACCTGGAAGCGCAGAAATTTTTCGATCAGGGACTTCGCTTGATTTACGCCTTCAACCACGACGAGGCCGCTCGATCATTCCAGCACGCTGCGGAACTCGATCCGAAACTCGCCATGGCTGATTGGGGAGTCGCCGAGGCGGTAGGACCGAACTATAACGATCCCGCCGATCCCGACCGCTACAAGCGCGCACACGATGCAGTGCAAAAAGCCGTCGATCTCTCGTCCGGCGCATCGCCCAGCGAGCAAGCCTACATTCAGGCGATGGCCAAGCGATTTCCAGCCGATCCGAACTCCGATCTGAAGAAGGCTGCTGAAGACTATCGCGATGCCATGCGCGAAGTTGCGCGCCAATTCCCTGATGACCTTGACGCGGCCACGCTCTTCGCCGAGTCCGGAATGAATCTGCATCCCTGGGGGCTCTGGCATCAGGACGGCAGCCCGGAAGCTGGCACGGAAGAGATTGTCTCGACGCTCGAGTCGGTGATCAAACGTGATCCCAACCACCTGGGCGCGATCCACTACTACATCCACGCCGTCGAGGCCTCGAACAATCCCGAGCGCGCGTTAGCCGGCGCGAACAAGCTGGCCGCCCTTGCGCCGAATGCGGGACACATTGTTCACATGCCCGCGCACATCTATATCCGCACCGGCGATTACGAAGCCGCCGTGCAAACCAACCAGAAAGCGGCGGAAATCGACCGCACGTACATCAAAGAGACCGGCGCGCAGGGCATTTATCCCATGATGTACTACAGCCACAACCTGCATTTCGTGGCCATGTGCGGCGCCATGAACGGGCGTTATACGGAAGCCCGCAAGAACGCGGATCTGCTGGTCGCCAACGTCGGCCCGCATGTGAAAGACATGCCGCCACTTGAAGGATTCATGACCATTCCCGTGGCCGTTGAGATTCGTTTCCACCACTGGAATGAAATTCTGAAAATGCCCGCCCCGGATCCGTCCATGAAGACCGCCACGGTGTTCTGGCATTTCGGACGCGGCCTGGCACTGGCCGGGACTGGAAAGATCGCCGACGCGGAGGCGGAGTACAAGGTCATTTCCGAAGCCGAAGCCGCTACCCCACCGGATGTGATCTTCCAGATGCCCATCAACAATAAGGCGAAAGACATCATGAAGATTGCCGAAAACGTGTTGGGGGCGAAGATCGCCTTGGCGAAGAAAGACACGGCCGGTGCAGTCTCGCAGCTCCGCGACGCGGTCGCGATCCAGGACAAGCTCAACTACGGCGAACCGCCCGATTGGTTCTATCCCGTGCGCGAAAACCTGGGCGGCGCGCTGCTGATGAGCGGAGATGCCGCCGGCGCCGAGAAAGTCTTCCGCGAAGACCTCGATCACAATCCGCGCAACCCACGGTCGCTGTTTGGCCTGCAGCAATCATTGCTGCAACAGAAGCGCGACTACGATGCCGGATTCGTTAAGAAACAGCTCGACGCCTCGTGGAAAGGCAGTGCACATGTGTTGAAGTTAGATGACCTGGTGTAAGCCCCAGGCCACGTAGAGACAGCCGCCTCGGCTGTCCCGCGAGGGCGAAGCCGAGCGGC
>DATEHP010000370.1:0-23596 GCA_035279505.1 Candidatus Sulfotelmatobacter sp. | reverse complement strand
AGAGACCCGCGAATTTGACGGGCGGATGTACGTGATGGAGCGAGGCCTGACCGCCGATTTCGCCTTCGTGAAGGCGTGGAAGGGAGATCGCGCGGGGAACTTGATCTATCGCAAGACGGCGCGGAATTTCAATCCGATGATGGCGACGGCCGCCAAGATCACGATCGCCGAGGTCGAACATCTGGTGGATGTTGGAGAATTGAATGCCGACGCAATTCATACGCCGTCGATTCATGTGAAGCGGATTTTTCAGGGCGAATTGTATGAGCGAAGGATAGAGCGGCGCACAGTGAGGAAGGCGAGTGCTTAGTACTATATGCAGTACGCCAACAATTCGATTTATGAGTTGCCAGGTTTCCCCGTGATCCTCCGTGCCCTCTGTGGTGAGAGCCTTTTACCTCCTCACCGAACACCGCGGAGCACCCGACCAACTATGAACAAACCTGCAAAAGATGTCGACAAGCGTGAACGCATTGTGAAACGGATCGCGCGCGAACTGCGCGATGGGTTTTACGTGAACCTTGGTATCGGCATGCCTACGTTGATTGCCAACCATGTACCTGCGGGCGTAGAGGTTACACTCCAATCCGAGAACGGCATGCTGGGAATCGGGCCGTATCCAATCGAGGGGACCGAGGATCCGGATCTGATCAACGCCGGGAAAGAGACCGTAAGCGAAATGCCGGGAACCTCTTATTTTTCCAGCGCGGATTCGTTTGCCATGATTCGAGGTGGTCACATTGACTTAAGCGTGCTCGGCGCGATGGAAGTCGATGAGACCGGGAGCATTGCAAATTGGATGATTCCGGGGAAAATGGTGAAGGGGATGGGCGGCGCAATGGATTTGGTAGCCGGTGCACGGCGAGTGGTTGTGGCGATGGAGCATACAACCCGGGAAGGGGCACCGAAGATTCTGAAGAAGTGCACGCTGCCGCTGACGGGCGTGCGCGTGGTCGATACCATTGCCACCGAGATGGCTTACATCCGCGTGACCAAGAATGGCTTGGTGTTGGAGGAGATTGCGCCGGGGTTGACGCCTGAGGATGTACAACGGGCAACCGAGGCGCGGTTGATAGTGAGTCCGGGGTTGAAGGTTATGGAAAGTTAGCACGAATTGGCGCTCATGACGAAGCTGAACAAGTACCGCGTGCTGGCCGCCGGAATCCTGTCGCCGGTCGTGGCCCTTGTCTTGTACGCGGTGGTTTATTCGACGCTCACGCGATTCAGCAGAGATCTCGAGAAAGATTGGCTCTTTCGCCTTAGCCTGTCTACCTTCTCCATGACTTTGCCCTTTGTGGTTACTCTGGCCCTCGCGATGAACGATCACCGACGGCACACACTGTCGCTATCGGGAAAAATCGGATTGGCCGTCGCGATTCTCTCGCTGGGACTTGCCTACCAGCCGGTGAGTGACTGCATCACTCGCTTAAAGCAATCTCGAAACATGGCGCTGCGAAATGTGGCCGCGCCATCATTCGACACGCTGGATCTGGATGGAAAAGCACAACGCCTGGGGGATCAAACGGGCAAGGTAGTGCTGGTCAATATCTGGGCCACGTGGTGTGGACCCTGCCGGAGTGAAATGCCGAAACTTGACCGGTTATATAGAGACCGGAGGGAGCAAGGACTCGTTGTGTTCGGGCTGTCCGATGAGGACGTCAACACGCAGCGAAAATTTGTTCAGCAAGTCCCGGTGAGCTACCCATTGCTCACGATCCAAGGGACAATCCCAAGTCTTTACCGGGATATCGCGCGTTACCCAGCGGTTTTTCTCATCGACCGCCATGGCCGGTTGCAGCCTGCACCCGGCCAAGACCAGCCGTTCGAGCAACTTGAGGCAGCGGCTGCGGCACTCCTTGAGGGCGACTCCCGCTAGTCTTCGAGGGCCGTCTCTTAGCTGAACTTACGCCGCCGCGGCAATGCGGCGGATCAGGTCTTCCTGCTCCTGCTTGCTTTCGGCGCCGATGGTGAAGGCATCGAGAATCCCCAGCGAGAGCGCGTACTTGATGCCTTCATCTTGCCGGTTGCGCAGCGCGCCTTGCCCTAAAATCTTCATTCCAACGACCGCCTTCCCCGCCGACTTCATTTCTTTGAGGACACTGACGACCGTAGCGGGGTCAGCATCCATTTCTGCGCCAACGGGATTGATGCGGGCCAGGTCGATTTCCACCCACGGAGACTTCGCAGCGGCACGTAGAGCCTGGATGGTATGGCAAGAGCAGCCGTGGGCGCGGATGATTCCCTTCTGCTTGGCTTCTGACAGAACGTCCATGGCGCCGCGGAAACGGTCAGTCCAGTCGGCTTCCGTGACGCAGTGCATCAGGCAGACGTCAAGATAGTCGGTTCCCAGCTCTTTGCGGAAACGATCGAGATCCGCGCGCATGCCGTCGGCGTCGCGTGCCCAGGATTTGGTGAGCACCGTGACTTTGTCCCGCTGCACGTGCTTCAGCGCCTCGGCGACATGCGGATGGCTTCCGTAGGAGTCGGCGGCATCGAAGAAGCGCAGGCCGCGATCGTATCCGTTCAGAAGCAGGTCCGAAAGGCCCTTCACCCCGAGCGCGGTCTGGTGCGAGTGATGTCCGGAGCCCACCGTGCCGGTACCCATAGCCAAGCGGCTGGTCTTGATGCCGGTGCCGCCGAGCGTCACCGTGTCGGAGGCGGAGAATTTCTGCGAAAGAGCCTGGTCGGCGATGGCTTTGAAGATGGACTTGGACGAGAGCCACACCGCTCCAGCGGCAGTGGCGGAACGGACGAGAAATTCGCGTCGACGCATGGGTCCTCCTGAACAGGTGGCGTTCTTTGAGGCTACATCAGGAGGGTGGGATGAGGAAAGTTGAAAACGAATCGTCGGGCCCTGAAGCCCGTGATTCTTCTGTGGGCGCTCGCAGGCACTGCCGGTCTGCTCTTTCACATCACAATTCGCAGACGTTTTGTCACGACGCGTCAAAGTCGGTCTTGGACAGGACGCCTGTACCGCATCCTCAAATTCGAAATGGTGCGGCCAGCAGTCGAAATGGAAGTGTGATGGCCAGGAAGATCACCTCCAGCACGCCATGGACCGCAACTCCAATGATGCGGAATGGCAGCAAGAGCAGCCAGATGAATGGGTAGGCGACCAGGGCCAACAGTGCCAGGGGCCAGCACAGAATGAACAGGATGCACCAGAGCAGGAACGTGAACATGCGAGACCTCCTCTAGGGAATGATACGGCCAGCCGGCGCGGAATGTTCCCTCATTGCTGCGCGCCGCAGGACCGCCTCGACGAATTCGGTTTTCGCCTGGTTGTACTCTTCGCGGTCATTTCGGAACTCCATGGCCAGGGCTCGCTTTAGACGTTCGTACGCGCGGGCATCTTCAGGGTGCGTACGAAGGTGATTTCGGAACGTGATGTGCCGAGCGTACTCGAGACATTCCGGTACGCACACATAAAGGTGATGCGGCACATCATTGGGGGGCGGTCGAAATGCCTCGCGCCCGGGAACCCCGAGGTCGCCTCGATGCTGATATCCCTGAGTCGCAAGCCGACTGATGGCTTCCGGAAGATCGGCAGTGGCGTAAAGGAGGACGTCCATGTCGATGATGGGCTTAGCCGCGAGACCTGGGATTGCTGTGCTGCCGACGTGCGCAATCGCGCCAGCCAGCGGGCCGAGCACCGCGGCAATCCCCGAGCGCAGCCGTTCGAAGTGCTCCGGCCACTGCGGGTCGTAGTCCTCAATGATGATCGGTGCGCTCATTCAAACTGCTTGCGGAACGTGGCGAGTTGTTGCTGAACTTCCGTGAGATCAGCGCGCAGGCGGGAAACTTCTTCTTCCAGAACAGCGAGTCGCTGTGCTGGCGGCGGAGCGGCGTATGGAGAGACCTCGGCCGTGGCGGAAGCGGATGATTCTCTCTCCATGGCCGCGCGCGTAACCGTGGGCTCCAGCGGCTCCCCGGAGAACAGATGCATATAGCGATATTCCTTCGTGCCTGGCTGGCGGGCGAGTATGCACACCAGCGGGGCCTCTCGTTGCGCCAGCCGGTCGAGCGTCGAAACGACGTCTTCGAGCGCATCGAAGTGGTACATGCGCTCGGTCCGTCCGCGGAGTTCGCCCGGAGTTTGCGGGCCGCGGAGCAGCAGCACGCACACGATGGCGATTTCGCGTCGGTCGAAGTTGAAGACTTCCTGCAGGCGATGCTCGTATTTCGTGACGCGGCTGTCGGCGCCGCCGGCGGGCCCTGCCATGCGCTTCTCCTGTAGGCTGGTCAAGGCATTGCGGACGGCGCTTTCGTCCAGCGTCATCACCGGGTCGCGGTTGTTCTTCTGATTGCAGGCGTTGACCAGGGCGTTGAGCGAGAGCGGGTAGTAATCGGGCGTGGTGATGTCTTTTTCGATCAGAGAGCCCAGGACGCGGGTTTCGATTTCAGTAAGAACGTGCATGGCGGAGGTTTGATTTTACTTGAAAAGGACGAACTCCCCACAGAGGTCATTGAGGAACACAGAGGGAGTCAAACCTGTCGCAAAACGCACGCCAACGGTGGGGCACCCTCGGATTGAACTTTCACTGTTGAATTTGCTCTAGAACAAGGCAGTTGCCCGGCGTTTCCAGGACTTGCCCTTTTCCTGCGAGATCTTTTCCATGTCTCCTACGTAGGCTCCGGCTTGCGTTAAGACGTGGTGCAGGTCGTTGCCGATGCTGATGAAGGTAAATCCCTTCTCCAGGAATTCGCCGACGCGCGAGGTCCCGAACAGGAACAGGCCGAGGATGACTTTGTTCTTTCGAGCATGCTCGACCAGTTTCTTCGTCGCGGCATCGAGTTCCGGCGACGTGTACATGTGCGGGAATTCGTACTTGTTGTACAGTCCCATCGACATGCAGAGATCATTCTGTCCGAGGAAGAGGATGTCAACGCCCGGCACAGCCGCGATCTCCGCGATGTTCTCGATGCAGGATGCGGTCTCAACTTGCAGCGCGACGATGCTCTCGTTGTTCCAGTTGCCCGCGTAGCCAAGCAGTCCGCCTTTGTTCATGCTGCGTTGCGGGAAGTACACCGAGCGCGTGCCCACCGTGGGATACTTCGTGCAACTCACGGCCTGTCGGGCCTCATCAGCGGTGTTGATATAAGGCACAAGGACTCCGTCGGCACCCATGTCGAGAGCCTGCTGGATACCCGGGCGGTCGTCGTATCCGCCAACGCGAACCAGGCTCTTCGCGCCGCCATTGGCGATTCCGCTCAGCATGGCCGAAAGCCGCTCGTAGCCCATGGGGCCGTGCTGGGTATCGACCAGCAGCCAGTCGTAGCCGGAGTGCGCCAGTTGCTCGGCGACGGTCGGACTGTGCGCGTTCAGAAACAGGCCCATCTTCGGCTGTCCGGCGCGCAGTTGCTTCTTGAATTCTGATCCGCTGAGTGCGGTGTCTGCCATGCGTGTTCCTCCTTGAAATCGAATTGCGTAGTGTACCGTATGCGCCGCCGCGAACTGCGCACGAAGTTGTTAATTTTGTTGTGACCTGGGGACAGATCCGTTCGGACCATACGTCAAACTCCCCCTCCCGATACGGAAATGACAAACCGGTGATCTCGCGCCTATAGTTTGATTGTGAGTGCAAAGCTATGCGACTACTTTTGAATTGGATCTTGAGCGCGGTTGCGGTGTGGGTCGTGGCGCAGATCGTCAGCGGAGTTCATGTCAGCGGTTGGAAGAGCGCTCTAGTTGCGGCGCTCGTCATCGGGTTCATCAATGCCACGATCGGGCTGGTCCTTAAGGTGATCACATTCCCCCTGACGCTGGTCACGCTGGGATTGTTCTGGCTGGTGATCAACGCTCTGATGCTGGAGTTGGCGTCGGCACTCCTGTCACCGGGCTTCCAGGTGCATGGATTCCTGGCGGCATTTTTGGGAGCGATCGTGCTGAGCCTGGTCAACATACTGCTCAAAGGGATCGTCATGCCGAAAAAGGATAGCAATTAGTCGTCGGTCGCTGGTAGGCAGTCGTTGGTTTTTCGTCGACTGCTTTCATTTTCCTGATGCCTTCCTAAGATCGCTTGCGCGGTCTTAGCGCCTCCCAATCCTTGTCAGTAAGGACCCTTCCCAAAGTACTGAATTCTCCTGCACCTTGCAGAAATTCTCCGCCATCCATCCGGATGACTTCGCCGTTGATGTAGCCGGAACCGTCGCTCACCAAGAACGCGGCAAGGTTCGCCAACTCTTCGATGGTTCCGAAGCGATGGAGCGGGTTGCGTTCCAGTGCGACGGTTTCAAGTTCCGGGCGTGGCATAAGGCGGGAAAACGCTCCTTGGGTGGGAATCGGCCCGGGAGCGATCGCGTTCATGCGGATGCCGCGATTGCCCCATTCCACAGCCAGACTACGCATCAAAGCTTCCACGCCGGCTTTGGAGACGGCAGAGGGAACGACATACGCCGAGCCGACGGGCGCGTAGGTGGCGGAGATGCTGAGCACGGCACCGGGATGTTTCGCTGCAAGCCACCGGCGTCCGCAGGCCATCGTGCAGTGCAATGTACCCATCAGCACGATGTTGACCACGGACTCCCAGGCGCGTGGCGAGAGTTCTTCGGTCCGAGCGATAAAATTTCCGGCGGCGTTGTTGACGAGGATGTCGAGCGCGCCTTCCTTCCAGATCGACTCGATCATCTCCTCGACAGCTTCGAGACTGCGGACATCGCAGGGAATCGCGTGAATCGGTCCTTTGACCTTCAGCTCGTCGGCTGTAGCCGTTAACACTTCTTCGCGACGGCCGCAAATATAGACAGTGGCTCCGAGTTCAAGGAAGCGGCTCGCCATACCCTTGCCGAGGCCAGTTCCGCCACCGGTGATGAGGATGCGCTTGTGCTGGAGCAAGTCTTTGTGGAACATAGTCTCCGTTTCTGGTCGCGCCGTCTTTTTGAAGTCGACGCTGAGCTGGCCCGCTGGAAAGGACAAATTATATGGAATGGCCTCCCTCGCGACACCTGTGCATCGTTGGACTCGTTCTCCTCTTCTGCGCGCAACGAGGCCTTCCGGCCGAGACAGCATCATCGTGGCAGACTCTCGCTCCTGGAATGGAAATCATACGCGTCCATACGCGCAAACAGAGCGCGTTCGGGGACTCGAAGATCACGGTGTTGCGCATCGATCCGAGCCGATGGGAATTGGCCGTCATCGGCATTCTGCAAACCGGCGAGAGCGCGGGGCATACCGCCCGCGAATGGTGCGAGAAGCACAAATACACGGCGGCCATCAATGCAGGGATGTTCGCATCGGACGGCAAGACCCATCTGGGATATCTTCGCAGCCGCGATCGTGCTTTTAATGGCCGAGTGAACGCTTACCAGTCGGTCCTCGCTTTCGATCCGCGCGAGGGACGGAAGGTGCCGGGCTTTCGCATTTTTGATCTCGATGCTCCCCAGACCAGTTTGCCGGCAATCCTTGCCGACTACGCGTCAGCAGTGCAGAATTTGAGGCTCATCAAACGCCCCGGCGTCAATCAATGGGGGAAGCAGACTCGGGAGTGGAGTGAGGCGGCGGTTGGAGAAGACGGAGAAGGGCATATCCTCTTTATTTACTCGCGTTCTCCGTTCTCGATGCACGATTTGAACCAGGAACTGTTGGCCGCCGGAATTGGAGTGGTTGCGGCCCAGCATATGGAGGGAGGGCCGGAAGCTCAGCTCTACGTGCACGCGGGCGAAACAGAATTGGAGATGTTTGGCAGCTACGAAACATCGTTTAAAGAGAACGATCAGAATCAGATGGCATGGCCTGTGCCGAACGTAATTGGTGTGCGTCCTCGCGCCACAGCGAATGACTGACTCGTATCGCCCGATGGTTCACCGCACATCGCACGCAACCCGAAAGCCGTAGTCGGCATACTGAAATTCTGGCGGGATGCTCGAACGGGCAGAGCAGCGTGCAACCTTGATGTGGTGGCGCCAGGAGCCTCCGCGGGAAGCCTTGCGTGGCGGCTTCAGCTGACTTTGATCCGGCCCCTGTGGGTTACGCTCGGGCGAGATCGTGTAGTAGTTCGGGTCGTACCAGTCGCTGCACCATTCGTGGACGTTGTCCCCGATGTCGTAAAGTCCGAAGGCGTTTGGGGCGTATTGTGCGACTGGTTCGGGTCCGGT
Source organism: Candidatus Sulfotelmatobacter sp. (assembly GCA_035279505.1). Classification (GTDB taxonomy): domain Bacteria; phylum Acidobacteriota; class Terriglobia; order Terriglobales; family Acidobacteriaceae; genus Sulfotelmatobacter. Next base: position 15,502 of record DATEHP010000370.1, on the reverse strand, counting down.
TTGCCAACGCATGGCATAGTTCGGCAGCGATTGCGGCGGATCGTCGCCCCACGGAAATTGCTTCTGCTCGAGGTCGCTGCGGGCGGCGCACTCCCATTCGGCCTCGGTAGGAAGTCGGAATCGGCGGCCGGTCTGCAGGCTAAGCCATTCGCAATAACGCACAGCTTCGTGCCACGAGACCCCTGCTACGGGCTGTTCCGGATGGTTGAAGTTGGGCTCGCGCCAGAAGGATGGTGGAGTGATCCCAGTCGAGAGGAGAAATCGGCCGTATTGTTCGTTTGTGACCTGCGTTGCAGCGAGGGAAAAACAGTCGACCCAGACACGATGGATGGGGCGCTCGCAATCCTGACCGCTTTCAGAACCCATCAGGAACCAGGATCCCGGTATTTGGACAAGGGTCGGTTCCCTCGAGGACGTGTCGATCGTCCTGGATGTGGGTGAGGATTGCGCAGAAATCGTCATGTGGTTGCCGGGTATGGAGTTCAAAGATAAAGTTTATCAGCGCTGGGCGAGGAGTTCTCAATGGCACAGAAGAAGCTGCGGTTTCGGGTGAAGATCGAGGGGAAAGAAGCGGGAGTGGTGTCAGCGATCACCCCGCCGATTGATGTGCAAGAGACATTCGGAACGAAAGGACGCGTTCCGGTTACAGGGACAATCAACGGATATCCGTTTCGGTCGTCGCTGATGCCCATGGGTGGCTGCCACATGATGCCGGTGAACAAGGCATTGTGCGAAGGTGCACACGTTCGGCCGGGGGACATTGTGGATGTGGCTATGGAGAGAGACGAAGAAGAGCGCACCGTTGATGCTCCCGCAGAACTTCAGCGAGAGCTGAAGAAGAGCAGGAAGGCGCGGGACCGGTGGGAGAAGCTCGCGTTTACGCACAAGAAAGAGATGGCACTTGCGATCAGTGGCGCGAAACAGGCGGAGACGCGGAAGCGCCGGCTCGCGAAAGTGATGCAGGTCTTGGAAACTGGCACAAAGTGGACGGGGTAGCCATTTGCCGCGAAGAGTGCGGATAGAAAGTCAAACCTCCCACCCTGTCTTCGCAAAAAACGCGAACACAAGGGTAGGGCACCCTCAGGATCTTGGCACGAGATTGCCCACCACGTCTTTGATATCGTGCTCTTGAAACAGGCGTATGGCCGCGATTCCGGCGGCGCCTGCTTCCAGGCAAAATTTCGCATTTTCTACAGTAACTCCGCCCAGGGCCAGGACCGGAGTTTTCACCTTGCAGGCTTCACGGAGTTGAGCCAGTCCTGCCGGTCGCGCGTTAGCCACATCTTTCTTTTCGAAGACTGGGCCGAAGATGGCGAAGGTGGCGCCGTTGTCCTCTGCCTGCTTCACTTCTCTTGGCGAGTGACAGGACACTCCAATCAGCGGTGCTTGAGTCGACAGGCGGGCTGGAGCACTCGCGCCACATTTCTCCCATATCGCTCTGACTTCCTGCGGCGTGAGGTCGTCGGAGCGAAGATGGACACCGTCTGCTCCGGCGGCGAGCGCTACATCGGTGCGGGAGTTGATAAGGAGCGCAGTTTTTATTTCCCGGTTCTCGATTCTCAGTTGCCCGAGCACATCGGCCGCCCCTCGCGCCAACATTTCCAGATCACGCGTGGGAAGATCTTTTTCCCTCAGCTGGATGTAGTCGACTCCGCCGCGGGCAGCTTCTGCGATTTCGTCGAGCAGACGAAGACGGCGAGTGGGTTCGTCTGCGCCGAAGGCGGTGCGGTCCGTGATGTAGTAGAGAAGGCAGCGGTCAGGCATCAGCTCTCAGCTACCGGAGTTGCTCCGATGAATCTAGTCGTTTGGACGACGTAGATGCAATCCTTCCCCTTGTGAAGCTCACTGAGTCTCGCTGCCTCTTTTTCAGCGAGCTCTCGCGATGTGAAAACATGAACAACCGTTGCGCAGTGCTCTAAGTCTGCATACGAATCGAACCTCACGATTGCGTACACGTGAGGGTATTTCGAGTGGGGCTTTTCCGGTGCGCACCCTTCACCGTTCACGGCCTCGTCTTCGCGATTTCCGGCAAGACCTCGCCTTTTTTCTTTGGAGTGTCCCCGAGATGGTAGCTCGTGAGGCCGCCACGTAGGAACTCGAAGGCTTCTTCGGGATTGTCGACGATTTTGAACAGGTCAAGATCCTGCGGCGAAACGGTACCGGCATCGACGAAGGCCTGGAAGTTAATGATCTTGTTCCAATATTCGCTGCCGTAGATGATAACCAGAATCTTCTTCGCCAATTTCTCGGTCTGCGCGAGCGTGAGGATCTCGAAGAGTTCATCCATGGTGCCGAACCCGCCCGGGAAAATGACCAGTCCCTTGGCGAGATAAGCGAACCAGAACTTCCGCATGAAGAAATAGTGGAACTGGAAGTTGAGCGAGGGCGTGATGAACTGGTTGGGGTGCTGCTCGAAGGGGAGTTGGATGTTCAGGCCAATGCTTTTGCCTCCGGCCTCGTGGGCGCCGAGATTGGCGGCTTCCATGATCCCGGGCCCTCCGCCGGTGGTGACCACAAAGCGATGCCGGCGCGCGGGGATGGTGATTGACCACTTCGTCAGCATGTACGCTAGCTTGCGCGCGTCTTCGTAGTAGCGGGCCATATCGACGTTAGCTTGCGCGCGCTTCAGATCCTGCTCAAGTTGCTGGGGAGAGGTGTTCTTTTCGCCGACCGCCGCCAGAGTTTCCGCGGCAATTTTCCGCCCTTGGAAGCGGGCGGAGCCGAAGAAGACCACCGTGTCCTGGATCTGTTCGCGGCGAAAGCGGGCCAGGGGTTCCTGGTATTCCGCCAGCATGCGCAGGATGCGGCCGTCGGGACTGCGGAAAAAGGATTCGTTCTCGTAGGCTAGGGGTGCGGATTTTAGAAAGTCGGTCATTGCTTGCTCGAAATAAAGATCGGGGCCCGAATTTCTGTCGCGATTTGCACCGCGTTTCTGCCTTCCTGATCAGGGTTCGTGGACAGTGATCGAAACCGGTTCCTGATCACTCACCCTTGGTTCCGCTGCACTACGGATGCTCGTGGTAGTGAAGCGCCTCCCAGAAGCCGATCCAGATGTCCAGCAGGCCCAGCCCGCTGCAGAAACCACGGAAGAAGCCATTGGACACCAGGTTGCGAAGAGCCGGAAACGACAGCAGCAGATAGTTGTCGGTCCACTCGGGTGTCCAGGGCAGGATCATGAGCAGCACACCCGCCACCGCGCTGATCAGGACAAATAAAAAAACCGAAATCCGGTGCATCCACAGCTGGACCAACCGCGGCCGATTCTCGGAGGGTTCGAGGAGAATGGCCGGAACGTCGGTGGGTTGCTGAGGCTCAGGCGCCTTGCCGGGTGCGCCGGAGAACATGGGATCACTCATTCAGCTCGCGCTCCGGTGGAAAGAATGGGGATGCGCTGGATCCCGGGGAAAAAGGACGTCAAAGCCATCCGGCCTATTCTACGACTTCAGGGCCTTAATGCGCTCGGCCACGTCGCGGTAGTCGATGTTGCTCCCGTAGACGTCCATGAAGTGTTTGAGGGCAGAAGTCTTGTCGCCAGCCGTTTCGTAGGCCGCAGCCAGTTCGTAATGGAGAGCAACCCGGGTTTCGCCATCAATGGTCGGCATTTTCAAAGCCTTGTCGTACCAGCGGACAGCGGCCTCGGGAACGCCCTTTTCGAGGAAGCACTGTGCCAGCCAGGTGTAAGTCTGCATGATCTGCGGGAAAGGATGCCCGTGATCGAACGACTGGCACGCTTTCTGAAGCTCTCCGATAGCCTCGTCGAGCAGGCCCATTTCACGGAAAGCGATACCGAGGTTGTAGTGCGTCTCAGGATCTTCGTCCGCGGCCGCTACATCAGCTTCAAGATCTTTTTTGAGCTCCCCGAACATATCTGCCAGGTCGATGCCGGCGTCTTCCCCAAACGGGGAAGTCTTGGCGGCAGGAGCCGGAGGTGTCGGTGGCAGTACAGGTGCGCTCGGGGCAACCGGCGGCACGGTTCTCGCAGAAGCAACAGGTACCGCAGAGACCGTAGGAGTCTGCACTGGATGCACGGCAACGGGCGCAATTTGTGCTGCAGGAGAGGCCGATGCAGCGGCGCTCGCGGCCAGCGGAATAGTCGTCTTAGTTTGAACCGGTGCTACTGGGGCCGGAACTGGCGCAGGCCTTGGCGATGCGACCGGAGCGGACGGTTGACGTTCAGGAACCGGAGCTGCCTTCAGGAAATCTTCGCCGAGCGAAGCCTCGATGTCAGCAACAAATTCTCCCAATACCGGCGCAGGCTGGCCCGCAGCAGCGCCCGTCTGGGCGTGGGCAACAGGAGCAGGTGCGGGCTCATGCGGGACCGCGCCCGGCAGGAACGTCTCACCGAGCGACGATTCCAGATCGCTGACGAATTCCTTCAGAACAGCCGGTTGCGCTTCTGGTTCGGGTTCTTGAGCCATCGGCGCCGGCTCGTGAACTGGTTCACGTGGGGGCTTGGGCTGGACAGGGGCCTGCGCCACCACAGGAATTTCTTCCACCACCGGTTCGGGCTCGGGAGCGGGTTCCTCCTCGACGGCAACAGGAGCTTCTTCAGCCACCTCGATCGAGGGAACATCCTCAGCGGTGATCTCTTCCACCACTGGCTCAGCCTCGACGGCGATTTCCTCGTCGGGTTGCATGGCGGCGTCGACTTCGGCGCGGAGTTCGTCGATCTTCGCCTGATCGTGCGTCAGCGTCTGCAGTTTTGCCAGGGCAGCCAGAGCCTGCTCGGGCATGCCGTGCCCGATATAGAAGCGAATCTCTTCGACTGTCTCCTCGACGCGAGCATCGGAAATCTCGGCAGTTTTCGGACCGGTTTCCGCAACCTCGACAGGTTCCTCGACTGCCGCGGGAGGCGCGTCGTCGGCCTCAATGGTGATCGCGTCATCCCACTCGGACGAAAGATCGATTTCCTCGCCGGCTGCAGCAGCCTCGGCAGGCGCGGCCGCCTCGGATTCATCCACCACCGCAAATTCAGGTTCCGCGCTCGTTTCCACCGCGGGCGCCGCGACCGTAGGCCAAGGCGACGCAGGCTCGACGGCGGCTTCCTCTGGTTCCTGCACTTCCTGAGGCGCGGCCACCTCGGCCTCGTCTATCGTCACGTCGGCCGGAGCTTCTTCAATGGCGAACTCTGCCACTTCCGGTTCTGCTCCCGAAATCTGAGATGCGGTGGCATCCAGGAAAATTGGAGCTTCTTCGCCGGAATCGCGAGGAGCGGGAGCCGACGTACGCTCTTCATAGCGCTCCGCCAGTTCGCTATAGCGGGTCGCTTCATCCGGATGCTCGGCCTCGGAGTAAACATTCTGCAGCGTGCGACAGCAAAGCGCGGCTTCGGCAAAACGTCCGGCGCGGGTGTGCAACGCGGCCAGCCGCTGATTCAGCCGCAGGTCGTTCGGAGCCAACGGCATGGCGGTGAGCAGCGGGCCCATGGCCTTGGCAGGCATGTTGTACGAGATGAACAGCTCCGCGTCAGTAAGCGCCGAACGGACGGCCAGCGCGACTTCATCGGAATAGTGCTGGTGAATCGAAGGTGCCGTCGCCTCCAGGTCGTCGATGAGAACAACGGCCTCTTCCGGAGTGATGAGCTTGCTGCCGGACGTCCCACCCAGCTGACTGACCACCTGCTGGTAATTCTGCATGTGCAGGGGGTTCTGCGGTTCGACCTGGGCCAGCTTCTGATACAGGTCGCGTGCACGAGTGAGTTCTCCGGATTGAACGCTGGCATGGGCCAGCAGTTCGATGACTTCGCTGACGTGCGTGTTCTCTCCGGCTTTATTGAAAAGATCGAGAAGCTTCTGCAGCGAATCGGGATTGTCGCGAACATGCCCGATGACGGTGTGCAGATTCTGCAGGACTTTGTCGGAGTTCTCCGCCAGCAGGCGCTCAGCGTGCTGATCGTAAACTTGCAGGGCGTTTTCGTACTGTCCGGCCTGCATGAGCGCGTCAGCGAAGTTGGAAATCGCCGAGAGATCGTTATGCACAGTGAGCAGCTTGTTGGCGACTGTCCCCGCTTCCGAAAGTTGTCCGGTCAGCAGATAAGCCTTGAGCAGGTCGCGCAGGCCCTCAGGATTCGAATCGATGTCAGAAATCTTCTGCAGTGCGGCAACCGCTGCGGCGCCGTCTCCGGACTCTAGAAGATTCTTCCCCTGCATCAGCAGCGCATAGGTATTGCCCGGATCGAGCGTCAGCATGCGCTGCAGGATTTCCTCAGCGCCGCTGAGTGATCCCTTCGAACGCATGCTCTCAGCTGCGGCAGAAAAAATCTGCCACGCATCGTTCTTCTTGCCGAGACGTACATAGACTTCCGCCAGCTTCACGCGCATCTGGCTGTTTTCCGGATCCATTTCCAGAATCTTCTGGAAGATGCGGACCGCGTTTTCGAGCTCGCCGGCTTTCAGGAATTCTTCCGCGACCTGCAGGTACTGCGCACGGGCATCATTGAACAGACCCTGCTGCGTGTAGAGTTCGGCCAGCTTCAGCAAGCTCTCCAGCGATGGTTTGAGCTTGCAGATCTTCTTGTACATCGCGATGGCCTTAACCGTGAAACCCTGGCTGGCATAGGCATCGCCCACACTCTTGAAGCACTCGGTGGCCTTATCGCTCTCGCCGATGCGCGAGTAAAGGTCGCCAACGGTGTTGTTCACCGTCAGATCCTTGGAGTCGTTCTTGAGGACTTTTTCGTATTCGGAGATGGCATTTTGTAGCTTGCCCTGCTGGACATACTTCTCCGCATTGGCCAGAACCTTCTGCTTATTGAAGCCGAACAATGCCATAAGAGCGTCGAACTCCAGACCCTGGTGTTCTGTTACAGCCAAACCAAAAGTTGCGAATGAACCCGCTGAACGCTGGGGGCTGTTCCCGGGTACAGGTCGCGGAAGGTCATCTTCCATATCGGCAGATGCCCGACCGGACAAGGCCAATTGTACGTCTGGACGTCATGGAAGGCATGGTTACCAAGGGTTACCGAAAGGGAGTGTACTGAAGGGTTACCAAGGGAACAGCACGGAGGCGGTACTCCACCGTCGGGGGACGCCGTTGGATAATTCCCCCAACAGCCATGAATCGAATCGATTGCAGGCGCCATTGCCCCCGTTCGAGCCTCGAAGGCAGCCGCATTTTTACGATAGGGTACAATCAATGCCGATTCAGGGAACCCTGGTATCAGGCACATTAAAAGCGTAGCTAGCTCGGATTGCCGGCTGCCGCACCTCCCGCGAAGATCGTCCCGCGAAGAAAGTACCCGCTCCCCAAAAAACTTATGAAGATCCTCCTCTACAACCCCGACAACGGGGTCACGCGCAATTTCATGCCGCACCTTTGGATGTTTCTTCTCCAGGCGTTGACGCCAGAGGGCCATGAAGTATTGCTGATCGATGGCAACGCTCAGCCCATGGATGAAGCCCAGATCGCGCAGTATGTCCGCGCCCAGAAGATTGGGCTCGTCGGCATTGGCGCCATGACTCGCATGATCGCCAAGGCTTATCGCATGGCCGATGCGATCCGCGCCGCCGGAGTTCCCGTAGTGATGGGTGGCCCCCACGTCACCGAGATGGCCGACGAGGCGCTTGGGCGCGATGGCGGTCCGCGCCACGCCGACGCTGTCGCTTTGGGAGAAGCCGATGAAATCTGGCCGCAGATCGTGAACGATGCGGCCCAAGGCCAGCTCAAAGAGGTCTATGCTCCGCTCGATGTTTTCGGCCAGGAACGCAAGCCTCCGCTCAAGGACTATCCGGCAATCCCGTGGCAGTCGATCGATCTCGATCAATTCAATCTGGTTCCGCACTCAGCCCGCGGCATGCTTCAGAAAATCGGGGAAGGTTGGGGAACGTTTCGCATCATCCCCGTCGAATCAGGACGAGGCTGCCCTTACGGCTGCGAGTTCTGCACCGTGACCGGATTCTTCGGAGACTCGATCCGCTTCCGCACCAATGAGAGCGTGGTGAATGAATTATTGGCACTAAAGGCCCGCGCGCGCGCTGAGAAAGGGCAGATGGCAGTCTTCTTCATCGATGACAATTTCGCCATCAACCTGAAACGCACCAAGTCGCTCCTGCGTGACATCATTGCAGCCGGAGCTCAGGTGCATTGGGTGGCGCAGATCAGCGCGAACCTGCTGCGTGACGAAGAATTGATCGACCTGATCGCCGCCTCGGGAGGCAAATGGATCTTCATCGGCATGGAGTCGGTCGATCCCGCCAATCTCAAAGACATGAACAAGGGATTCAACAAGCCCGGGGAGTATGCCGCGGTGCTGCAGCGGCTGGCGAAGCGCAATGTTTATGCCATCACGTCTTTTATTTTCGGCATGGACAACGACACCCCCGGCGTGGCCGAGCGCACGCTCGAACAAGTGCGCACCTGGCCACCGGGCCTGCCCATTTTTGGCCTGCTTACGCCATTGCCTGGAACTCCGCTCTATAAGCGGCTATTGACGGCAGACCGGCTGACGCGCCCCAAACATTGGCAGGAATTCATTCCCTTCGCCATGGCCCACACTCCTCTGAGGATGACCATCGAAGAAGCCCACGACGAGGTAAAGTACGGATGGGCCCACTGCTACAGCCCCGAAGCTCTGGCGTTGGCAGTCGAATCCCTCGCTGATCAGCCTCTCGGATATCGCGTCAACATCTTTCTGGCGCGGCTTTGTTTCCGCGGCATCTATTTCCCCATGATGGGCAAGTTCGCGTGGCTGAAAGTCATTGCGCAAAACCGCAAGACGATTTTCATCCTGGCGAAGGAAGCGGTTTTCGGCCGCCGAAAGCGTCCAAGGCGAGCTGCACCGGAACCTGCCTATGTGGAGCCGGAAGCAGCAGAGGCCTCAGGGGACTAGGAACAGTCGGGCGGTCCCAACTTCCGGGTAGCACGTCACGCGGAAAGCGACGATCACAGTTACGGTTGGAGAGTCGAAAACCGACGCCGATAGGCACCGGGGCTGATATGACGGATTTTGCGAAAATTTTGTCGCAGAGTCGCCGCGGTACCAAGACCAGCGCGTTCGGCAATTAAGCCAATGGAATCGTCGGTAGTTTCGAGTAGACGCTGAACGTTGAGCAAACGCTGATAGGTTAGCCACTGATGCGGGGTTGTCCCGGTCTCCTGGCGAAAACGACGGGCAAAGGTCCGCGGCGACATCAGGGCTTTTCTCGCCAACTCGTCTACGGTAAGGGAGCGATCTAACCTGCTCTGAACCCACTGCAAGAGCGGAGCCAATCCGCCTCGGGTGTCGGCGCGAATTGGATTCGGAACGTATTGGGCTTGACCTCCCTCCCGATGGGGAGGAACAACCAAACGCCGCGCCACCATGTTTGCGACTTTGGCTCCATAGTCCCGGCGGATAATGTGCAACCCCAGGTCAATACCCGCAGCACTTCCCGCTGAGGTCAGAATCGATCCTTCATCGACGTAGAGCACATCCGGCTCAACATGTATTTTGGGGAAGTGCGAAGCCAGCAGTTCCGCGTAACGCCAATGCGTGGTGGCACGCTTGCCGTCCAATAGTCCGGTGGCTGCAAGGATGAATACGCCGGAGCAGATTGAGACCAGGCGGGCGCCACGGCGATGCGCAAAACGCAGAGCCTGAATCAGTTTGTTAGGCGGCGCCTCTCTGGAATTCCTCCAGCCGGGGATGATGATGGTGTCCGCCCGGCGTAAAGCAGACAGGCCAAGAGAAGCCTCCATCCTTACGCCCCCAACGGCGCAAATTGGCCCCGCTTCGAGCGAGCACACCCGAAAGTCATACCATGGGACGCCCAGTTCCGGGCGGGGTAACCCGAACAACTCGACCACAATGCCGAACTCAAATGTACAAAGACTGTCGTAGGCAAGAGCAACTACCCTGTGAACGTGAGTGGATCGCGACATGGCAGTAATCTATCGCATATTGTCATTTCTGCCTATCGACATTAACTCGATGTCTACGGCACACTCAAAATGATTCGAAGCCATAGGAGGAAATTATGCCGACTTTACCCACGGAAACTTCACCGTTCCTCGATGTGCCACCGGCACTACCGCAAGACGCCGCCGCGCATTTTGAGCGTTTACTGTCCTTCGAAACAGACTGCTGGGATACGCATGCGGCTTTGAGCCACGGCGATTCTGGATTTGTGGTGCTCGATGTACGAAGCCCTGAGTCCTATGCGGAGGGCCATGTTCCCGGTGCTGTGAACCTTCCCCACCGCCGCATCGTAGAACGCAACTTGGGCCAGTTCGCCCCCGATATCCTGTTCGTCGTCTATTGCAGCGGCCCACATTGTAATGGCGCGGATCGTGCTGCGGTGCGTCTTGCACGGTTGGGAAAGAACGTGAAGAAGATGATCGGCGGAATCGAGGGTTGGAAGGACGAAGGGTTTGCTCTGACCAGAGAAGAAGGCAAATAGATGGAATCGGTACCTGACGCGAAGATTCGTTGCGTGCGACGCCACGAACTCGAGGCTGTCGTTGCGCTCTGCGCCGAACATGCCAAGTTCGAGGGCTCATCCTTCTCATCCCACGGGAAGGCGGAGATGCTTGGCCGCGCACTCTTCCAGGTTCCGACGCGAGCCTGGTGTGTAGTCATGGAACGGAGAAGCGAAATCGCCGGGTATGCTGTATGCAGCCGAGAGTTCTCAACTTGGCTTGCGACAGAATACCTCCACTTGGATTGTCTATTTTTGCGATCCGAACACCGGGACGCAGGTCTGGGCACGAGAGTCATGTCGGTGGTTGCGCAGCACGCAAGAGATCTGGGATGCAGCCATGTGGAGTGGCAGACTCCAGCGTGGAATGCGGAGGCCGCTCGCTTCTACGATCATCTAGGAGCAGTTGCCAGCCCGAAACTACGTTACAGGTGGAAACTGTAGCTGCTTGGGCGCGAGAAGTGGCAAGAGAAGGAGTTGATTATGCCGCCGGCGCAACCGGGACTGGAGGTGTCGGCCCCATGGACCTACCGCGAAAAGCTGTTCAACCTCTTGGCTGGCCGGGATCCGATCGAGGTATTAGAACAGACGGCATCCACCCTGGCCGATATTGTGGCCAGACATCCCGCGGAAGTCCTGCGCGAGCGAGCAATTCAAGAGAAATGGACTCCGAACGAAATCATTGGGCATCTCACCGATATCGAATGGGTTTATGGATATCGCCTCAGGTTGATCCTCTGCGAGGACGAGCCGGCAATTCTGGGCTTCAGGCAGGATGCTTGGGTAGCGTCGCTCCGCCACAACGAACGGGAGCCGTCCGAACTTATCGAAATATTTCGGACGCTGCGTGTACTCAATTTGTCGGTGTGGAGACGAATGTCACCAGAGGACTTGCAACGCAGCGGGCAGCACAATGAGCGTGGCGCCGAGTCCTTGGAGGCGACGCTACAATTGCTGGCCGGTCACGACCTTTCCCACCTGCATCAGATTAGTGGTTATATTCAAGCCCTTGAGTCGCGGGGCTAGCGCTGCCGCGACTGCGTGCCGTCGAGTGGCTCACTTGGAGTGCATTGGGACCTGTAGTCGGCTAACAAGAAACTGATTGTGCGTTGGGATGACATCTGGATAGCCCGTCGTACTCCCCGGCTGAAGGGGCTCACTGTCTTTGGCCCAAAACGACAAACACCGTCACCGTTGTAAAGAACTCTCCGAGTTGCCACTTACGACTACATAAGCCAGGAGAAAAACGATGTCACGAGAGCAGAAAATCGCAGCCGTCGAAGCCTATTTGAACTGCTTTGCGACGAAGGACCTGTCCGAAGTACCTCTAGCTGAGGGCGCAACGTTCGAGGGGCCATTAGTACCAAAGTTGGCCGGTCGCGAAAGGATCAAAGGATTCCTAACGAGTATCCTGCCGATGGTCAAAGGTGCCCAGGTGAAGCAGCACATTGTTGATGGAGACTACGTTGCAACAATCTTTGACATGGAGACGTCACACGGTGTTGATCACGTGTTCGACTGCTTTCACATCACCGACGGAGAAATTAAAGGCATACGGACTTTTTACTATCCCAAGCAAGTCGGGTAATTTATCGCCTGAGGCCTTAGCTTCGAGTAGTTCCCGTATCGTCGGCAAACCGGAAACTATCCGCTTGACTGGCGTCCGATATCGCGGCGGCTGTCCGCTTATCTTTACGGCTTGCTGGCCGGCGACCATGGCGTTATTGTTGGCGGCTTTCAAGTTGCGGTCGCATTCCGCTTGCGCCCCGCTAGCACGTCCTTCGGTCGTGACGTAGCCGCTGGCACTGTTCGCGGCCGTTGTTGTAATGCTTCGCGTAGCCCTCGACCAGACGCCGCGCATCCTCCAGTGACAGCCTCGTTCCGATTAATATTCCGGGACTGACCCAGAATCCGTTCCCGCAGTTGAAACCGATGTGACACTGCTCTACGCCAATCCTCCGCATGTTAGCCTTTTATCGTGGCGAAGGAATCTTCCAAAGAAGTGCTCTTGCTAGAGGGACGCGAGGTGCAAATCACGCATCCCGACAAGCTCTACTTCTCTTCGCAAGTCAAAGTCTCGAAGCTTGATCTCGTCCGTTATTACCTGTCGGTCGCACCGGGAGCGTTGGCGGGCATTCAGGATCGCCCGATCGTCCTCAAAAGATTCGTGAACGGAGCCGAAGGGGAGGCATTTTTTCAGAAGCGCGCGCCGGAACAGCGCCCCTCATGGCTGAGAACAGTTACCTTGTCGTTCCCCTCCGGACGCACCGCCGAAGAGGTTGTAGTCGATGACGCGCCTGGCCTCGCCTGGATCGTGAATCTTGGCTGTATCGAATTGCACCCGCACCCAGTCCGCTCGGGCGATCTTGATCATCCGGACGAACTGAGAATCGACCTCGACCCGGTACCTGGCGTGGGCTGGGACGACGTCCGCCAGGTGGCTCTCGAGGTGCAGGCGTTGCTCGAAGAACTTGGGCTTCGCGGCTGGCCCAAGACCAGCGGATCTCGCGGCATGCACGTGAATGTTCGCATCGAGCCGCGCTGGACGTTCCAACAGGTACGCCGCGCCGCAGTTGCCTTCTCGCGCGCCGTGGAGCGCCGCGCGCCGAACCTGGCCACATCGAAGTGGTGGAAGGAAGAGCGCCACGGCGTGTTCCTCGATTACAACCAGAATGCCAAGGACCGGACGACATGTTCCGCCTATTCCGTGCGCCCGCTGCCGGACGCGCGCGTCTCGGCTCCGCTGTACTGGAATGAGGTGCCGGCATGCGATCCAGCCGACTTCACGATCTTCACTCTCCCCAGCCGCTTCGCAAAAATCGGCGATCCCCATGCCGACATGAACTCCGTGCCCGGATCGCTGGAGAAGTTGATCGACCTCGCCGACAGAGATGAGGCTGCCGGACTGGGCGACGCACCCTGGCCTCCTCATTTCCGCAAGATGGACTCGGAGGGCCCGCGAGTGGCGCCTTCGCGGGCAAAGTCTGCCCCGAAGAAGTCGAGAGTCAAGATGCCCTTGATCGTGGTGGCCAACTCCTCGGACAAGGCTGCCGCTCTGTCCGGGCTTGAAAGATGGAAGACGAAATACCCGCAAGTCTCGTCGTTACTCGCCGCAGATGACGTGCTCGTGGACTCCATGCGCGGCCGCTCTTCCACCTGGACGCGCATTCGGGTGAATCTCCGCCACGTTCCCGAGGAACTTCGTCCAAAGCAGGAGACTCCCGATCCGGATGACGATCCTACCCGCGAATGGCGCGAGTTGAGCAGGAAGAAAAAGAAGAACGAATAACCCGGGCCATGCGCAACGAGCTATGAGCGACAACCAAATGCAAGCACCGCGCACTGCTCATTGCTCATTGCTTACGGACCTCACCGCCCGCTCGGGAAAATGGCGGCCAATTCCTGCGGAGGCACCACCTCGAGTTGGGCGTACGTGCAGTCGGTGGGCTTCTTGTCGGGACGCCATCGGCGGAATTGCGCCGTATGACGAAAGCGGTCTCCCTGCATGTGGTCGTATGCCACCTCAACCACCAGCTCCGGCCGCAGTGGCTCCCACGATAAATCTTTCCCCTGGCTCCAGCGGCTTTGCCCGCCAGGCATGCGCTTAACCTCTTCATCGCCTCCGTGATCCGCCCAATGCTTCCAGGGATGAGAGGCCAACGCATCTTTGCGGTAGGGCGCGAGGAAGTCTACAAGCTCCGTGCGCTTTGCGGTAGTAAAGCTCGCACACACGCCGACATGCTGCAGACCGCCAGCATCATCGTGGAGCCCGAGAAGCAAGGAACCGACAAGACTGCGATCGCCCTTCTTGTGCCAGCGGAAGCCGGCCACCACACAGTCGCAGTCGCGTTCGTGCTTGACCTTGAGCATCACGCGTTTGTTAGGCTCATAGGTCCCGGAAATCTGCTTCGCCACGACGCCGTCGAGTCCTGCTCCCTCGAAGCGTCGAAACCAGTCGGCGGCGACATCGCGATCCTTCGTCGCTGGTGTCAGATGGATAGGCGGCTTCGCCGACGACAGCAATATTTCCAGCCGTTGGCGGCGAGATTGAAAAGGTTCGCCCCGCAGATCGTTTTTCCCTTCGGAAAGCAAGTCGAAGAAAACGACCGACGCCGGTGTTTGCTTTGCCAGGAGATTGACTCTTGATGCCGCCGGATGAAGCCGCAGTTGCAATGCATCGAAGTCCAGTTCGCCATCCCGCACAATGACAATTTCTCCATCCAGCACGCAGCGCGCTGGCAAGGCGGTGCGCAAAGGTTCCAACAATTCCGGGAAGTAGCGATTAAGCGGCTCTTCGTCTCGGCTCTGGATCAGGATTTCGTCATTGTCGCGAAAGATCAGCGCCCGGAATCCGTCCCACTTGGGCTCAAAAATCCAATCATCCCCTGGCGGCAGTTCATCGACGCGCTTCGCCAGCATGGGCAACAGCGGCGGGTTTACGGGAAGCTCCATTCCCTCATGGTATAACGCCCGCTAATATGAATGTGCTATGGGGCGCCGATGCCCCTACAGTGTAAGGTTCGAAAATCTGTGGGCATTCCGGACCAAGGACAACTTCACCTATGACGTGGATTCGCACTGTATCCCTCGCTGAAGCCGACGAAAAACTACGCAAGGCAATTGAGGGCGAGAAGCTCTTCTATCCGAAAGAATATGCCGAACCGGTGCATCCCGATCCCTCCGGCGCATCGTCGATCGTCGGATCGCACACCTTGATTCCCGATGCCCTCTATCACGCCTTCAGCACGTTTGGCGCCCTCATGTCGCCTGATCTGCCGTTAAGCCGGGCCCAGCACGAGATGATCGCCACCATGGTTTCGGTAACCAACCGGTGCGTGTATTGAATCGAGTCGCACGCAGAGTTTCTGCGTAGAGTGACGCTGGACAAGGGTTTGGTCGAGGCGCTGGAGAAAGACTACACAACTGCGCCCATCTCCCCACAAGATCGCGTGATGCTGGATCACGTCGTGAAGCTCACGAAAGACGCAACCAAGGTTTGGAAAGACGACATCGATCGGCTGCGTGCCGTGGGCTTCGACGATCGCGGCATCCTGCAGATCACGTTGATCGCTTCGTGGTTCAACTACATCAATCGCGTCGCCGACGCG
>DATEHP010000369.1:0-4872 GCA_035279505.1 Candidatus Sulfotelmatobacter sp. | reverse complement strand
AACTTTAAGGCGACGAAGCGGCCGAGTTCCGTATCCTCGGCCTTGAAGACCACTCCCATGCCGCCACCGCCGAGCTTCTCCAGAATGCGGTAGTGCGAGATTGTCCGGTCGATCATTCGCGGCGAAATCTTACGTGGGCGGGTTGGGACAAGTCAATGCAGCCGACGTGCAGGTGTGGTAAGACGCACATCCCAGATCTACATCGAGGAGTGGCAGAATGCCGCTACGAGAGCGAAAAAAGAAAGGACACGACAAAATGCCGTGCCCTTTGCGAACCTTGGTGAGCCGTGGCTACTCTTTCTTTTCGTTCTTATCGCCGGCGTCGGCGGGTTGTGTCGTGCCTTCGGCCTGAGCCTGGGCCTCGGCTTCTTCCATCGCCTTCTTGGCCTCGGCGGCCTTCTTGGCACGAGCTTCGGCGCGCTTTTCTTTCTTCTCGTCGAGAACCTTCTCACTGCCGAGCAATTCCAGAAAAGCCTTGTCGGCGCCGTCGCCTTTGTTCCACGCCGTACGGATGATGCGCGTGTACCCGCCGTTGCGGTCGCCGAAACGGGGACCAACTGTATCGAACAACTTCACGACGGCTTCATCGGTCATGAGATAAGACCCGGCCAGACGCCGTGCAGCAAGATCGCCGCGCTTGCCCAGCGTGATCATCTTCTCGACAATGGGACGCGCCGCCTTGGCTTTGGGAACCGTCGTCTCGACGCGCTCTTCGACGAGCACCGACGTGACCAGATTGCGCAGCAGCGACCGCCGATGAGATGTGTTCCGTCCGAGTTTGTATCCTGCTTTTTTGTGACGCATAGAACCTCAGTGGTCAGTGGCCAGTGGTCGGTGGCCAGCATTCAAGTTTGTAACGATGTCAGGGGCTAGTGGTTTGCTTGGTATTTCTGACCACTGACCACTAGCCACTAATCACTGCCTTACAGCTGGTCGTCCGGTCCATAGGCGGACGCGGGCAACGGTACGTTCGACGTCGGACCGGGCACGGCGTTTCCGTGCTCGTCGATCTTCATGCCGAGACTCAGTCCCATCGACGACAAAATCTCTTTGATTTCGTTCAGCGACTTGCGGCCGAAATTCTTTGTCTTGAGCATTTCGGCTTCGGTCTTCTGCACGAGCTCGCCGATCGTCTGGATATTCGCGTTCTTCAGACAGTTGTAGCTGCGAACGGAAAGCTCGAGTTCCTCGACGGAGCGGTTCAGATTCTCGTTGTGGATTTCAGGCTTGCGCTCGTCAGATCCGGATGTGCCGGTTTCGATTTCTTCCTCGAAGTTGATGAAGATGTTCATGTGGTCCTTCAGCAGCTTCGCCGCCAGGCCGATCGAATCGGCCGGCGTAATGGAGCCGTTGGTCCACACTTCGAGCGTGAGCTTGTCGTAGTCGGTGATCTGTCCGAGGCGCGCCGCTTCGACCGTGTAGTTGCACTTACGCACCGGGGAGTGGACGGAATCGATCGGAATGAATCCGATGCCGAGATCCTCGTCGAAATTTTTGTCGGCGGAAACGTAACCGCGGCCGCGCTTCAGCCGCATTTCCATGTCGAGCTTGCCGCCCTCGCTGACCGTCGCGATGTAGACGTCTTTATCGAGCACCTCGACGTCGCCATCGGCTTCAATCATGCCGCTTGTGACCACGCCTGGCTGATCCGCGCGCAGATAGATCGCCTTCGGCGCGTCGCCCGCGAGCTTGAACGGAATCTGCTTCAGGTTGAGGATGATGTCGGTCGCGTCCTCGACCACGCCGGGGATCGACTGGAATTCATGGAGCACGCCTTCCATCTTTACGGCGGTGACGGCGGCGCCTTCGATCGAGCTCAGCAGCACGCGCCGCAGGGCGTTGCCCACGGTCGTGCCGAATCCGCGCTCAAACGGCTGCGCCCAGAAGATGCCGTACTTGTCGGTAAGAGTGGAGGTGTCGACTGCGAGACGTTTCGGTTTCTGAAAGCCCTTCCAAAGCATGTATTTCTCCTTCGGCCGTTTGGCTCAGCGTCGGCTCCCTGAACCGGTCCGTGGGTTCAGGTCAGGCGCCAACGCAGGCTGATCTGGCTCGAAATGTAAGGACCATTGAGTAATCGGGTAATTTGGTAATTTAAAATCCAAAAACCCCGGAACCCAAATGCTGCTCTTCCAATTACTCAATTACTAAATTACCAAATTACTAAATCTCTCTTATTTGCTGTACAACTCAACAATCAACTGCTCATTAACCGGCAGCTGAATATCTTCGCGCTTCGGCAGATTCAGTATCCGCGCTTTGTAGTTGTCACGATCGACTTCGAGCCAAGTGGGCAGCGTTCCGTGGCTCGAAAACTCCTTCGCAAGTTCCAGCACCGCGAGCTTCTTGCTGTTCTCGCGAATCGAGATCTCCTCGCCCGCGCTTACTTCGTACGAAGGTATGTTGACTTTGCGGTTGTCGACAGCCACGTGTCCGTGACGCACGAGTTGCCGCGCCTGGCGTCGTGACTGGGCGAAACCAAGACGGAACACGACGTTGTCGAGACGGCGCTCCAATTGCTGCAGCAACTTCTCGCCGGTAACGCCCTTGGATCGGGCGGCCTTCTCGAAGTAGTTGCGGAACTGGCCTTCCTGGGTAAAGTAAATGCGCTTCGCTTTCTGCTTTTCACGCAGTTGCAGACCATAGCCCACGATCTTGGCCTTGCGGTCCTTCCCATGTTGTCCGGGAGCGAAGTTGCGCTTCTCGATAGGACATTTATCGCTGAAGCATTTTGCGCCTTTGAGGAACAGCTTCATGCCCTCACGGCGGCATAAACGACAGACTGCATCGGTATAACGGGCCAAGTTCCTTCTCCTTTGATGACCGGTTTACAGGTTTGGCTTCACCCTTCGTCCCGGACAATTCGTAGAGACGTAACTCGTTACGTCTCTTCTCGCCACGAAAAACTCGCTGTCGGCAGAGACGTTGCAAGCAACGTCTCTACGAATCAAACTCTGCGGCGCTTGGGCGGCCGGCATCCGTTGTGCGGAATCGGCGTAACGTCGCGGATCGAACGCACTTCAATTCCGGAGGCAGCCAGCGCACGCACCGCCGACTCGCGGCCCGAGCCCGGGCCGCTGACGCGCACGTCAACGCTGCGGACACCATGATCACGCGCCATGTTCGCGGCATTCGACGCGGCCTGCTGTGCGGCAAAGGGCGTGCCCTTGCGCGATCCACGGAAGCCGAGCGATCCGGAACTCTTCCACGACAGAACGTTGCCGTTCATGTCGGAAATAGTCACGATCGTGTTGTTGAAGGACGCCTGCACATAAGCCAGCCCATGCGGCACATGCTTGCGCTCCTTCTTCTTAAAGGTTTTCTTCTTGCCTTTTTTCTCCGGCGTTGCGCCGGTACCGCCCGCAGCTGCTGGTTTTGCCATAAAGTCAGTGTCCAGTGGCCAGTGGCCAGTTGTTGGTAGTTGATCGCCGCTGCCGGATCAGTCCTGACTGGCCACTGACCACCGGCAACTGGCAACTATGTTTTCGCCGTCGCCTTCTTCTTCTGCGCGACCGTTCCCTTACGTGGTCCTTTGCGCGTACGCGCGTTGGTATGCGTTCGCTGTCCACGGACCGGAAGGTTGCGGCGGTGACGGAATCCGCGATAGGAGCCGATTTCGATGAGCCGCTTGATGTTCATCGAAACTTCCTTGCGCAGATCGCCTTCCACCAGTCCCTCGCCCTCGATGACCGTACGAATCCGGTTGACCTCTTCTTCGCTGAGGTCCTGAACTTTCTTCATCGGGTCGACCTTCGCTTCATCGAGAAGGCGCCGGGCACGCGGATGCCCGATTCCGTAAATATAGGTCAACGCGATATTGATGTGCTTCTGGCGGGGAAGATCCACGCCTGCAATACGTGCCATGAGTCTCTCAATCCTCCGAATACTTTTCGCGCATCAGCAGTGAGCGATGAGCAGTGAGCAAAACCGTAGTGCCCGTGTTTGCTCGAAGCTCATTGCTTACAGCTCGCTTCTATCCCTGGCGCTGTTTATGTTTCGAGTTCACGCAGATCACGCGCACCACGCCCTTGCGGTGGATGATCTTGCACTTGTCGCAAATCTTCTTAACCGATGCTCTTACCTTCATAATTCCCTGTCCCATTCGGCCGGGCTTCGCCCTGGCCAGACAGCCGAGGCGACTGCCGCTACGTGTTATTTATAGCGATATACGATCCGCCCGCGATTCAAGTCGTAGGGCGAAAGTTCCACCGCGACTTTATCTCCTGGCAGAATGCGGATGAAGTTCTTGCGCATCTTCCCGGAGACATGCGCCAGCACTTGATGCTTGTTCTCCAGTTCGACCCGGAACATCGCATTGGGCAGGGGTTCCAGAACCACCGCCATGACTTCAATCGCGTCTTCTTTGCTCATGCACCCCTTAGCTTTGAGCAGTGAGCCATGAGCGGTGAGCAAAACGGACTTGCTCATTGCTCAACGCTCATCGCTCACTGCGTCAAAATCACCGGTCCATCTTTGGTCACCGCGACGCAATGTTCGAAATGCGCGCTGAAACTGCCATCGGCGGTGACTGCCGTCCACTTGTCGCCCAGCACTCGCGTCTCAGGCTTGCCGGAATTCACCATCGGTTCGATCGCGATCACCATGCCCTCGCGCAACCTGGCGCCGTGCCCGCGATTCCCGAAATTCGGCACCTGCGGCTCTTCGTGCAAACGCGTTCCGATACCGTGCCCTACAAACTCGCGCACCACGCTGAATCCGGCGGCCTCAACGTGTTCCTGCACGGCCGCGCCAACATCGCCGATCGAATTCCCGATGCGTGCCTGCTCGATCCCGCGGTAGAGCGATGCTTCCGTGACTTCCAACAGTTTCTGCAGTTCCGGCTTCAGGCCATCGCCGACTGGGACTGTGATCGCG
>DATEHP010000368.1:0-4264 GCA_035279505.1 Candidatus Sulfotelmatobacter sp. | reverse complement strand
TGAAGAAGACGCTGAGGAACCGGCCGGATTTGATGGAGGGCATGGAACTCGGGAAAGAGGATAGAAAGATACTGGAACGGATCAAGAGTTCCGCTTAGTTCTGAGGGGGAACTTCGACGTTCATGCCGGGGGCCAGCGGTGCATACGTCTTTCGGCCCGCAAAAAGCGCGGGCCTCAGGATGACAAGATTAAATGAAAGGTCAAGATTAGTTTCGAGACTGAGATAGAACAGACTAAGGGTAACGACATGTCAAACCTAATCATTGAGAAGTTGCTCGCGAAGACACGGCGCACAGACATTCCCGCGTTTCGCCCGGGGGATACAGTTCGCGTCCACGTGAAGATCAAAGAAGGCGACAAGGAACGCGTGCAGGCGTTTGAAGGCGTGGTGATCAAGCGGGACAATGGCCCGCAGGCCAGCTTCACCGTGCGGAAGATCAGCTTTGGACAGGGCGTCGAGCGTATTTTCCCGATCCAGTCGAAGGTGATCGATAAGGTGGACCTGGTGCGCTCGTCGAAGGTGCGCCGGGCACGGCTGTTCTATTTGCGTGGCCTGCGTGGCAAGGCAGCTCGGTTGCGTGACGTCGAGAAGACTGCGCAGTAGTTCGTTCTAACGCAACCTTCTGTCAGTTGCGTCCAGAATTTGCTTCGCGGCGCGGTATCCACTGGCGATCGCGCCGTGCACGGTTCCGTTGTTTCCCGTTGTATCCGTTGCCTCGCCCGCGAAGTAGAGCGTGTCTTGGATGGGTTCTGTAAGGGCGTGCTGCGCTTCACTCGCTCCGACTTTTCCGTAGCTGTAAGCTCCGAGCGAGAACGGATCTGTTTGCCAGTCGTGAACGTGGCCGCCTGCCAGTATCTTCTCGAGTTCTGACGGACTCACGCGCAACAGCGTACTCAGTGTCTGCAGGCTACGCTGCAGCACAAATGAGTCGCTCTTCCCTGAGAGACGCTCGGCGCAGTGGAACGGCGCCCAACCTGTGATGATAGGGCTCTTCGCCGGACTTGCGGTCCACCATGTAGGGAACCAGTCGTCCTGACCAAAGAGAAAACTCAGATTAGATAAGGAGGATCGTGCGCGGGCGGGCTTGATCGAATCCCAAAAGCGCTCGCGAAAACGCAGCGTAACGCGGATCACCTTTCCCATCTCAAGCCTGCTCAGGGCGTCCTTTTTCTGGCGAGGCAATTCGGGTTCGAACTGAACGACGCCCGGTTGCCCGACGGGGGCTTTCAAGAGAGAAAGCGGCAGGGTTATCAGAACTCGCCGAGCCTCGAGAGTCGACTCGCTTTTTTGATCGCGAACCTTGACCTTCACACTCCCGGCATTCCAATGCACCTGTTGAACGACCGTCTCGGTCTGTATCGTGATATTGGAGTTCTTGATTTCCTGTTGGAAGACATCCAGCAGATCTTTGTATCCGTTGTGGCAGCGGAAGGCGCGAGCTCCTTCAATCTTCTCTTCCGCTCGCATTTCTTTTACCAGCCAATGAACTCCGACTAGCGCAGGATCGGCGGCATTGAATCCTGAAACGTAACTTTGAGCACGCTGCTTCGCCCGTTGTTTGGCCTGCGTCCTGGGATTACGGCAGCAGCGATCGAGGAACGCAGCGAATGACTCGTCGGGTTTTGAGTCGTCCATCTGCTGGAGAATCTGGTCGACCTCATCCCAAAATCCGCATGGGGATAAGCGATCCTCTTCGGCGCACCACGCGGCGCCTTGGACCTCGGTGATTTCCGTTTTCGCCTTACGGAGAAGATCCAAGATTTCGGGAGGCTTACCGTGAATGAATTCGGCTCCCAGTTCGATGGGGCAGTCCGAATCTGGATCGAGGTGGGTGAACACGCGACCGCCGATGCGATCACGAGCTTCGATGATGTGCACAGCAACGCCGGCGTGACCCAACTGGCAAGCCGCGGCCAGTCCTGCCACGCCGGCGCCAATCACGATTACCGCCGGATCTGAGCTCATCAGAATCGATTGAAAGCTACGGCCGTGCGGCAAGTCAATGATACGTTTTTCGTTATGCCGCCTTCTTTCTCGGTACCTTAGCTCCCTTTTTTCTGGCTTCCGAGAGGCCGATCGCGATGGCCTGTTTACGGCTTTTGACCGTGCCCCCTTTTCCGCCCCGTCCCGATTTCAAAGTGCCGCGTTTCCTGCGGCGCATGGCACTGGCAACAGTCTTGCCGGCCGCCGTCCCGTATTTGCGGCCTGATGATTTCTTTTTTGTCGGCATGCGATTCCTCCTTCGAGATTAGAGAAATCTGCCGAGTGTGAGGTTGTCGGATTTTGGTTTGGGATTTGGGTCTGGGTTTTCTGACTGCACCAGGAAGTCAAGAATCCCGACCGTATTGAGCAACCGCGACAAAGGCGAGGCTCCTCGTGAGCACGGGGGAAGAGTTCCTCGCTGACTGTCAATTCTGGCTCGTTGGAAGATGGTGGACGCTATAGGTTTCGAAATTTTGGGGTAGATGTAGTTTCAACAACATAGAGAGTGCGGCGGGCACCGTAAGCGACGGAAGACCATGGTAAGCAGCGCTAACGGATCACAAACGGATCACGGCTCGGCGATCATCTGAAAAGTGCCACCGAAGGTGGCCGCAAAATCAAACCGTGACATTGCCAGTTGAGACAGGCCCAATCTGTATGACCTGCGGTCGGCTGAGTCGCGAGTACTTCTATCATTTAGCGGTCGTACTCATGGTCCGCAAGTTCCCGCCACCCGAGTGCGGAAGGGCGGCCGGATACATTTGGCTCTGTTGTAGATTTCAAGCTCTCTGGGTGATGTTCCCGAAACCGAATAAAAACCAACGGACCCGTAAACCTGAGTTCATGCCTCGCGAAGAGCAATCATTGGGTTCACTTTCGTCGCCCGCCGGGCTGGCAGATAGCTGGCAAGAACGGCAATGGCAAATAAAAGGAGAGGCACGATCAGAAACACAGCCGGATCATGGGGGCGAACACCATAGAGCAGACTTGCCATCATGGACGCAGTGGAGGCAGAAAAGGCCACTCCGGCAACGATGCCCATGCCAGCAAGCGCCACCCCTTTGCATAAGAACATTCTCAGAATGTCTTCTCGTCGCGCCCCCAGGGCCATGCGGATACCGATCTCGCGCGATCTTTGACCGACGATATAAGCCAGCAAGCCGTAAATTCCGATGGAGGCCAACAAGAGCGCCCCACTCGCAAATCCAGCAACCAGATTCGCGGAAAATCTGCGCGATGCCAGCGATGCATCCAGTATTTCATCCATCGAGGTGACGCCGAACACCGGCAGCTCCGGATCCACGCTCTGAATCGCGCCGCGAATCTGCGCCTCCAGCGTGCTCGTTGGCAAGGAAGTTCGCAAAGCCAAGCTTAACGACCGCCCGAGAAATTGATTCAGCGGAACATAGAGGTGCGGCACGCCATCAACATCGAGGCCGTCGTGTTTGATATTTTTCACCACGCCCACCACGGTGCTCCATGGATTCACAGGATTCTGCCCGAAACGCAACCGGATACGCAGCCGCCGGCCCACGGGATCATGATCCGGCCACCAGTAGCGCCTTGCCGTCGCCTCATCGATGATCGCCACGGGCAGCTTGCCGTTCTCGTCGTCCTCGGTGAAGAAGCGCCCCTCGACGAGCGGTGTTTGTATCACCCGAAAATAGTCTGGGCTGACGCGGATAATTTCCGCGCTCAAATCTCCCGAGGATTCCGTGGGCCGGTCTTCGATGGTCAGCGAATTGTGATTAGTGGTGCCGTAGGCCGCCGAATCGCTGTTGATTGTGTCGGCGGCCGGCAAATTGGACGTAACCGCCGCCAACTCCACGCCAGGAATCGCGTTCGCGCGCCGCAGCAGTTCGCGATTAAACGGAATCTGCTGCGCGAAGGTGTGATATGGATCGAGCAGCGGATCATTCGGGTTCGGCAGATAGATATTCGCCGTCACCACTTGCGACGCATTGAAGCCCGGGTTCTGCCGCAACAAATCGCGCAGCGTTTCCAATAGGAGCCCCGCGCCGATCATCAGCACTAACGCAAAAGCCAGTTGCGACACCATCAGTGCGTCGCGCATGCGCCCGGCCTTCGCGCTATAACCCGAGCCGCGCGAGCCCTCGCGCATCGTGCCCGCAAGTCCCGCCTTCGAGGAATGAAGCGCGGGTGCCAGCCCAAACAGTAGCCCGGTCGCGAGCGAAATCAGTAACGCAAACCCCAGCACCTTCCAATCAATGTTTACTTCGCCCAGCCGTGGAAGATTCGCCGGCACAAATCGCAAGACGG
>DATEHP010000367.1:0-10798 GCA_035279505.1 Candidatus Sulfotelmatobacter sp. | reverse complement strand
GGCTCTCGACTGGCCAAAACTACTAGTGGCTGCTTTTGGGCTTGGACAACTCTACTTCAACCAAGACGGAATAAAACGTAGCCGAGTTGCCCATGTCGGTAAGTTTTTCTGAGGTTAAGCTGTTGATACTTTGAAATCCCGCTGTCATTTTCGCCCAATGCAGTCTCGCGGAAACCACTCCTGGCTGCACTTTACCATCCACTCGCGCGACCAGTTCTACGTCTCCACGCTGATTGAAGACCCGCACGCGGTCACCATCCGCAATGCCCCGCGCTTGCGCATCGGTGGCTGAAATCTCCAGTAATCCCGGCTCTTCCATTGCTTGCACCGAAGGCACGTTGGAGAACGTCGTATTGAGAAAGTTGTCGGCCTTCCGCGCCAGCAACTCCAGCGGCAGCCCATTTCGCTTGGCATGTCGCGATTCCGAAGGCGCCCGGAACTCCACCACCGGATCGAGCCCTTGCGCCTTCAACGCCTCACTGTAAAGCTCCGCCTTTCCGGAAGTAGTACGGAATCCTCCGCGAGCGAACGGAAGAAAGGGCTGGAATGTGGCCGGGTGCCTCACTTCTCCCGGCGTTTGGGAGAACTGGGGATTTTCCCCAACGTCAGTCCCAGAAGCCGCAAACTTCATCCGCACCGGTTCTCGCTCCAGGCACTCACGACTCATCCCTTCCATCCACGGATCATCCGATTCCAGTGCCAGATCGATCATCTCGTCGACGCTCTCCCGGAAGCATCCCTCCTCGAATCCCATCCGTTCCGCTAGCCCGCGGAACAACTCCACATTCGACCGGCACTCGCCCAGCGGCGCGATCGCCTGGTTCGATACCTGCAAGTAGTAATGCCCGTAGCCCTTCTGCAAGTCCTTGTGCTCGAAGAAAGTCGTCGCCGGCAGAACGATATCGGCGTAGTCAGTTGTGTCAGTGAAGAACTGCTCGTGCACCACGGTAAACAGATCCGGCCGCATCAACCCACGAATCACTGCTTGATGATTCGGACACACGGCCGCGGGGTTCGAGTTGTAGACGAACAAAGCCTTCACCGGCGGGTCATTCACTTTGTTCAGGACGCGCCCCAGTTCGACCATATTGAGCGTTCGACCTTCACGGCCGAGAGCCGCATTCATGAGGTCCGGGCGCCTCAGGCCTTCTGAATTGAAATCCGCGGCGCCGCTTAACGACATCTGCAACCCGCCTCCAACTTCCTTCCACGATCCGGTCACGCAGGGCAGCATCACGACGGCCCGCGTCGCCATCCCGCCGCCTTCGGACCGCTGTACTCCATAATTCAGCCGGATCACCGACGGCCGCACCGTCGCGTACTCTCGCGCCAACTTCCGAATGTCTTCCGCTGCAATCCCAGTCCACTGCGATACGCGTTCGGGTGAATATTCTTTCACCTTCTCCCGAAGCTGCTCGAAACCCGTCGTGCACTTCGCGACGTAATCGGCATCGTGCAGATTCTCGCCGATGATCACGTGCATCATTCCAAGCGCCAGAGCCGCGTCCGTCCCCGGATTAATGGGCAAATACCAATCAGCGCATTCGGCAGTCCGCGTGCGGTACGGATCGATCACCACGAGCTTCGCGCCATTCCGCCGCGCCTCGGTAATGAACGGCCAGAGATGCACGTTGTTCCCGTGAATATTCGAGGCCCACGCAATGATGTACTTCGAATGCCGAAACTGTTCCGGCTCCGTCCCCAGCTTCACTCCCAGCACCGACTTCAGCCCAGCCTCACCTGCCGCCGAGCAAATCGTGCGCTCGAGTTGCGAAGCTCCCAGCCGATGGAAGAACCGCCGGTCCATCGACCCGCCATTCAAAGCTCCCAGAGTTCCGCCGTAGGAATAAGGCAGAATCGCCTCACTGCCAAATTCCGCCGAGATCGCGCGAAAACGTGAGCTGATCTCGTCCAAAGCCTCATCCCAGGAGATCCGCTGCCATCCCCGCGGATCCTCGGTACCAGATAAAAGCGGGGTGCCACACGTCTCGCCGATTTTGCGAGACGTGGGCTTTTCAACTGACTGAAGTCGGGAAGGCAGTCCCAGCCCTTTAGGGCCCACTCTCCGCATCGGATACATCACCCGGTCCGGCGAATACACCCGATCCAGATACTTCGCCACTTTCGCGCACAAAAACCCGCGCGTCACCGGATGCTCCGGATCCCCCTGAATCCTCGTAGCTCGCCCGTCCTCGATGGTAATGAGGACCCCGCAGGCATCCGGACAATCATGCGGACAGGCGGCACGAACTACTCTCTTCATGGTTGTTCAATTATAGGGGAGCAGAACCGGTTCTGTGGGAGCAGCCGCCTTCGGCTGTCCTGCGAAGCGCGGCGAGCGGCACAGCCATGCGGCACTCTGCTCAACAAAGAACCTACATTCGAAGGATTTACGCGAATGCAGCGTGAAGTATGAGGTCCTAGTACATGTACGTCGTAGAAAGAATTAAAGAACTCGAGGGTGCCCCATCCTTGTCTCGCGTGTCTTGCGAGACAGGGTGGGGATTTTGACTTTCGGTGGGGATTTTGACTTTCGTAGAGATTCCAGATCACAACAGGGAAAAGCCTTCCCTCGTGCTCGTCGTGCCCTTTGTGGCTTATGACTTGTTGTATGTGTTGAGCGGGTTACTTCAACTCCAGCACTTCCTTCTCCTTCGCCTTGCTCATCTCTTCCATCTTCTTGATCTCGCCATCGGTCAGCTTCTGAATCTCATCCAGCGACCGCTTCTCGTCATCTTCAGTAATCTTCTTGTCCTTCAGCGCCTTCTTGATCGCGTCATTCCCATCCCGTCGAATATTCCTCACCGCGGTCCGGTGCTCCTCCAACACGCGATGCAGATGCTTCACCATATCCTGCCGGCGTTCCTGAGTGAGCGGAGGCACCGGCACGCGGATCATCTTCCCGTCATTCATCGGATTCAATCCCAAATCTCCGCTGCGAATCGCCTTCTCGATTGCTCCCAACTGCGACGGATCAAACGGCTGCACCGTAATCAACTGCGCCTCCGGAGCGTGCACCTGCGCCACCTGGTTCAACGGCATCTGTGCCCCGTAGGCATCTACGGTCACGCCATCGAGCATGTGCACTGACGCGCGTCCCGTCCGGGTCGCCGCCATCGCTTTGCGAAAATCCTCGACGGCCTTATCCATGCGCGTCTTCAGTTGCGCGTACGTATCTTTCAGTCCAGCAATTGAAGCCATGATCGCCATAAAGTCAGCTCCATTCCAAAACGTCGAATTATAAACCCACAAAAAACAAGCTGCCACGGATCCTCACGGATCAACGCGGATGAGTCCAAAAATCCGTGTGAATCCGTGAAAATCCGTGGCAAATTTACGCGCTAACCATCGATCCGATCTTCTCGCCCAGCACCACGCGCCGGATGTTTCCGTGCTGATTCAAGCTGAAGACAACGATCGGCAGATTGTTGTCCTTGCACAGCGAGATGGCCGTCGAGTCCATCACCTTCAGCCCGAGTTTGAGCACATCCATGTAGGAAATATGATTAAATTTGCGCGCTCCATCCACCTTCATCGGGTCGGCGTCATAGATGCCGTCAACCTTGGTCGCCTTCAAAATCACGTCCGCCTTGATTTCCATCGCGCGCAGCGACGCTGCCGTGTCGGTCGAGAAATACGGATTGCCTGTACCGCCCGCGAAAATCACGACGCGATTCTTTTCTAGATGCCGGATTGCGCGCCGCCGGATAAAGGGCTCTGCCACCTGATTCATCTCAATCGCCGACTGCACCCGCGTATATACGCTCTGCTTTTCCAGCGCATCCTGCAGGGCCAGTGCATTGATCACAGTCGCCAGCATTCCCATGTGATCGGCCGAAACACGATCCATGTCCTTGGCTTGATGCGCCACGCCGCGGAAGAAATTCCCGCCACCCACAACAATTGCGATCTGCACGCCGAGTTTGTGAACGTCGCTGATCTCACCCGCAATCTCGTGTATACGTTTTGTCTCGACGCCAAAACTTTGATTCGCCGCCAGCGCTTCACCGGATAGTTTCAGAAGAATGCGTTTGAAGACAGGGGTTGGATTTGTCATGCAGTCAATCCCACGAACTTGGGTGCCCAGCTTCTCGCCGCTTTTGCGAGAAGTACGATCTTCGACAGCGGGTCCAAAGGGCTAGGCTACTAGCCCGCACATTCGACAGCATAAACCAAAAAAGGCGCCCCGAAGGGCGCCTTCGAATTACTCAGACTTTGGCTCGGCAGGTTTGGTGATCGCGATGGTCTCCCCCGCGTCGCCGACCTTGAACCGCGCAAAACGCCGCACGGCAATGTTCTCGCCGAGCTTGCCGATCTTTGACGCGATCAACTGCCCGATCGAAATGGTCTGGTCTTTGATGAAAGGCTGCTCGAGAAGGCAGACTTCCTCATAGAACTTCTCCATCTTGCCGTTCACCATTTTCTCGGCGATATGGGCCGGCTTGCCGCTCGCAATCGCCTGCGCGAGATAGATTTCCTTCTCGCGGGCAAAGTCCGCCGCGGTGACGTCTTCCTTGCGTACGTACTTCGGATCGCTGGCCGCGATATGCATGGCGATGTCGTGCAGCAGTTCCTTGAAGTCATCGGTGCGCGCCACGAAGTCGCTCTCGCAGTTCACCTCGACGAGCACACCAATCTTTCCGCCAGCGTGGATGTAGCTCCCCACCGCCCCTTCGCTCGTCATTCGAGTTGCCTTCTTCGCCGCCACCGAAACACCCTTCTTCCGCAGAACGATAACGGCCTGCTCCATGTCACCCTTGGCTTCGGTCAAAGCCTGCTTGCAATCCATCATCGGAGCTCCAGTCTTTTCCCGGAGATCCTTCACTTGCGCCGCTGTAATATTCACTGTAGTAGTACCCATAAAAGTTTCCAGTTTCGCATTTCTAGTTTCGAGTGTTTTAACTTTGCCGTCGTCATTTCAGGCCACTCGAAACTGGAAACCTGAAACTCGAAACTATAAACAACGACCCGCGCCGGGAGATTCCTCGCAAGACCCGCGCGGGTCAGAATTCCAAAGCCCGGGTTTTTACTGGCAACTGGCCACTGACCACTGGCAACTGCTGTTAAACCGTCTGGCTCTCAACCTTCGGCAGATCCGCGTCTTCGTTTGCCACAGGCTTCTTGTGTGTCCCCGGCCCCAGCACTTCTTCCATGCTGATGTCTTCCGAAGCATCCACTGCCGCAACCTCTGGGTCTCCCTGATACTCGCTGGCCGCAGCCTGTCTGGCCTCAGCAGCATCGGTGGCAGCCTGCATATCCGCCACCTGCTTGTCGGTCATCAACTGCGCGCCTTCCGCAATCGATTCCGAAATCTTCGACGTGAACAGCCGGATCGCACGCAACGCATCGTCGTTGCCCGGGATCACATAGTCCACTTCCGTCGGATCGCAATTGGTATCCACCACCGCGACCACCGGAATGCCCAGCTTGCGCGCCTCGCGCACCGCGATCTGTTCCTTGTTGGAATCGATCACAAAGATCGCGTCGGGCAAACGGTTCATGTTCTTGATGCCGGCCAGGTTGGCCTGCAGATGTTTCCGCTCGCGCTCGAGCTTAATGACTTCCTTCTTCGGCAGCAGCTCGTAGCGGCCATCTGTGGCCATCTCATCGAGCTCTTTCAGCCGCTTCACCGATTTCTGCACGGTGACCCAGTTGGTGAGCAGTCCGCCCAGCCAGCGCTGGTTGATGTAGAACGCGCCGCACTTCTGCGCCTCTTCGGCAATCGCGTCCTGCGCCTGGCGCTTGGTTCCCACGAACAGCACAATCCTGCCGTCGGTCGCCAGATCCTGCACAAACTTCGACGCCTCTTTGAACATCTTCAGCGTCTTCTGCAAATCGATGATGTAAATCCCGTTGCGCTCTCCGAAGATGTATTCCTTCATCTTGGGATTCCAGCGCTTCGTCTGATGCCCGAAGTGAACTCCTGCTTCGAGCAACTCCTTCATGGTGATAGTAGCCAATTAACCTCCTATTTAGTCTGCATCCGTCGCAGTCAGTTTCGAGTTTCATGTTTCGAGTTCGAGCACCCTGCAAAAACCTTGCCCGATCTTTCGAAACTGGAAACCCAAAACTTGGAACTGTCGTTCGGATTGCCATTCCCGTCCCCGTACCGGAGCACGGGAAGAATTGAACACCTCAAAACCAGCCTTCAGCGTAACGCCAAACTCTTGTCATTCTGAGCGAAGCGAAGAATCTCCGTCGCCACAGAACCCGCGATCTGCAATTAGCGCTTCGAGAACTGGAACCGCTTTCTCGCGCCCTTCTGTCCGTACTTCTTGCGCTCTTTCCCGCGCGAGTCCCGGCTGACCATGCCCTCGGACTTAAGTTTCTTGCGCAGTTCCGCATTGAACTGCATCAACGCGCGCGCGATGCCGAGCTTCACAGCATCCGCCTGTCCACGCACGCCGCCGCCGAGCACGCTGGCGACAACATTGAACGTAGCCGCCGCGTCCGCCGATGCCAGCGGAGACTTCGCCGCTGACCGCTGTGCCGGAGTTACGAAGTACTCGTCAAAAGCGCGTCCGTTGACTTTGAAATCGCCGCTGCCCGGACGCAGGTACACACGGGCGATCGCCGTCTTGCGCCGCCCCGTTCCGTAATATTGAACCAACTCTGCCATGTAGCTCTTAGCTCCTGGCTCTTGGCTTTTAGCTAAATCGAAAACCGAGCCTCACGTGAAATCAAACCTGTTGTCATCCTGAGCGGCGGCAAAGCCGGCGCGAAGGACCTTACGACATCCAACCTAACGATGCAGCCGTTAGGAAACCGCTACCTTCCGCGGTTTATACTCGCGCACTTCCAACTTCAAATCCTGCGGCTTCTGCGCCTGGTGCGGATGCTTGTCGCCCTTGTACACATTCAGCTTCGAGAGCATGTGCGCCGCCAGCTTGTTCTTCGGCAGCATCCGTCGCACCGCCGCTTCAATCACCGCTTCCGGCTTGCGGTCCATCCGCTTCTTGTACTCTTCGGTGCGCAGGCCACCCGGATATCCCGTGTAGTGCTGATACAGCTTCTGCTCCGACTTCATGCCGGTCGTCTTGATCTTCTCCGCATTGATCACGATCACATGATCCCCGGTATCGATAAACGGCGTATACCGCGGATTCTCTTTGCCCATGAGGATGCGCGCCACCTGTGAAGCCAGGCGCCCGAGCGTCTGCCCGCTCGCATCCACGACGTACCACTTGCGCACAATTTCCCCCTCTTTGGGGAAATACGTTGACATCGGAACTCTCCCAGATTTGAAAAAGGCTGCGAAAGAAAACCGCTCGTTGATTCCCCTGACGAGGACGCCAGGACCATCAGGCGGGCAACCACACTACTGCTAAAGACTTTAATGTACCGGACCTCGTTGGCGATTGTCAACGCACGGTTACTACCGTGACGGCCTTCTCGATCTCTGCCAAAGTCGCCGTGGTGGTAACGTATGCCTCGGAGGTTTTCTTAATGAAACGACTCGCGGGTATCCTCACCGCCACCCTCATTCTCTCCCTGCCGGTCCTCGCCCAAAGAGACGACCACCACGATCGAGACGACCGCCACCACGACGTCGGCGGTGGATATGTTCCTCACCACGGCCCACAGCCCTTTCGAGACATGCACGACGCCGACCGGCACGACGACCACCACGACGACCGCGACCGACGTTCCTATAGGGACCGCGACGACCATCCGGAAGCCCCGCACGTGCACCGCAACGGCGAATGGGTCGGTCACGATTGGCGGCGGGAGGACGATCGCTTCCACCTCGACCATCCATGGCAATACGGCCGCTTTCAAGGTGGCTTCGGTCGCGGACATAGGTGGCGCATTGAGGGTGGGGATCCCCGCCGTTTCTGGTTTCGCGGCTTCTACTTCGGTGTCGCCCCGTTTGACCTTGCCTATGCCGACGGCTGGTATTGGGACCGCGACGACGTGGTCATCTACGAAGACCCCGACCACGATGGCTGGTATCTCGCTTACAACGTACGCCTGGGCACTTACGTTCACGTAACGTATCTGGGACGATAAGCTGCTTTCTAGAAGGTAAGCATGGCTATCCAGCCGTAGTGCAGGCCGCATCTAGGGTCTGGCGAGTCATTCCTGATTCGGTTCTGTATCAATTGCTCGAGGTTACAAGCCGCGAGCGGCGATAGAATGCAGCCCATGGTGCAAGCCATGGGTGTGCCATTTCAGGCTCGAACAAGCCCTGAAGGGGCGAAAGAAACTCTCCACGACGAGGCGTACCATCATGCCCGCAGCGAAGAAAACCACGCCGAACGAAGCCCTTTACGACAAGCTCATTGCAATAATCCCGGAAATTGAGCGCAAGGGCGACGCCAATCCCTACACCTCGTTCAACGGCAACATGTTCACGCTTCTCCATCAGTCGAGATTGGCTATCCGTCTGCCCGAAGACGAGCGCGAGAAATTCCTCAAAAAGTACAAGACAAGTTTGTTCGAGGCCTACGGCACAGTCATGAAGGAATATGTCGCCGTCCCCGACGACCTCTTGCCCAAAACGAACGAACTGAAGAAGTACCTCGAGCTAAGTTATTCCTACGCCAAGACGCTAAAACCGAAACCGACCAAAAAGACCAAGTAACCCCGAAATAGCAACCCGCTCCACTCCCGGAGGTCCCATGACCAAACACACATATGAGCTCGCTGCCTCTATTTGCGGATTTCTCGGAGGCGCAATCCTGTCTCTGGACGCCCTCTTCGCCGTGCGCCGTGCCCGCTCCGAACGCGGAAAGGAATCGGTGCGGGAGGCCGTCCAGAAGGCGCAGGGTGTCTACGTCGACGACAATGACAAAATCCTCACTTCGGCTTACGCGTTGCAGCTATTATTCGCCCGCAGAGTCGCTGCCGCAGGCCGCATCGGTTTTGGCCTGATCACGCTCGGATTCCTGATGGATTTGATTTCTAAGTGGTAGCCACTAATCCCGCTCTTCTTCGATGTTCAGCAAATCAAACCTCGTCGCGCCGGCAAAGTTCGTAATGTTTCGTCCGGCCTCGTCCTGCCCATCGGGTACCGACTTGTCAGGACGGAACACGACCGTGAAATGACCGATGAGGGGAAGGCAGCAGGTATCGTCGGTGGGATGATGTTCAGGAGCCCGTGTGATACTGCCGTCGAGCAGCCCCTTCACCACTTCGTCGATCCGGGCTTGCAGTTCTTTCTCCCGGCCCTCCAGCGCCTCAAACAGACTCGCCAGCTTGCGATCAAACTTGCCGGCGCTGCGTAACTCTCTCTTCATGACGCTTGCGGGAACTCCGAGGTGTCTCCACCACGCTGGATAATAGCTTCATCAGCATCGTTTGCACTAGCGCCTCGACGTCGTGACGCTGCGACTCGGTCAAGTGCTCCGCTTCCGGCTCTGCCACACCCGGAGCCTCGCCCTTGCGCAGCTTTTCCACGTGCTTGCGAAAGTCGCCAATGCTGCGAATCAGCGTGTACCGGCCCTCTTGGATGTCCTCCTTCGCCGCATTTTCCTCTTGCCGCGCTTCCGCCGAGCCGACCTTCACGATCCTCGCCGGGTGTAGCTGCACTCCACCCTTGCCGTTCGTTGAGAATTCAACAATATCGCCCAGGTTCAGCCCCATTTGCTCCACCACCGACGCCGGTAATGTCACTTGGTTCCGTTCCCGCAGCCGAGCATATTCGCGTGCCATAGCATCTCCTACACTATGGCGCATGCTACCAGAAATCAGAATTTCTTACAATCGGAAATTCAGAAGACCTACTCGTACGCCAAGGCGTCAATAGGATCTCTCTGCGCCGCCTTGAATGCCGGATATAGAGCCCCCAGCACGGCGCCTACAGTCGCAATCACGGTAGCCCGTAACACCCACCAGTTGCTCCAGAACAGTCTCTGCACCGGGCGCTCAAACATAATCACCCGCCGCGTCACCAGGCTGATGATGATCCCCGCGATGATCCCCACAATCGCGAGCAGCAAGGTCTCCCGCAGCACTACATTCACGATGTAAAACTTCGTCGCACCCAGCGACTTAAGAATCCCGATCTCGCGCGTGCGCTCCATCACCGCCGTGTACATCGCTTGAAAAATCACCAGAAATCCAACGATGACGGCGATTCCAATCACAATTTCAATCGCCACATTGAAACCCGGCAGATTGTCCGGTGTCATCATCGACAGGTACTCCGCCATCGAACGCACCGTATACTGCTCCATCCCAGGCCGTTCCTTGATCTGTTTTGCGACCGCATCGATGCTCGCTGGGTCATCCAGTTTGAGGTAAAAGACTGACGCTCGCCCTTCCGAACTGATTATTTCCTGCATGGTGGTTAGCGGAAGAAACTTCCGTCCGCCTTTTCCGTGCGGAACGATGCCGCAAACCCGAACCGAATGATTCAAAACCTCGATCGTGTCGCCAACCTTCTTGTGATTCATCCCGGCGTAGTAATCATCAACGATCACGTCATTGGGCCCCTGGAATGGACCGCCCGAAAGATACACGAACTTGGGAGGGAGGCCATCATAGGTCGCCAGGTCGATGCCGTAAACGATCTCCAAAGGTTTCTGGCTGAAGGCCCAGATGACCGGTGCGGCGACGGTAATGTGCGGCATCTTCCGCAGAATGTCTCCCACCTTCACTGGAATCGCCGCGCCCGACATACCCGGCAGCATTGCCGACGATGGCGGGGTCACCATCACATCCGCTCCGACGCCAAGCTGGCTCTCTTTTGACCCGGTCAGATAACCGTAGAAGACCGCGACGACAAGCAAAATCATCGCCACTTCGAGCGCGACCGCGCTCGTGGTGATCAGCGACCGCGTCGGCCGGTGCACCA
>DATEHP010000366.1:0-19215 GCA_035279505.1 Candidatus Sulfotelmatobacter sp. | reverse complement strand
GGACAACCAGGCTTCAAAGCGAGATGGGGCTACGACATGGGAACTGGACTGGGGTCGGTCAATGCGTCGAACCTGGTAAACGCCTGGAGTTCGGCAAAGAAACTCGGCTCGGCGACTACCTTGTCCGCGACCGCGACTACGGTTCAGCACGGAACGCCGTTTCCGCTGAACGTGGCGGTACAGCCTCTTTCTGGCGTGGGAGCGCCGAGTGGGGATTTTTCTGTCGTCAGTGAGAAGTATGGTTCTGTTTTCGGAGGGAACCTCGCCGGCGGAAGCTTTTCCGGCGGGGTCAATGGCCTCGAAGGTGGCTCCTATAGCATCAAGGCGCATTATGCTGGGGACGCGATGTTCGGCGGGAGTGATTCTTCCGCGGTGTCGATTCACGTGACGCCGGAACCATCCGTCGTCACTGCAGCTGGATGGGAGATCAATTTGGCGGGGATTGTCGTGCCTCTGTTTGGGCCCGTCAATTACGGCCAGCCGGTCGCGATTCAGTTCAACGTGGCAGGAAAGTCGGGCATTGGATCGGCCACCGGGCAAGCGACCATCCTCCTCGATGACTCGGTCAAGCTAGGCACCTTCCCGCTCAATCAGGGCGGCAGCGGGTGGGCGCAGGTCGACAACGTTCTGAGTAGCGGACTGCTCGTCGGCCATCACTCCATCAAAGTTCTTTACAGCGGCGACAAGAGTTTTGGCCCTTCGTTCTCGAAGGCGGTTGCAGTCATTGTCAATAAAGTTTTACCGAACGCTTACGGGTCTCCATTCCCGGGCTCTATTACCGTCGGCTCACCCGTGCGAGTGCAGTTCGTCGTGGGATCGCCGGGGATGCTGCCCGCGACAGGGACGGTTAACGTTTACGATAACGGCAAGCTGGTCGCAAGTCAGATTCCGTTGCAAGAGAACGGATTGTTCGGCTCCGGGCTGGCGCAAATTCCCTATACGTTTTCGGATTTGAAAGTCGGATTTCACAATTTGCAGATTGCCTATTCCGGCGACGCCAATAACCTGCCGCTGGGGTTGGGTATATTTGCCAATCGTGGTGCTGCCGTAAGTGTGAACGCAGCCGCAGGAGCGGCCAATCGAGTCATCCTGACGCAGTCCGCGGGAACGGTAAACGTTGGAGATTCGGTGCGATACTCGGTCACTGTGAAACCTGTGAAGGCCGGAGGGACCGTCCCCACGGGCACGGTGCAGCTGATCGGAGAGAATAGCGGACCGTTTGCGGATCCGGTCAGCTTGAGCAACGGCAGGGCGAGCATCACTCTAAACTGGACCTTTGCCAACAAGAACGGCATTGTTGCGGCATATTCCGGCGATTCGAACTACACCGCATCCGACAGCTCGTTCATCGTGACGAATGTGAACCCGGCGACGCCGACTGTCACGCTCGGGGCCGCTGCGAGTCAAGTGGCCGCCGGAACTGAAACCAGCTTGACGGTTTCGACCGTGGGCCTGCCGTCGAATCCCGCGATCTCTGTGCCATACGGCGAAGTCGTGTTTTTTGACTCGGTCGACGGCGGAGCACTGCGGCGGCTCGGTTCGGGATTCCTGACCACAGGCAACGGGGGGAATCCTGTTTTCACGTTGCCTGTGATTCTTCCCAGTGGCCACAACTTAATTCACGCGAGGTATCTTGGCGGCTACGACTGGAAGGCGGCGGATTCCAATGGAGTGCAGGTCACGGTGGAGTAAGGAACGCCATGCCCGGTCTTAGGGCCGGGCTTCTTTGTCTAAAAGTCCGTCCACGCCCTTCTTTCGCGGTGCTAAAACGGGCTCTTCCACCTTTACTTGGAGATGACGAGCGGGAATGCATAGGTCCTTCGGCGCCAAAGAACAGCGCCTCAGGATGACAAAGGTTTTCGATGACGAATGTTGGATGTGGCTATTCGAGGGGGTCGGGGTGGAGGCTGAGGTCTTTTTCGCCGGCGGCTTTTTTCTCGGCATATTTTTTCATCCAGGCTTCCCAGGATTTGCCGGCGGCGGTGTCGCGTCCGCTGAAGGCCAGAGCGGCGATGTCTGAGTATGAGATGGAGATTTTTTCGTTTGCATTCTTCGGGTACAGGCGCACCAGAGAGTCTTTCAGTGTTTGCGCGGTGCGACGGTCGAAGACGTAGCCTTCGATTTTGGATCCGTCTTTGCGGGTGATGGTGATGTCACCGCGATAGTCGAAGGCTTTTTCCAGCGCCTGGCGGAGGTCTTCGTCGCTGGCTACGGTGGGGATCCAGCCTTCCAGATTTTCGTGTTGAGTGCCGGGGGCGACTTCGAGCGCATCGGGGTTGAGGTGTGGGGGATGTTGGTCGGTGTGGCCTGCTTCTTTGCCGGTCATGGGTTTTAGCTATGAGCTATGAGCGCTTGCCCGATGCGGGTGATTTCTTTCGCCCCTGCGGGGCTTGCGGTCTGTTTAAATGCTGTTCCCACGGCTTGCGCCGTGGGCTGTATTCTCTCGCCGCTTCGCCAATCGTTCAGTGTCCGGCGAGCGTTTCAGCCGTCCCTATGGGACAGAATCACTTTCTCCGTGCCTACCCGGCGTTTGAAACGCCGGGCTATTTTCAGATGTCCCTACTGGGACATTCTCCGACTCGAACCTTGAGATCTGATATCCAGATTGGGGCAATCACGGTACCGCGAGTGCGGATCGAGAAGACGGCCTCGACCTTTCTTAAGAACTTCAACTCGCTACGCCCGGGATTCATGGAGCGATTCCGCCGTGGGGCTGATTTGAATCAGGGGGTTCACCGGGGCCTGGGGTTCGTCTAGCATGCGCAGGGCTTCGTCATCTTTGTAGCTGGTGAACAAAGTGGCTTTCACGGTGGCCAGGAATCCGCCGAGCGAGCTGAATGTGGCGTTCACCGCGCTGGCTTCGTAGCCGCTGTGGACCATGCAGTTGGCGCAGGCCGGATTGCCTGATTCGGTGCCGTAGTTCTGCCACTCCGTGGTCGACAACAATTCTGAAAAAGTCTCCGCGTAGCCGTCTTGCAGGAGATAGCACGGCTTTTGCCAGCCGAAGACGTTGTAGGTCGGCATTCCCCAAGGAGTGCAAGGGTAGGTGCGCTTGCCCATCAGGAATTCAGCGAAGAGCGGCGACAAATTAAACTGCCAGGTCTTTTTGCGGTTCGAAAGGATCGCGCGGAACATGCGACGGGTGCGGGCGCGGCCCAGGAAATGCTTCTGGTCAGGAGCCTTGTCGTAGGAGTATCCCGGAGAAAGCATCATGCCTTCGACGCCCAGGTCCATCATTTCGTCGAAGAAGGCGCGGACGGATTTCGGATTGGCACCGTCGAAGAGAGTCGTATTTGTCGTGACGCGGAAGCCGCGCTTCAGGGCTTCTTTGACGGCGTCGACGGCGATGTCGTAACCGCCTTCGCGGCACACCGCGAGATCGTGCTCTTCGCGCTGGCCGTCGAGGTGGACGGAGAATGTTAGATATTTGCTGGGCTTGAAGAGGTGGATCTTCTCTTTCAGCAGCAGAGCGTTGGTGCAGAGATAGATGTACTTCTTGCGGGCGACGAGGCCTTCGACGATCTGGTCGATCTCCGGGTGCATGAGGGGCTCGCCGCCGGGGATCGAGACCACGGGGGCGCCGCATTCGTCGACGGCGCGGAAGCATTCTTCGGGACTCAGATCCTTCTTGAGGATGTGGGCGGGGTACTGAATTTTGCCGCATCCGGCGCAAGCCAGGTTGCAGCGGAACAGGGGCTCGAGCATCAGGACAAGCGGATATTGCTTGCGTCCGGCGAGTTTTTGACCGATGACATAGCTCGCCACGGTCCACATTTGAGATACGGGTACTGGCATGCTTGGGTAGAACCCCTTCTTCCTATTCTAGCAGGGTGATGCGGGGACGCGTGTGGTGCGGACCGGGGGGAAGGGGGACACGGGTTCTGAGTCGCCGTCCATGAAAAGGCTGGTCGGAGTCAAGCCGATTTCTTTTGTTCCTTGGACAAGGGTACGAAAGGGTAAACCCCACTTTTTAGCAAGCTGGAACACCACCATCGAGCGATGTGGACTTGCTTGCGGAATTGGTAGGTTGTGGGTGGGGGCGAGCAAATGACCTACGAGGAAATGATGGAAATCGAAGAAGCCAGGTTTCTGGCTGAACAGAAAGCCTGGGACCGTCTGCACGGATCCATTTATAAGCAACTCTTCCACAAAACCGACAGGCAAGTATTGACTCAGGAATTGGCCGTGGAGCAATGAGAACTCGTCTCATAAATGGTTGTGCCACGAAAGCGAGCGAACCCAGGGGGCTAAAGCCCGCGTCTTTGTTGCCTTCTACGGCACGGCTGGAAGCCGTGCCCTTCCCGAACCTATTTATCAGACCAGTGACCAGTTCTGACACTCGACATGGTGCTCATGATGAGAATGCCCATCAATAGATTTGATGATCTGATCTAGCGACCTGCACCATCGGCCCTGCGGAAGGGGTCAAGGATTGCAAGCCTTTGCGCCGGCCCACAGCATTTGCATTCTGCACAAGGTTTTCGGGCCCACCCGAATCGGCGGCATCTCTGTCCCGTCAGGCG
This sequence comes from Candidatus Sulfotelmatobacter sp., assembly GCA_035279505.1. Lineage (GTDB taxonomy): Bacteria > Acidobacteriota > Terriglobia > Terriglobales > Acidobacteriaceae > Sulfotelmatobacter. The sequence goes on along the minus strand of DATEHP010000366.1, from coordinate 14,692 downwards.
TAGCTTCCTTGAGCCCATTGCCGGTTGGCGTCATGATGTCGTACATGATCCCACCAGTAGACGTCGTTTCATGTTCTTCTACTCCGCAAGCATGAATGAATTCGTGGACGATGATTACTTCCTTCTGGCCCTTCGTGGGCTTCTTGGTCTTGCCGGGCAGGAACACCGCCGCAAAGAATATTGCGTTGAGTCTTTTATCGATGAGGGTGCGGGTTTCACCGTGAAGACGCTCCACCGTAAAATCTTCCGTGGTTTCGGTTGTGTCAGGCCCATGTCTATATGTTTCGTGTCCATGAGCCAGAATCACAACGATATCTGCAGACGACTCCTTCTTGCCGGCGACAAGGGTCACGCCAAACGCTAGACTGTTAAAACTTCCGATAGCTTTATCGACCGAATCTTTCCACGCGCCCGCTTTATTGAAGACGGTCAGTTGTCCCGTGCTTGCGATTCGCTTGAGCCAGGGCGTTGGCATCGGATGAGAACCTCCGTTGTCACATCAAAGCGGCAGAGATCGTACACTATTTCGCCGGACCCGCATAGGCCTTTTGTTTCGGCTCGCGACCTGATCGCCTCTCGGCTACTGCCGTTTAGGATGGAAGCGGACCGTCTCGCGCTTTGTGTTCAGATCATAGTGCGTGTAAGTGACGGCATGATCGCCGATGACGATCGGTTCAACGTCGGCAGGGATAATCCATATCTTCTCAGGGTCGACGGCGATGCTGTTATCGTAGAGGATCGTCTGGCGATCAAATCTGGCTTTGCAGGCGTCCCGCTCCTGGGCGGCAGTCTGCAAATCCGCCTTCGTGCTTTCGAGCTGAGCTTGCACCGGATTTTTTTCCAGTTCCGCGTTGAATTTCAGTAGCGCGGCCTTTTCGGCGGACCGAGCGGCCGCACGCTTTATAACGGGTGTGACAAACGCATAGGAGATCAGAGCCGTAACCAGGCAGCCGACGGCGAAACAGAGCGCGTACTTCTGCCACTGGGTCTTTTCCATCAAATCGTTGGTTTCAAACATTTCCTCCTCCCGACGACCTTGCTGGATCCCAGCCTATCTTGCTACGTCGGTGTTTTCCTGTAGCTCACATTGGACATCCGTCGGGCGTCGAGTGCCCGCCGTTTTGATGTTGCCGATGGCACCCCGTTCTTCCCACGCTGGATTCCAAGTCTCGATGGTGTTCTGAGGACAAGGTTCGGGGTTGGGGGCGCTTGGCTTCGCCTTCGCTGGACAGCCGGAGGCGGCTGTCCCCACATGGGAATTGCCCTGGGCGGCGCGCAACTCCGTTGGGCGGGCTTACAAAGTCTGCAACCTCGCGGAGGGTTGCTTCCTCTAAAGGGCGTGCCCTTCCGCTTGCTGCTTCGTCCAAGGGGACCCTTGTCCCGCCGGAGGAAACCCGGTACCCTAAAGTCCGACGGTTGTATGTTTAGCCCCCACCCGAACCTCGCAGATGAAGTGAACCGCGGGATCATCCAGTCGGAGATCGAAGGCGGCGTGTTTCTGAACGATCTACCGCCGTCGACGGTGCTGGAGATTCAGACGATGCATCACTGCTACAAGGCGGTGTTGCTGGGTGGAAGCGAGGCGCTGCTGTCGGGGCATCCGGAGTTTTGTCCGGAGCCGGTGCAGGTGGCGATCTCGGGCTCGACGTGGGGCGGGTCGATGCTGAAGCTGCAGTTTGTGGGGCGGGGGATGCATCTGGAGTTCCGGCATCCGCAGTATCCGATGCCGATCGTGACGTCGCCCATTCAGGAGATCCGGGACAACGTGTCGCTGCCAGGCATGGAGTTGGACGGGCGGGCGCACGGGGCGCATTCCTGAAGCTCCATCTTTCCTTCCTTTCTTTATGGCGCCGAAGCGCTTTTCCGGGCTAAGGAACCTCTTTTGAGATTCGTGGTGACGGGTGCGGTTGAACGCGGGTTTTGCCCGCGGGACGGACGAATGCGTCCGTCCCTACACGAGCCGTGGTTGCAAGCGGGCTATTTGGCTCTACACTTCGCAGCTATTGTGTAGGCTCGGGGACTGGTCGGGCGAGGTACGGGGAGGGGGAGGACAGCGGATTCCTCCTTGGCGCAGCGCGCCTCGTCGGAATGACAAAGGGTTGGGAAGGTCGGAGAATGACAAGGATTGGCGGGTGGGGGCGCTTGGCTTCGCGTGTGCGGGACGAACCGTTCGGATGCGCTCGGGGCTTCGCTGGACAGCCGAGGGCGACTGTCCTCACATTCTCCGTGAACCGACTGGTGCTGCCCAAAACATTGACTTGGCTGGAGGGAGGAACTACTATTCCCGCCAGCGGGCGTGTGCCCGTCCTTCATGCCGCTACTTATCGAACCGCGGGAAGTCGCTCACGTCAGCATTCTCGATATTCGGGGCCGGATCGTACTGGGAGATGAGATTCACCTGCTGCGGGACGCCGTGCGCAACCTCATTGCTGATGGAAAGAAGAAGATCATCCTCAATCTGGCAGATCTGGACTACATCGACAGCTCCGGCGTAGGTGAACTGGTGGGAGCGTTCACCACGGTGCGCAATGCCGGGGGAGAGTTGAAGCTGCTGAACCTCACGCAGAAAGTGCACGACGTGCTACACGTGACCAAGCTGTACACGGTGTTCGATATTCGCGACGATGAGTTCACGGCGGTGAAGTCGTTCGATTATTATTTCGCGAAGTAGTTCCGCGGGGCGAGAGCCCAATTCTCTTTCTGCCTGAACGCGGCGCTGAAGCGCCGTTCTTTCACCGTCTGGCATCGATCCCGTCGTGAGTCGATTCACTTGAGGTGGGCTGGACGCGGGCTTCGTTCGCGGGACGGACGCTTCGACTGCGCTCAGGGCAGGCTGCGCGCCCGTCCCTACACGGAACCGTTCTTGGTAGTTTGCAAGCGGCTCGGCACGCGCTACCATTGACCGCAACAATTTATCGTGGGCCACGCTAGTGCTGGGTGCGGGAGTGGCTTCGTCGTGAATTACGGAAGTGAAGACCATCGGTCGCTGCAAGAGAAGACTGCCCGCGAGTTAATCTGGACCTCTAACCGGACATTTCAGGGATGGACCTGCTCGCAATGCGAGTGGAATTATCCGTTGCCGACGCTGCTGAGCGAGGCGGATGCGCGGACGGCTTATGACCGGCTGGCGGCGGCGAAGTTCCGTGAGCACAAATGCGCGGACCACTTGACGCGGCTTGAGATGGTGGAGGGGCAGGACAGCTTTACGGGGCGTATCCGGAGGCTGGTCACGCAGGGGTTCAAGCCGAAGGACGCGGTCGAGTTGTTTTTGCAGGAAGTCGAACTGGAGTATCGGGGTGATCCGAAGACCCTGGCTCGGGCGAAGGCGGATGGGGAGGATTTTTTGCGGAGGCTGAAGGCAGGGTTGATTTGAGGAGCATTCACCACAGAGGGCAAAGAGGACGCGGGACCTCGATCCGATGGACGCGGTTGAACGCGGGCTTCGCCCGCGGGACGGACGAGGGCGTCCGTCCCTACACAATCAAGTCTTACATGATCAGTTTTTGATTCCCATTTGGGTGAGGATGTAGGCGTAGTCGAAGGAGGCTTCGTGGAGGCGGTCATATCTTCCCGAGGCGCCGCCGTGGCCTGCCGGGCTTAGATTCGTCTTGAAGATCAGGGTGTTGTGATCGGTGCGCGTGGCGCGCATCTTGGCTACGTACTTCGCAGGCTCCCAGTACATTACCTGGCTGTCGTTAAACGAGGTTTTGACCAGCATGTTGGGATACGCCTTCGCCTCCACGTTGTCATAGGGCGAGTAGGTGATCATGTAATCGAAGGCCTGCTTCTCTTTCGGATTTCCCCATTCTTCGAACTCCCCCACTGTGAGCGGCAGGGATTCGTCGAGCATGGTGTTCATCACATCGACAAACGGAACTTTGACTACGGCCGCGTGAAACAGATCGGGGCGCATGTTAAGGACTGCGCCCATCAGCAAGCCGCCGGCGCTGGCGCCTTCAATGACCAGCTTGTCCTTTGATCCGTATCCGCGCTTGGTGAGGTCATCGGCGACCGCAGTGAAATCGGTGAAGGTGTTCTTCTTGTTCATCATTTTGCCTGCGTCGTGCCAGGCTTTGCCCATCTCGCCTCCGCCGCGGATGTGGGCGACCGCATAAACCACTCCGCGATCGACCAGGCTGAAGATATTGGAGCTGAACCACATGTCGAGCGAGAAGCCGTAAGAGCCGTATCCGTAGAGATAGAGAGGGCCGGTGCCGTCGAGCTTCGCGCCCTTCAGATGCAGCACGGAGACTGGGATCTTTGTGCCGTCGGAAGCGGTGGTATAGATCTGCTCGACTTCGTATTTGTTGCGATCGTATCCGCCGGGGACTTCTTTCTGCTTCAACAACTGAGAGGCGCCCGTTTCCATGTCGTAGGAAAAGACCGAAGCGGGAGTGATGGGGGACTCGTAGGCGTAGCGAAATTCCGAGGTGTCGTATACGCGGTTCGTGTAGGGCCGGACATCATAGGCAGGTTCGGGGAACGAGAGGCGTCGGGAGTGCCCGTTGCGGAGGTCGACGACGCGGATTTGCGGCAGACCATTTTCGCGCTCGTACAGGACCAGGAAGTTCCTGAACATATCCAATTCATCGAGCATGATGGCCGCATTGTGCGCCATGACCTCATGCCAGTTTTTGCTGCCGGGATCGGCGACGGGAGCAGTCACGAGCCGGAAATTGCGTCCTGTGTCGTTGGCCCGGATGTAGAAAGAATCGGCATTGTGGTCGGCGTAGTATTCGACGCCCTGCTTGCGGGGCTCGATGGTTTTCCAATCCGCTGCCGGATCCTTGGCGGGGATATAGCGCGCTTCGCTGGTCGTGTGGCTGCGCAGTTCCAGGATGATGTACGCCTCGCTGCGCGTCTTGAAAGCGCGAACCGTGAATTTCTCGTCGGGCTCTTCATAGACCAGAGTGTCGGGATCGGATGATCCGACCGTGTGGCGATAGAGGCGGAACTGCCGCTTCGAGACGGCGTCTTCCTGGGTGTAGAAGATGGTGCGATTATCGTTGGCCCAAACAACGGAGCCGACGCGCTCGGCATGATCGGTGAGTGTTTGGCCGGTGCGGAGATCTTTCACCGCGAGATTGAACTGGCGGAATCCCGTGTTGTCGTAGCTATAGGCCAGAAGATTTCCGTCAGTGCTGACTGCAAAGGCCTGCACCGTCATGAAGGCCTGGCCCTTGGCTAGTTCATTTACGTCCAGGAGAACTTCTTCGGAGGCATCGGCGCTGATCTTCTTGCGGCAGCGGATGGGGTACTGTTTGCCGGCTTCGGTCCGGATGTAATAGAAAAAGTCACCCTCTTTGTAGGGGACCTCAACATCCGTCTCTTTTACGCGGCTGAGCATCTCGTCGTAGAGCTTTTTCTGGAGTGTTTCGGTAGGCTTCATCACCGCATCGGTGTAGGCGTTCTCGGCTTCGAGATAGGCGCGGACCTCGGGGTTGGATTTCTCGCGCAGCCAGAAATAATTGTCGGTCAGCTTGTGGCCGTTGATTTCGGTGACGTGGGGGATCTTTTTGGCGACCGGTGGGGACGGGAGGTCGTCGGCTGGGGTGAAGACGAGCACCGAGATGGGGACGAGGGCGAGCAAGTGATAGAAGGTCATAGGTAAGCTCGAGTTTGCTTTCGAACCGGAGTTCGGGACAAGCGGGAACGATAATACGGGGGACGGGCGATGCGCAACAGGTGGAGGGTGTTGCCGGGGAACTCGCGGGAAGTTGTCTCCGCGACGGAACTGCCCCACTCAAGCCAAAGTCAGGCTTGAGTGGGCCACCCAAGAATTGGGAAGAGTGAAACGCAGGCGCTTCCCTCGGGATGACAGGATTGGATGAGAACGATTCGGCGTAAAGCGGACGAATTCTATACGGCAGAGGGCGGAGCCAAGGAGAATTGGGATTGAGCGTCGCGGGAGCCGGGTGCCCCATACTTGTGCATTCCCGGCGCAAGGGTGGGATCCCACGGAACCAGACCCCTTACATGCGCGAAACATAGCGCTCGCTTCGCGAGGGCGGAGAAGGCGTCCGCCCCTACACAAAAATCTGTGGAGCTCTACGGTCCACTTGAGCGGTTGGTTCGCTTTTTCCTTAATGGACCACTTACCGCGTTCTACATTCTGCAATTGATAGTTGAAAGCGAGTGCTCGGCTCAAGATGACAATGCGCTCGGATCAGCCGGATCGGGGCATTTGGATCCGCTCCGCCGGAAGAGGGGAAAAATAATTTATGAAATCACTCAATAGCTTACTGATAGGAATAGCGCTGGCCATTACACTCGCCTGCTCGAATACAAAAGCTCCCGATGTTACGGACAACATCCGTCATGCGTTGGACAGTGCTGGACTGTCGGCTGTGCATGTGAGTCAGGATCGCGACAAGAACGTCGTGACGTTGACGGGCAATGTTGCGACGGACGAGGACAAAGGACGTGCAGAATCGATCGCCAAGTCCTCGGCGGGCTCGGCCGTCGTGGCGGACGAGATCGGAGTACGTCCGAACGGTGATGAAGGCACGGCCAAGAAAGTTGACTCGAACCTTGATGCCGGTATCGACAAGAATCTTGAAGCGATGCTCGTGGAGCACAGGATGAATCGAGCTGTGCGCTATGACGTGAATAACGGAGTGGTGACTTTGAAAGGCAACGTTCCTTCCCAAGGCCAGCGCGCAAGCATGGAGAAGCTGGCGCAGCAAGTGCCGAACGTGAAGCAGGTGGTGAACGAGCTCGAAGTCAAAAACCAGCGAGCAACCTCGACCAAGTAGGACTTGTGCAGGGGCGGACGCCTTCGTCCGCCCCCGGCGCAAAGCGCCGGTCCTTCGCTGGTGGGGTGAGTAGTCGACGTAGAAGAACCGGGAAGGGCACGAGTGAAACCGTGCCAACAGCGGGGCAACCCCGATTCGGCTTTAGCCGCTGAGGACCGTGGGGCCAACTCCTAGCGCTGTCATCCTGAGAATGGCGGCTTTTGCCCGACGAAGGATCCCTGTACTCCTTGACGCCACTGCGGCCGCTGGCAGAAATTTTCACGGCAATCCTGTTACCCGCCCGTCGCAGAGTGCGCGAGAAACCTGCTAACGATCCCGTAGGGATCCCCGAAAATAGCCCGCCAGTTTACTGGCGGGAAGGCGTTCCCGAACAATACCAACTGCGTGCCGGAGGCACGCTTGAAATGCGAGGATCACGGATACAGGAAATGAATTCATATTCTCTATAGGCACAGGAACGTCCCGTCTGTCCCCTGTTTTCTCGTCTGTCCCCTGTTTTCTGGATCGAGTGGTATGAGTAGAGGCGGAAAGTTCGGCTTCGGTGCCGGCTGCCCCATCCTTGCGCGTTCTTGGCGCAAGGGTGGGATTCCACGGACCCAAACCTCTCGTATCGTGGAGCGGAATAACTGCAGGCTTACTTACCGGCGCTTTGCGCCGGGGGCGGACGAAGGCGTCCGCCCCTACACAAAACCGGGATTATTTTGCGGGAATCAAATCGAACTTGCCGGAAGACTCTTCGTAAAAAATGGCGCCCTCCTTCTTATCTCCACCGCTCCAGTGTTTGTGTCCTCCGGGCACTCGCAGGAAGTCGCCTGGGCCGATACGCTTCTCGCCCGCTTCGTCTTTGTATAGATAGGCACCCTTGACGCCGACAATCCAGACATCGTTGGTGTGAGTGTGCATACCCGCGTCGTATCCGGGCGCAAACTTGCTAAATGTTCCGTGCGCGCCAGCGTTGGCGTCGCCCCAGACAGCTGCGGCTGTAACAGCCGTGTTCCCTGGCTGCATTGCGGTGTAGGTTGCATGGCTGGAAGAAACGAAGATGACTTTGTCACCTTGCGCCTGTCCCTGAAGCCGTCCGAGGGACCAAGTCGCGATCATCCCCACAACAACTGCAATCGTCAACAGTGAACGTCGCATTTACGTCCTCCTTTGGAGCAGTTTGTCGCTTGCGAATAAGGCAGACGCATTCTACGCCGAAAGAGGCGGAAGAATAGAGATGATCGTGTATATGATTGATGCGTCAGAGACCGGGGCTTCGCGCGGGGACCCTTCGATGTCGTTCTGTCGAGCTCCCACGCCTCGCAACAACAGCGAGACGCTGGGGCACCCACTTTGCACTTACTTTCGAAAATGAGGTGGGGCAGACGAAGGCGTCCGCCCTAACAGCATCACTACTGGATCAGGGTGCCGCCGTTGCCTCCGTTTGGTTCTACTTCTGGGGCGATTACTACTGCGGCCGCTACGCGGTCTCCCGGTTCCATCTGCAATAGGCGGACGCCCTGGGCGTTGCGGCCGGATTCGCGGATTGTGGTCGAATCCATGCGGATGATTTTGCCGTAGTGGCTGATCAGCATGACTTGCGAGTTTTCATCGACCTGGGCGATGGCGACAACTTTGCCGACGCGCTCGGTCGTTTTCACGTTGATGACGCCCTTGCCGCCGCGGTTAATTAAGCGATATTCGTCAGCGGGAGTGCGCTTGCCGAAGCCGTTTTCGGTGACGGAGAGGATCAGGTCGCCTTTGACGGCTACGTCGATGGCTTCGGGCTCAGCAGAGTCGCTCCCCTTCTCTTCGCTCAGGGCTTGCGAGACAGCCGAGGCGGCTGTCGTTACGTGGTCCGTGGTTGTGCCCGGCTTCACCGTGGTCGCCATGCCTACGACGTAGTCTCCCTTGGCTAGATCGATGCCTCTGACACCAAACGCGCTGCGGCCCATTGGTCTCACGTGGCTTTCGTCGAAGCGAACGGCCATGCCTTCGTGGCTGGCGAGGAAGATGATCTGGTTGCCATCGGTGATACGGGCGGCAACGAGTTCGTCTCCCTGGTCGATTCCGATGGCGTTGATGCCATTGGAGCGCACGTGCATGAATTCACGGACTTCCGATTTCTTGACGGTGCCGTTGCGCGTCGCAAAGAAGACGTACTTGTTCTCTTCCTCGAGATTGCGCACCGCGACAAAAGTCTTCACCGTTTCGCCCGGTTGCAGGCCGACGAGGTTGCCGATGTGCTTGCCTCGCCCGGCGGCGCTGACATCGGGGACTTCGTACACCTTCAGCCAGTACACGCGTCCGTTGTTGGTGAAAATCAGGATGTAAGCGTGCGTGCTGGCAATGAAGAGATGCGAGACGAAATCCTCGTCGCGCGTCTTCATGCCGGTGCGGCCCGTGCCTCCGCGGCGCTGCATGCGGTAGGTGGAGATGGGCGTGCGCTTCAGGTAGCCGGAGTGGCTGACCGTGACCGCGACCTGCTCGTCGGCGATAAGGTCTTCGAGGACGATCTCGGCCGCTTCATCTTCGATGCGGGTGCGGCGATCGTCGCCATAGAGCTTCTTCACTTCTTCGAGCTCTTTGATGATGACGGTGCGCAGCTTCTTCTCAGAGCCGAGGATCGATTCGTACTCGGCGATGTTGTCGCGGACTTCCTTCAACTCGTTCGAGATTTCATCGATCGAGAGCTTGGTGAGGCGATGCAGCTGAAGTTCGAGGATGGCATCAGCCTGTTTGGCGCTGAAGGGCTTTTCGGGATCGAGCCGAGGCGCGCGTCCGGTGGTGTTAATGTCGATTTTCTTGCCGCCAAAATAGAGGATCAAATTCTCGCGGGCATCGGCGCGGTTGGCGCTGCCGCGAATGATGACGATGACGTTGTCCAGATGATCGAGGGCCTTCAGGTAGCCTTCGAGGATGTGCTCGCGGTCTTTCGCTTTGGCGAGCAGGTAGGCGGTGCGGCGGCGGACAACGTCGACTCGGTGCTCGATGAAGTACTTGAGGGCCTGAATAAGGCCCATCTCGCGCGGCTGTGCGTTGACCACCGCGAGCAGGATCATCGAGAAGCTCTCCTGCATCTGGGTGTGCTTGAAGAGCTGGTTGAGGACGATCTGAGGCTCGACCCCGCGCTTAAGTTCGACAACAATGCGCATGCCATCGCGATCGGATTCGTCGCGTACGTCGGAGATGTCTTCGATGTCCTTATCGTTGACCAGTTGTGCGATGCGCTTGATCAGGACGGATTTGTTGACTTGATAGGGAATTTCGGTGACGACGATGGACTGGCGGTCTTTGTTGATGTTTTCGATGGAGGCCTTGGCGCGCATCATGAAGCGCCCGCGTCCGGTGCGGTAGGCTTCGAAAATTCCTGAGCGGCCATGGATGATGCCGGCGGTCGGAAAATCGGGGCCCTGGACGAACTTCAGAATTTCTGCGAGCTGGGCATTGGGATTGTTGACCAGCGTTATGGTGGCGTCGACGATCTCGGTCAGATTGTGCGGCGGAATTTTCGTGGCCATGCCGACCGCGATTCCGTCTGATCCGTTGACCAGAAGGTTGGGAATGCGCGCGGGCAGAACATCGGGCTCGACTTCGCTGCCGTCATAGTTGGGATGGAAGTCGACCGTATCTTTATCGAGGTCTTCGAGCAGCGGCGTGGACACCTGCGCGAGCTTTGCTTCAGTATAACGGTCGGCTGCCGGAGGATCTCCATCGACAGAGCCGAAATTTCCCTGGCCAAAAATCAGGGGGTACCGCATCGACCAGTCTTGCGCGAGGCGGACGAGAGCGTCATACACGGCAAGATTGCCGTGCGGGTGGTACTTGCCCATGACGTCTCCGACGATGCGGGCGCACTTGCGCGTGGCGCGATTCGGGTACAGGCCCATCTGTTGCATCGTGTAGAGAATGCGGCGATGCACGGGTTTGAGTCCGTCGCGGACGTCGGGAAGCGCGCGGCCGATGATGACCGACATCGAATAATCGAGATACGACCGGCGCATCTCTTCTTCGATGTTGACGGGTTGAATGTTCAGCGCGCCGGGGCCGGTACCATCGCCACCCGGCGGAGGAGTCAAGGGGAGTTCTGGATTCTGATCGTCAGGCATATGAGCAATGAGCTACGAGCAGTGAGCTAAATCAAGTTCCGTTTGAACGGGCATTCCAGTCACTCTTCGAGCCACGTAACTGGTTGTTTTTACAGGATGTTATGTGCCCTGGGAACTTAACAAATTATACCACGATCGAGTTCGGAAAGGGATTATCAGGTGGATGCGAGAAGCTCTCTTATCACTTGGGAAACATGCGAGAAAACGGGGCACAACCCTAGAGCATGAAAATTGGAGAAGAGCACGGCCGGACGACAGAAACGCCGCTCGGTGTCTTGGGCGGCTTGGGGGCACCTCTGTTCCTGAGCTCACTCCCAGCACAAAGTCAAAATCCCCACCCTGTCCCGCCACAGAACGGCGGGACAAGGATGGGGCAACCTCGTCTGGCTTGTTGACTGCGGATCTAGTTTGCCTGAATCGTTTGTGGCAGTTGGAAGGTTACGCCACGCTCGTCGTTCTGCTTGCGGGTGGCCTCCAAGTCCAGATCCATGATGGCGAATTTGTGCCGGCGTCCGGGTGTGAGGTCGAACAGGGTCTGGCCGAGGATGGCGTAATTTGCGACTTCCACGGTGCGCCCGTCCTTGAAAACCAGAAGCGTAGGTGGCAACGGCGGATCTGGCTCTACGGCAGGAGCCTGTTCCCTGGCACGTTCGGCGGAGTGCGGCGGCGCACTCTCCTTCACCGGAGGCACGTATGAGCGGGGACCAGAGCCGCGGCGATCGAAGACTGTAGGGCCGCCCTGATAATCGGCGTCATCGTCGGTGGCCTCTTGTTGCTGGTCGTCCGCTGGGGCGCCTTCAACGGCGTAGGGGACTGGAACCGCGTACCAGGTCGGACCGACAAAATTAGAGTCCTGGCCGCGGTGACGATGGCCATCACGATCCCGATCGCCATCGTGGTGAAAGCCATTGCCCGCCGATGATAGAGGCGGATGATGTTGTGGAGCGTAACCCTGAGGTCCGAGCGAGGTGACGCTGGCAGGGGGGCCGTTTACCGCGTGGCCTCCAAAGCCGGGCGAGGTCACCGAAGCGGGTGCGCCATTGATCTGGGCAGTGGCGGGCAAGGCACCAAATAACCCAACCGCCAAGGCAGTCAGAAAAGCGACCGAAAGTGAGAACACAGGCCGCACGGGAATATGATACTGCGAAAACTGTGGCATAGCGCACCTCACTGGTAGAACGCGGCTATTCATTAAGATTGCAATCAAGGCATGGCGGATGCATGCGGAATATAATTCCCATAGGCCCGGGCTTACGCCGTATCTGCAGGGAGCCGGTTTTGTGGCCCGGAAGGGCCGCTTTCCCTGGAGTCCTGCACGACGCAGGCGGTCCAGAAGCCCCGCCATTGCAGCGTACATACGAGCATGACTCACGCAAAAATACAAGCAACCGCGACAAAGACGCGATGAAATCTGCTTTTCGATTGGCGATGCTGGCGCTGGTGCTGATCGTGGTGGCCATGCTGTCGGGGCTCACGGCGATGCGATTCGCCATTCATGGGCAGGAGGTGGCGGTGCCTCCGCTGGTGGGGCTGACGCCGTCAGAGGCAGAGCGTGCGACTGCGGGGCTGGGACTGCAGATGACGATCGAGCGGCAGTATTACAGTGCGCAGATCCCCGAGGGGCGGATCATGTCGCAGCTTCCTCTACCCGGAACCAAGGTGCGGCGGGGGTGGCAGGTGCGTCTGGCGCAAAGTTTAGGTCCGACACGGGTCGCGGTGCCGGATGTGACGGGAGAGAGCGAACACGCGGCGGAGTTGAATATACGGCGTCGCGGGCTGGAGATCGCATCGATGGGTGAGGTGGAGACGGCGGGGATCCCGGCGGATCAGGTACTGGCGCAGAATCCAACGGCCAACGCCACGCAGTTGGTGGCGCCGAAGATCAACCTGCTGGTGAGCAGCGGCACTGAGCCGCAAGCCTACGTGATGCCGAGTTTTGTTGGCCAGCCGCTGGGAAGTGCGAGCCGCACGTTGCAGGACTCGGGATTCAGGTTAGGGAACGTAAGCGTGGCTTCGATCGTGGAGATGCCTGCGGATCAGAGCGGGACGGGCCCAGCGGTGACGCCGACCGCCCCCGTGCAGCCTTCTCCGGCAAGCATTATTGTGTCGCAGGCTCCGCCGGCGGGACTGAAGGTAACGGCAGGGTCGACGGTTAGTTTTGAGGTGCGATGAGTCGCTAACGAACGCGTGATGACTTGCGAATGTCATCACACTTATTGGCGCGGACTCGCCTGCTATTTCGGGGGGTCTCTTTTCCCATCCCGCATCCGATAGTTTGCTCGATCCTGCACCCTTTGGTGGTCCAATCCGATCAGTGCCGAAACGGGATCATCAACGTTCGTGAAGGAGCGCCTTAATTTTATTTTCGAAGGCGTCTTTGTCCACCATGCCTGCATGTGATTCGGCAATCTTTCCGTTGCGGTCGATAAGCAAGGTCATTGGGAGAGAAGGCAATCCGCCGTATCGGTTGGCTAGGTCTTGGTTGGCAATCACAACTGGATAATTCAGCTTGTGCTCTTCGAGGAATGGCTTCACTGATTTCCAGCCGTCGTCATCCATCGAAACGCCAATGGCTGTCAGTCCGTCTTTCCCGTACTTGTTTTGGAACTCCACATACCAAGGAATCTCAACTTTGCATCCAGTGCACCAAGTAGCCCAGAAGTCGAGCAGAACTACTTTTCCTTTGTAAGAGGATAGTTTGATCGGTGAACCAGTGGAGTCGGGAAGAGTGAAGTCGGGAGCGGGTTGGCCGATCTGAGGAGTTGCCTGCCCGGGCGGTGGGGTCGTTTGAGAGGCGAGAAGCGAGCACATAGCTACCAACGCGACAGCGAGAGTACGAAGGAACATCGGAATTACCTCCTTCTGAAGCTTGAGCGAAGATATCGAATTGCTCCAAGGATACCTCACAGCACGCCAGGCATTGAGCCCCCGGCAACCAACTCGGCTAGGACGTAATCGAACCTCCGGCAAGCTCTGGGAGGGTCCCGATGTACCGCTTTTTGCTGTCTGGTTTGCTTCTCACTTTTTCTTCGACATGCCTGGCACAGTTTACTTACGCGCCGGTGGACGTGCCGGGAGCCGTTGCTACAGTCGCGCGAGGCATCAACAACTCAGGGGAGGTCGTTGGTTTTTATCAAACCACAGCGTGCTCCAATTACGACCTGAACGTTCCGAATTGTCCGACAAAAGGATTCAAGCTCGTGAATAATCAATTCACTACCGTCATGGTCCATAACAGCACCTCCACGGCAGTCAACGGGGTGAACGACCTCGGCGATATCGTCGGCTTTTACACCAACTCCGATGGCACAGGGCACGGCTTCATCTGGTTGCACACCGGTGTGATTGAAACCATCGACAATCCCCGGACGATATATTTGACCATCCCGATGGGCATCAATAAGGCTGGAAGCGTCGTTGGCGGAAACTGGTCCATCGGCCAAACCGGCACATTCTCGGAGGGCGGCTGGGTATGGAGGAACGGCACCTTCACTGCCTTGAATCCCGGAGGATCGTCCAACGGTACGTGCTGCCAGTCGGTGAACGGCATCAGCAACAACGGCTTATTTGCCGGGCAGATCTTTTTACGAGACTTTTGGCAGGCATGGTTCAAAGGAAAGACAGACGTAGACTTCTGGGAATTCAAGGTAGGTGATACGCGCGGTACCGCCCTGGACACTTCCGGCGATGTCACGGGATATTCGAGCGGAAACGGAGCCTGGTTCGCTCCCCACATAGAATCGAACGAAGGCACCGGCGACAAAGAATCCATACGGTTCAAGGTGGTGAGCTATCCGGGCTCACAATCTACACAACCGTTTGGCATGAATGACTCCAGGTATCTGG